>NZ_JEMA01000615.1 GCF_001589285.1 Sorangium cellulosum | reverse complement strand
CGGGTCGCGACGACGGCGCCGCAGGTCGCGACGACGGCGCCCTCGGCCACGACGACGGCGCCAGCATCTCCCGTCGCGCGCCCGTCGCCGCCGCCTGCGCCTCGTGCCGCGGATACCCCCCGGCCCGCTGCGTGATCGGCGCCGGCGTATCTCGCCGCGCATACGGCGCCGCGGGCGGCATCTCCCGCGCCGGATACCCCCCGACCGGCTGTGAGCCCGCCACCGGCGTATCCCGCCGCAGCGACGCCCGCGCCGGCGGCTGCGGCGGCACCGGCGTATCCCGCGGCGCGTGCGNCGGCGGCTGCGGCGGCACCGGCGTATCCCGCGGCGCGTGCGCCACGCCGGCCGGCGCCGGCGGGTCGCGCCGTGGTCGCGACGAGGACGGCCCCGCCCCGAACCCCGACATGACCCCGATCCGCTCCGATCGCGGCGTCGCCGCCTCCGCCGGCCGCTGCGCGGACACCGCGGTCGCCACGCGCTCGCGGTACGCGTGCTCCTGCGCGCCCGCGCTCCGCGGCCCCGAGCGCGGCAGCGGCGTCGCCTCGGCGTCGCGCCGCGACGACGCGTCCGCCGTCATCCTGCCGATGCTCCACCGCTCGGAGCGCGGCCCGGAGGCGCCGTCGTCCGCCGGCATCAGCGAGTAGCGCCCCGGCGTGAGCTGCCTCGTGCGCTGCTTGCGGCTCTCGCGCGACGCCGTCGTCAGCATCGCCCCGAGCTCGTCGTCCGTCAGCGCCTCGTCGACGCGGACGAGCGTGCTGAGCACCTCGCGCGCGATGTCCTCGAACGCCTCCGGCGAGAGCGCATAGGTCGACGACGTGACAACGATGGCCACCGGCCTTCGCTCCTCCGCGAGCGCCGCGGCCATCGAGACCGGACACGCCTTGACGATGATCCCGACATCCATCGCCGCCGCCTGGCAGCGCTCGAGCAGCGCCTGATCGCCGCCGATGAGAAGGGCCGTCGGGATCTGGGCGCGAAGCGTGGCGTCAGAAATTCGCGGCATCGGTCCAAGGATCCTAACCTCCCTGCCCCAAACAGAGGTCAGGAAAATCCTGTCATCGGACATTCCCCGTCATGTCTGGACAGCGAGCTCAACGATGTCGGGCGCCACACGCCGCCGGATCACCCTACGGATGCGTAGGTGCGGTGGGTAACTTCGCGAGGTGGCAAGCAGCCCAGTGTCCGGGACGTCGCTCTTCCAGCAGAGGCGCCTCGATGCTGCACCGCTCCATCGCATAAGGACAGCGGGTGTGAAAATGGCACCCCGAGGGCGGGTTCAGCGGACTCGGCACCTCCCCGACCAGCGTCAAGCGGCGCCGCTTGCGCTCCACGTCGGGATCGGGGACCGGGATCGCCGAGAGCAGCGCCTGCGTATACGGATGCTGCGATGAGCGGAACAGCGCGTCGGGTCGAGCGCGCTCGACGATCCGACCGAGGTACATCACCGCGATCTCGCTTGACAGGTGGCGGACCACCGCGAGGTCGTGCGCCACGAACACGTACGTGAGCGAGAGCTCGCGCTGGAGGGAGGCGAGCAGGTTGACGATCTGCGCCTGGATGCTCACGTCGAGCGCGCTGACCGGCTCGTCCGCGATCACGAGCTTCGGGTTCAGGGCGAGCGCGCGGGCGATGCCGATCCGCTGCCGCTGGCCGCCGGAGAACTCGTGCGGGTAGCGCCGCATGTACGACGACGAGAGCCCCACCATCTCCATCAGGCGCGCCACCTCGCGGAGCGCCTCGTCGCGCGACCCCACGAGATCGTGGGTGAAGAGCGGCTCGGCGACGAGGTCGTGGACCGTCATGCGCGGGTTCAGGCTCGCGTACGGGTCCTGGAAGATCATCTGCATCTCGCGGCGCGCCTTGCGCAGGGCGCGCGGGTCGAGCGTCAGGATCTCCCGGCCGTCGATCTTCACGCTCCCCGACGTCGGCGGCACGAGGCGGAGGATCCCCCGCCCCGTCGTCGACTTGCCGCAGCCGGACTCGCCGACGAGGCCCAGCGTCGCGCCGCGATCGACGTCGAACGAGACGCCGTCGACAGCGCGCACCGTGCCTACCTGCCGCTGGAGCAGGCCGCGGCGCACAGGGAAGTGGATCTTGAGATCGCGCACCGACAGCAGCGGGGCGCCCCGGGGCGCGGGGGTGACGGCGGCGGTGGTCATGGCGCTCCTCCGGAGACGTCCTCGACGTGGCACCGCACGACGTGCAGCGCCCTCCTGTCGCCCTCGCCCGAGACGACGCGCGGCAGCGGCGCCTCCTCCCGGCACACGGCGACAGCGTGCGCGCAGCGCGGGTGGAACGGGCAGCCCGGCGGCAGGCGCGCGAGCGACGGCGGCATCCCGGGGATGGGGACGAGATCCGCGCCGCGCGCGTCGTCGAGCCGCGGGATCGAGCGCGACAGGCCGATCGTGTACGGGTGCCTCGGGGCGTGGAAGATCGCGCCGACCGGCCCCTCCTCGACGATGCGCCCGGCGTACATGACAGCGACGCGGTCGGCCATCTTCGCGACGACGCCGAGGTCGTGCGTGATGAGCAGGACGGCCGCGCCGAGCGCCTCCTTGCGCTCGCGGATGAGGTCGAGGATCTGCGCCTGGATCGTGACGTCGAGCGCCGTCGTCGGCTCGTCCGCGATGAGCAGGTCGGGGTCGCAGAGCAGCGCCATCGCGATCATCACGCGCTGCCGCATCCCGCCCGAGAGCTGGTGCGGGTAGTCGTCGATCCGCGACGCCGCCGCGGGGATGCCCACCGCCTGGAGGATTTCGACGCTGCGCCGGCGGGCCTCGGCGCGCGCCATCCCGCGGTGCAGCTCCAGCACCTCGATGAGCTGCTCGCTCACCCGCAGGTACGGGTTCAGCGACGTCATCGGGTCCTGGAAGATCATCGCGATCCGGTCGCCGCGGATGCGCTCCATCCGCGCCTCGCTCGCCCCGGCGAGGTCCTCGACGATGCCCCGCTCGGACTCGAGCAGGATCTGGCCGCCGACGATCCGGCCCGGCGGATCGGGGATGAGCCGCAGGAGCGACAGGCTCGTGACGCTCTTGCCCGAGCCGGACTCGCCGACGATCCCGAGCACCTCGCCGCGGTCGACGCTGAAGGAGATGCCGTCGACGGCGCGGACCACCCCTTCCTCGGTGAAGAAGTGGGTCTTCAGGTTCTTGACCTCGATCAGCATGGTTCGTCTGGGCGCGCGCGCGGCGTGGATCGGCGCGGCCCTTCAGTCCTTTCGGATGCGTGGATCGAGGGCGTCGCGGAGCCCGTCGCCGAGGAAGTTGAAGCAGATCAGCGTGAGCGCCAGCATGAGCGCCGGGAAGATGAGCTGCCAGGGGTAGAGGTCCATCGCGTCGGCGCCCGTGGACGCGAGCAGCCCCCAGCTCGAGAGCGGCTCCTGCGTGCCGAGGCCGAGGAAGCTGAGGAACGCCTCGGTCATCATCACCTCGGGGATCGTCAGCGTCGTGTAGACGATGATCGGGCCGAGCGCGTTCGGCACGAGGTGCCGGAAGATCAGCGCGGCGTGGCCGACGCCGATCGAGCGCGCCGACTCGATGAACGGCTGGCCGCGCAGCGCGATCACCTGGCCGCGGACGATGCGGGCCATCGTGAGCCACGAGATGCCGCCGAGCGCCCCGAAGACGACGACGATCTGGAAGATGGGGAAATAGCTCGGGTCGGACGGGTCCTTGACGGCGAGGCCGAGCACGGCCTTCCAGGCGCGGTAGAGGACGGTCTGGTCGTTCGCGAAGAAGACCATGAGCAGGATGACCAGGATGAGGAACGGGAACGTGTAGAGCACGTCCACGATGCGCATCATGATCGCGTCGACCTTGCCGCCGAAGTAGCCGGCGACGCCGCCCCAGCTCACGCCGATGACGAAGCTCACGAGCGTGGCGACGACGCCGACGGCGAACGAGATGCGCCCGCCGAAGAAGACGCGCGCCATCATGTCGCGGCCGAAGTAGTCGGTGCCCATCCAGTGGTCGAGCGACGGCGGCTGCGCGCCGAGCTTGAGGTCGGCCTTGTCGTACTGGTAGCTCGAGAGCTCGGGGACGAGGACGCAGGCGACGACCATCGCGACGAGCACGACGCCGCAGACGACAGCCGCGCGGTTCTTGCGGAGCCTCCGCCACGCGTCGCGCCCGAGGCTCGACCCCTGCTCGAGCGCGT
>NZ_JEMA01000614.1 GCF_001589285.1 Sorangium cellulosum | reverse complement strand
GTCGTGGCTGTCGCGCCGCCCGCGCGATCGTCGTCGATCGCGCCGAGCGCCGCGAGCTCCACGNGCGATCGTCGTCGATCGCGCCGAGCGCCGCGAGCTCCACGAAGGCCTCGCGGCCGCCGGCGGGCGATCCGCAGGCCGTCCAGCGTCCGCCCGCCGGGCCCGACGCCGACGCGCTCTACCAGGCCGCGCACCGCGCGCACTTCGTCGATCGCAACCCCGCCGCGGCGCTCGACGCCTGGAACGACTACCTCGCCGCCGCGCCGCGCGGCCGCTTCGCTGTCGAGGCGCAGTACAACCGCGCCCTCTGCCTGGTGCGCCTCGGCCGCGCCGACGAGGCGCGGCGCGCGCTCGAGCCGTTCGCGCAGGGCGCCTTCGGCGGCTACCGTCAGACCGAGTCGCGCTCCTTGCTCGATGCGATGAGCAGCGCGAGCGAGTGATCGTCTCGCCCGGCGCGCGTGAACGAACGCGCCTCGAGCGGGCACTGCACGGTCGATGAACACACCCGACACCGCTCCTCACCTCGCACCTCGGGGCGGCCTCCCGCGCGCCCTTCGGAAGGCCTCCACGCGCGGCGCCGTCCTCGGCGCGGGCGTCCTCCTGCTGCGCGCGCTCGCGGCCGCGGGCGTGTTCGCCGCGACCTCCGCGCTCCCCGCGGGCGCCCTCGCCGCCGCGCCGAGCGCCGCCGGCGTCGATCTCGTCGTCGACGGCGCCGGGTGGACGCTCGATCCCGAGGCGGTGCGCGCGGCGCTCGGGCGCGAGCTCGGCGGCCCCGTCACGGTGGTCGACGCGGCGAGCTCCGAGCGCCCCACGCTGGTCCTCCGCGGCGAGGCCGACGGCCGCGTCACGCTGACGTACAGCGCCGGCGACGGCCGCCACATCGGGCGCACGATCGACGTCCCCGAGGATCCCGATCGCGCCGCCGAGGCGATCGCGCTGCTCGCGGGCAACCTCGTCCGCGACGAGGCCGCCGAGCTCGCCGCCGCGCTTGGCAAGCGCCCGTCCGACGAGCCGGCCGCGGCGCCTCCGGCGCCCCCGGCAGCGCCTGCCGCGGGCAACGCGAGGCCGCCGTCTCGGCCGGCGCGCCCCGCGCCGGCGCCTCCTCCCTGCGCCCTCCCCGGCGCGGAGACAGTCCTCCTCGGCGGCGACGTCGTCCCCCTGGTCGGCTCCTCCACGGTCACCGGCACCAACGTCGTCCGCCGCTACTCGCTGAACCTCGTGGGCAGCTACACGGCGGGTGTCACGGGCGTCGAGCTCGGCGCGGGCGTCAACATCCTCTCGTCCTTCCTGTGCGGCGTGCAGCTCTCCTCCGCCGCCAACATCGTGCTCGGCCCCGCGCGCGGCGCGCAGATCACCGCCGGGCTCAACCTCGCCACGTCGCTGCGCGGCGCGCAGATCGGCCCGTTCAACCTCGCCACCGGTCCGGTCACGGGCGTGCAGGGCGGCGTGCTGAGCGTCGCCCTCGGCGCCGTGGACGGCGCGCAGCTCGGCGTGGCCAACGCCGCCGTTGGCGAGTCGACCGACGTGCAGGTCGGCGTCGCCAACCTCGCCGTGAGCCCGTCGACCGACGTGCAGGTCGGCCTGGCCAACGTCGCCGTGGGCGAGTCGACCGACGTGCAGGTCGGCCTCGCCAACGTCGCCGCGGGCAAGACGAGCGACCTCCAGATCAGCCTCGCCAACGTCGCCGCCGGCGAGTCGACGGGCGCCCAGATCGGGATCCTCAACGTGTCCACAGGCAAGGTGCGCGGCGCGCAGATCGGCCTGGTCAACTACGCCGACGAGTCGCCTTTCTCGCTCGGGCTCTTCAACATCATCCGCGACGGCCGCCTCCACATCGACGCCTGGGGCACCGAGTCGGGCCTCGCCATGGCCGGCATCAAGCACGGCAGCGATCACTTCCACAACGTCTACGGTATCGGCGTGCGCCTCTTCGGCGACCGCCCGCTCCTCGCGTATGCGCTCGGCCTCGGCGGCCGCATCTCCCTCGGCGAGCGCGTGTATGCCGACCTGGACGTGCTCGGGTACTCGCTCCACGAGCCCTCCGTGCTCAAGCCCACGGCCGTGCTGACGCAGGCGCGCGCGCTCCTCGGCCTCCGTCTCCTCCCCAGGTTCGCGATCTTCGGCGGCCCCAGCTACAACGTCGCGTTCGGCGAGACCCCCGAGGACGCCGGCCTGAGCCCCTACGGCAGCATCCCGCTCCACATCGACGACTCCTTCAGCCAGCGCGCCTGGCCCGGCGTGGTGCTCGGCGTGCAGGCGCTCTGACCCGGGCGCCTCGCCCGGCGCGCCGTCTCGCTGGTCCCGGGCACCGTGCTCGTCGGTGGCGGGTTGACGGGCGCGTGAACGAATTTACTTTTCGTTCATCGATTCATGGAGCTCGCCCGAGCGGTCGCTCGCGGCGGTCTACGTGAGCCTCCCATCCGCGCGCCGCGCGCCGCCCTGACCGGCGGAGGCGCGGCGCACCTCATCCACCAAACCGTCCATCGATTCCGGCAGGGATGGCGCGAGCCGACCTCTGCCACAGGAGTCCGCATGAGCCAGCTTCGCAGCGGCGCCAGCGCGCCTCGCTCTCCATTTCCCCTGCTCCCGCTCCGCACGGGCGTGCTCTTCCCCGGCACCGTGCTCACGCTCCCGGTGGGCCGCGCCCGCTCGGTGGCGCTGCTCAACGGCGTGCACGCCGGCGACGTGATCGGCGTCATCGCGCAGCGCGATCCGAAGCGCGAGGATCCCCGGCGCGAGGACCTCCACGACATCGGCACGTTCGCCCGGGTCGTCGACGTCACGCGCGTCTCGAACGGCTTCCGCCTGGTGATCGAGGGGCTCGATCGCTTCGCGCTCACCGCGCTCGTCGACACCGACACCGAGCCGTACTGGCGGGCCGAGGGCGCCGTCGCGCCCGAGTTCCTCGGCGACGCCGAGGAGGCGCGCCTGCTCGCCGCGTCGGTGCGCGAGCGCGCCCGCGAGATCGGCCCGAGGCTCGCGACCAACCTCGCCGAGATCGCCGCCACGAGCCGCGCCGAGCCGGGCCTGCTCGCCGATCAGATCGCCGGCGCGCTCGGCCTCCCCACCGACAAGGAGATGGAGGTGCTCGCCGAGCTCCGCGTCGCGCCGCGGCTCCAGAAGGTCGCCGCCTTGCTCTCCGAGGCGGCCGCCCTCGCCGACCTGAAGAAGAAGATCGACGGCGACGTGCGGCGCGAGCTCGGCAAGGGGCAGCGCGAGGCGATCCTCCGCGAGCAGCTCCGCGCCATCCAGAAGGAGCTCGCGGGCGGCGAGCAGGGCGAGGACGAGCTGTCGATCCTCCGCCGGCGCCTCGACGAGGCCGGCCTCCCCGAGGAGGCGCGCGCTGTCGCCGATCGGGAGCTCCGCCGGCTCGAAGCGGTCGGCCCGCAGAGCGCGGAGCACAACGTGATCCGCACCTACCTCGAGTGGATCGCCGATCTCCCGTGGAGCGCGCGGGCGGCGGTGAAGGACGACCTCGACGCCGTCCAGGCGAAGCTCGACGAGGACCACCGCGGCCTCGACGACGTGAAGCGCCGCATCCTGGAGCACATGGCGGTGCTCAAGCTGACAGGCCAGCCCCGCGCGACGATCCTCTGCTTCGCGGGCCCGCCCGGCGTGGGCAAGACGTCGCTCGGCCAGTCGATCGCCGACGCCACCGGCCGCCCGTTCGTGCGCATCTCGCTCGGCGGCGTGCACGACGAGGCGGAGCTGCGCGGCCACCGGAGGACGTACGTCGGCGCGCTGCCCGGGCGCATCGTGCACGCGCTGAAGAAGGCGAAGGTGAAGAACCCGGTCGTGCTCCTCGACGAGGTCGACAAGCTCGGCGCCGGGTGGCGCGGCTCGCCCGAGGCGGCGCTCCTGGAGGTGCTCGATCCCGAGCAGAACCGGACGTTCGTCGACCACTACATGGAGCTCCCGTTCGATCTGTCCGAGGTCGTCTTCCTCTGCACGGTGAACGATCTCGGCGCGCTCTCCGCGCCGCTCCGGGACCGGCTCGAGGTCATCGAGCTGTCCGGCTACACGCCGGACGAGAAGATCGCGATCGCGCGGTCGCACCTCGTCCCGAAGCAGATCGAGGAGCACGCGATCGATCCGGCGCTGCTCACGATCACGGACGACGCGCTCGCCGCGATCGTGCGCGACTACACGCGCGAGGCCGGGGTGAGGCAGCTCGGCCGCGAGATCAAGAAGCTGTGCCGGGCGGTCGCGCTCGAGGTCGCGCGCGCCGCGGACGGCAAGGCCCCGCGCCTGGTCGTCGAGGCGCACGATCTCGGCAAGTACCTCGGCAAGGTCCGGTTCTTCAGCGACGTCGCCGAGCGCACGAGCGTGCCTGGCGTCGCGACGGGGCTGGCCTGGACGCCGGTGGGCGGGGACATCCTGTTCATCGAGACCTCGCGGATGCCGGGGAAGGGGAGGGTCGAGATCACGGGTCAGCTCGGCGACGTGATGAAGGAGTCGGCGAGGGCGGCGCTCTCCTACGTGCGCAGCCACGCCGGCGAGCTCGGCGTCGACACGGCGAAGCTCGAGACCGAGGACCTGCACATCCACGTCCCCGCGGGCGGCGTGCCCAAGGACGGCCCTTCCGCGGGCGTGACGATGTTCACGGCGCTCACGTCGCTCCTCTCCGGGCGGCGGGTGCGCTCCGACACGGCGATGACGGGCGAGTGCACGCTGCGCGGCCGGGTGCTCCCGGTGGGCGGCATCAAGTCCAAGGTGCTCGCGGCGCACCGCGCCGGCATCACGCGGATCGTCCTGCCGCAGAAGAACGCGCGCGACGCCGAGGAGATCCCGAAGGAGGTGCGGGCGGAGCTGGAGCTCATCTTCGTCGAGGACATGAGCCAGGTCATCGCGGCCGCGCTGGAGGACGCGCCCCTCGAGGCGGCGGGCGCGAGCGGCGCGGGCGTGCCCGCGGCCGAGCCGGCGGCCGCGGCGTAG
>NZ_JEMA01000613.1 GCF_001589285.1 Sorangium cellulosum | reverse complement strand
ACGCCGACGCGGGCTCGGCCGCGGCCTCCGCCGCATCGCCCGGCGCGCCGGAGATCGCCGCCGCGGTCCGGTCGCTGCCGTGGGTCGCCCGCGCGCGGGCGCTGCCGGAGAGCGGGCTCCGGCCCGAGCAGGCGCGCGATCTGGAGGCGCTCGTCGGCGNGCAGGCGCGCGATCTGGAGGCGCTCGTCGGCGCGCTCGGCGAGCGCGAGCGGCTCGCGCCGCTGCTCGACAGGGTCGTCGACGCGCTCGTGCTCTGGACGGGGGTCGAGCGGGGGCTCCTGCTCCTGCGCGCCCCGAACGGGCGGCTCGTCCCGCGGGCCGCGCGCAACCTGGCGCGCTCCCGCCTCGGCGCCGAGCAGCTCGAGCTGTCGCAGACGCTCGCGCGCCGCGCCCTGGAGGCGCGCGAGCCGGTGATCGCCGTCGACGCGGCGGGGGAGCTGCCGAGCGTGCACCGCAGCGTGCACGCGCTGAAGCTCCGGAGCGTGCTGGCCGTTCCGCTCATCGCGCGCGGCGAGGCGCTCGGGGTCGTCTACCTGGACGATCGCGTGCGCCGCGGCGCGTTCGGGGCGCAGGAGCTGCGGTGGGCGCGCACCATCGCGTCGGTCGCGGCGCTCGCGATCGCGGACGCGCGCGCGCAGGTGGAGCTGCGCCGCGCCGCTCGCCGCGCGGAGCGCGCCTCATCGCGGCTCGCCGAGGAGCTCGCGCGGCGC
The DNA here is from genome assembly GCF_001589285.1 of Sorangium cellulosum. GTDB lineage: Bacteria > Myxococcota_A > Polyangia > Polyangiales > Polyangiaceae > Sorangium > Sorangium cellulosum_G. The sequence continues at coordinate 6,983 of NZ_JEMA01000613.1, read as the reverse complement.
GAGGCGGAGCTCGATGTGGCGGCGCTGGAGCTGGCCAGAGCGCGCGGCGGCCGCGACACGCGCTTCCGGTACGACGCCATCGTCGGCGAGAGCGAGCCCGTACGCGCGATGCTGCGCCTCGTCGACCGCGTGACAGCGTCGGACGTGCCGGTGCTCATCTCCGGCGAGTCCGGCAGCGGCAAGGAGCTCGTGGCGCGCGCCATCCACCAGAACGGGTCGCGCGCGGCGCACCCGTTCGTGACGGAGAACTGCGGCGCGATCCCGGAGGGGCTGCTCGAGTCGGCGCTCTTCGGCCACGTGCGCGGCGCATTCACGGGCGCGGAGCGGCCGCGCGCCGGGCTCTTCGAGGTGGCGGATCGGGGCACGCTGTTCCTCGACGAGATCGGCGAGATGAGCCTCGGCATGCAGACGAAGCTGCTGCGCGTCCTCGAGGACGGCCTCGTGCGGCCCCTCGGCTCGGAGCGGGCGCGCAAGGTCGACGTGCGCGTCATCGCCGCGACGCACCGCGATCTGGAGGCGCTCGTCCGCGCGCGCGCCTTCCGCGAGGATCTTCTCTACAGGCTGAACATCATCACGATCCGGGTGCCACCGCTGCGCGAGCGCGCGACGGACGTGCCGCTCGTCGTCCAGCACCTCCTCGCCAAGCACAGCCGCGGCCCGGTCCGGGTCACGCGCGCGGCGATGGATCGGCTCTCGGCCCACGGGTGGCCCGGCAACGTGCGCCAGCTGGAGAACGAGATCCGGCGGGCGCTCGTGCTCTGCGATGGGACCATCGACCGGGAGCACCTCTCGCCGGAGATCGCGCACGGCGGCGCGGCGCCGCGCGAGCTCGGCCTCAACGTGCGGGCGCGCATCGACGCGCTGGAGACGGAGCTCGTGCGCGACGCGCTCGCGCGCACGCGCGGGAACCAGACGCAGGCCGCCAGGCTGCTGGGGCTGTCGCGCTTCGGCCTGCAGAAGATGATCAAGCGGCTCGCGATCGCTGTGTGAGGCGATCCCGGGCGGCCGCCGCTACTTCACGAGGGCGCGGGCGTCGCGCAAGATCGCGGGGATGCCCTCGTCGTTCGCCTCGTAGTAGCCGCGGATCACGCCCTCCTGGTCGACCAGCACCAGACGCTCGCCGTGGAAGATGCTGAAGAGGCCGGGGCTCGACTCCTTCTTGCCCATCGCGATCTTGAAGCCCTTGACGATCGTCGACTCTATCTGATCGAGAGGGCCTGTCAGCAGCGTCCACCGCTCGAGCGGGAGCCCCTGCGACGCAGCGTACTGCGCGAGCACCTCCGGCGTGTCGTTCTCCGGGTCGACGGTGAAGGTGGCGAGGTGCAGCGCGCCGCCGAGATCGCGGCTCCGTTGCTCGATCTCCTTCATGCGCTGCGTGAGCTTGGGGCAGACGGTCGGGCAGGTCGTGAAGATGAAGTCCGCGATCCACACGCGGCCCCGGAGCTGCTCCAGGCCGAACCGCTGGCCCCGCTGGTCCGTCAGCTCGAAGGCCGGCAGCGGGATGCGGATCGCGGGCGGCTCGGCGGCGTGGCTCCGGACGGCGCGGCTGACGAAGAAGAGCGCGACGAGCCCGGCGAGCGAGGTGAGCGCGATCCAGAGGAGCGGCCTGCCGCCGAGCGCCGCGCGCCGGGGCCGCTGGTCGTGACCGCGCTCCGACGGAAGCGGCTGGCTGGTCGGTTGCTCGACCTCCGTGAGAGGAGGAGCGCCGTTGGCCTGGCGCGTCGGCTCCATGGACGCCATCCGGCGACGCTTAGGAGCCGGTGCCCAGCGCGTCAAGCCGGCGGGCTCCGCTCATGCGCCGATCATCATCGCGGCGAAGAGGAGCACCAGATACACCATGGAGGAGACGAAGACCCCGCGGGCCCAGCGGTTGCCGGTGCCGGCGCGGAGCCCGTAGGCGCCGACGCCGAAGAAGGCGCCGCCGAGGACGATCGCGGCGCCGAGATAGACAGGACCTCCGACGCCGAGCGGCACGAGGAGCACCGAGGCGAGGACGAGCAGCGCGAGATAGCCCACCATGTGGAGCCGCGTTGTGCGATCTCCCTTCTCGACGGGCAGCACCTTGAGCCCCGCGCGCCGGTACTCGTCGCGACGGAACGTCGCGATCGCCAGGAAATGCGGGATTTGCCAGAGGAACATGACGGCGAACAGCAGGAAGCCGGGCACGTCGATACGCCCGGTGATGCTCGTCCACCCGAGCAGCGGAGGGATGGCGCCCGGGATCGCGCCGATCGGCAGCGCGAGCGTCGTCCGGCGCTTGAGCGGGGTGTAGACGAGCACGTAGCTGAGCAGCGCCAGCGCGGCGAGCGCGGCCGTTATCGCGTTCACCCACACGAACAGCAGCGGAATCGACGCGGCCGACAGCGCGATCCCGAACCAGAGCGCCACCTCGGGCGCGAGCCGCCGCGCCGGCAGGGGGCGGTTTCGCGTCCGCTCCATCAGCACATCGGTGTCGCGCTCGAGGTACATGTTGAGCACGTTGGCGCCCGACACGACGAGGACCGTCCCGAGCAACGCCAGCAAGAGCTGTGTCGTCGGGACCGCCGCGCGCTCGATCGCGGCCTCTCCGGCCAGCCCGGACCGCAGATAGCGGCTGGCGACCCACATGCCGCCGAGCATCGTGGCCACCACCATCCGCGTGATTCGCGGCTTGGTGAGGCTCACCAGATCGGCCGCTACCTTGAGCAGCGGGCGCGCGCTCGTGTGGAGCGCGCCGTCGCCATCGCTCGCTGAAGGCTCCGCCTGCCGGACGTAAGGCACAGGGGCCCGCTCCGTGACCTGTTCGGCGCTCATGGTCACGCGGACACCTCGCTGTCGTGTCCGGCGCCCGCGCCCGGCGGCAGCGCGACATCTCCGAAGATCCCTGGCCGAGGGATGGCCAGGCCGGAAAACCACTTCATCGCCGGAGCGAGGGTGACGGGGAAGAACAGCATCTGGGCCGGGAGACTAGCGCGCGCAACGCGCCTCGGGGAGTCGAGATCGTCAGTTGATCGCGCTCGATTCCGATAGGGAACGAACCGGCGTTCGGCAACGGTCACGGCGCGCCGCAGCGGCTCCGTCGCGACGAACACCCGTCTGCAGCGCCGCAGATCCAGGCAGGGCCGATCGTCAGCCCCGCTCGCGCCGCGCTGGGCCAGCCGGGCGACCTCGGGCGCCGTCCGCGCCCCTCGCGCCGGGAGGCTCACCAGAGGCCCTTGAGCTCGTCCTTGTTCTCCGCCGGCTCGGGCTCGGTGCCCGCGTACGAGAACGTGACCTGGGCGGGCCTGTCGTCGGCAACGGAGACTTCGGCCGTCTTCAGGCCGTAGCGGGGGTGCCACGCCTCGAGCTTGTACTTGCCGGCAGGGACCTTCTCGATGGTGAAGGCGCCGTCATCGCCGCTCACGGCGAAGAACGGGTGATCCGTCACCACGACGAAGCCGCGCATCCACGGGTGGATGTCGCAGGTGAGCTTGATGATGCCGTCCTTCCACGTCTTCGTGAGCGGCTCGGCGCCCCTCGGCTGCGCCTGGTTGAACAGCGTCTCAGAGCCCTTGTAGGTGTGCACATTGTGCAGCGTCCGGTCGCTGTTCTTGATGTCGACCTGCTGGTCGGAGACCACGCCCTGGATGCGCGGCTCATACATGCAGTCCTTCTGGTCGACCACCGCGTGCGCGTCGGGCGCCTTCCAGTTCCCCGGCACGCCCCCGACCGCGATGCGGACGAAGGTGTCCCTGAGCTTGCCGTCGTTGACGACGACGGCGTTGTACACGATGTCCTTGTCCTGGCAGACAGGGGCGTCCTTGCGCGCGGTCGGGACCTTCATCTCGACCGGCTTGCCGGTGAATTTGACGACGCCCTTGATCGTCCCCTTGCCCTCGGGCGCCGCCGGCGCCGCCGCCTGGCCGCTGACGTGCGGCGCCTGAGACGCCGCGGGCTCCGCGCTCGGCTTCGCGGCCGATGCCGTCGGCGCCGCCGCCGTCGCGGTGGTCGCGGCCGCCCCGCCGGCGGGTCTCGAAGGCTCGTCGGGGCACCCGACGCCAAGCGTCAACGCGGCGAGCGAGACAGCGGAGAGCGAGACGAGATCGCGAGGGTACATGAGACTCTCCCGGGCCCTTGGCGCGCTGTCGCGAGCCTGGGTCGCGCCCCTCCGGGTCCGCGCGAGGCGAGGCCGGCGAGACCGGACGCTCCCACGTCATCCCGGTGGCGAGCAGCAGGTGGAACGCCGCGCGCTGATCCTCCGCGCAGCGAGGGCGTCCTTAACGAGTGTCGTCGCTCGCGTCAACCTGAGGCGCCGCCGGTGGGGCCCGGTGGGGTCCGGTTCCCGGCGCCCGGGAGCGCGCTCGGGGCGCGCTCCCGCTCGGTCGCGAGCACGGACGCCCAGAACCCGCGCTCGTCGCGCGAGGCGAGCGCGACGCAGAGCGCGGCGATCACCAGCGACAGCGCGCCGAGCGGCACCTCGGGGGCGCTGCGCGCGACGAGCAGCAGCGCGAGCGCGCCGCCCAGCGCCGGCAGCCGCGGCGGGGCGATCAGCGCGAGCGCGACGACCGCCACCGAGAGCGCGGCCACGAAGACCTGCATCGAGAGCGGCACGACCGGCGCCGGGCGCGTGAGCAGCCGGTCGAGCGCGCGGCGGAAGAGCGTCTCGACCATCGATGCGTCCTCCGCGGCGCCCGCGAGCGCCGCGCGCGTGGCGAGCAGCGCCGCGGCGAGCGCCGCGAGCGAGAGCGGGCTCACGAGGCGTGGCCCCGGCCGGGGCTGCTCGGCGCCGCGCGACCGCGCGTCGCGGCCGGCGCCGAGCGCGACGGTCGCGGTAAGGACGGCCAGCGCGTCGAGCGCGAACGCGGCGGTCGCGACGGAGCTCGTCGCGCCGGCGAGCGCCTTCGAGCCGCGCTCGTTCGCCCAGACCGCCAGGAGCACGCCGGTGAGCCGCACGAGCGCGGAGGCCCCGACGAGCCCGAGCGCGGCCGCGACCGGCCGCATGAACGGGACGCGGAGCGCCTCCCAGGCGCTGCCGAGCGCGAGGATCGCCGCGCTCACGCCGATGAGCGCGGCCGAGAGATCGGGCACGCGCTGCACCGTCGCGTGCAGGACGACGAGGATCACGAAGCTCCCCGCGACGATCGCCGCGATCCGCAGCGCGTAGGGGACGCGGCTCCGGACGACCGCGCTGATCAGCGCCATCGCCATCACGATGGCGCCGATCGCGAAGAGCTGCGAGGCGCCGGCGCCTGCGAGCTCGACCGCGTGGGCGGTGCGCTCGATGCCCACCGCCAGGCCGACCATCGCGGGCGCGAGCATGCGGCCGAGGACCATCGCGAGGAGGGCGAGCACGGCGAGCGGCCGGATCAGCGCGAGCACGGGCATGCCGACGAGCGGGGGCCGCGGGGCGGCGGAGGAGCGCTGTTCGGCGGGCTCGGCGGGCTCGGCGGGCGGAGCGTCGCCGCGCCCCTCGCGGCGCGGTGAGGCGGCGGGGTCCGGCGCGGCGGAGGGAGGAGGGGCTTCGGGGGGAAGATCGATGTTGAGGAGCATGAATGAAGAGGAGCGCCCGTCGCTCAGCCCTTGTCCCAGGCGCGGGGGGCAGCGTCGAGATCGGTGAAGACAGCGGCGGTCGCGGAGGCGTCGATCAGGTCCTGCATCCGCTGGCCGCCGGCCTCCTCGACGATGCGGTCGTCGTACTCGTCCGCGAGCACCGACAGATCCCGGAGGGCGACCAGGATCTCGTCGGCGTCGAGCGTCTCGCCGCCGAGGAGCGTGTGGACGATGACGACGCACGAGCCCTGCGCGACGTAGCCGAACGCGCCGAAGCGGATGCGCGCGTTCAGGCGGAGCAGCTTCATCGCGAGATCCGGCGTCATCTCGACGCCGCGGGCGAGCTGGGCGACGAGCCGCACGAGCGCGCGATCCGGCGCCCACGCCAGCACATGCAGGTAAACGTACGCGGTCCCCTGGCGGACCACGTAGAACTGCGGCTCGACCCGGGTGAACGCTGGGGAATCCGCGAGCGCCGCCTCGATGCGCGCGTTGGTCACTTGAACGGCCGCGTCGGAATCCTTCGGCATGACGCCGAGGATACATCGCCGCGGTCCCGATGCAGAGCCGGGACCTATCGCCGCAGCGGAAGCAGCGGCCCGGACGACGGCATCCTCTTCTCGTCGCCCGGGACGGGCCGCGGCGGCCTGCGCACCGGCGGCGGCTCGACCGGGGTGGCGTCGGACGGCGCCTTCAGCAGGAAGGGCTTGGCGTTGCGCGTGGAGCACGCGTCGTACGGATCCCGGTGGAACTCCCAGTGCAGGTAAACGTTGCCGTCCGGCGACACGATCGCGTCCGGCGCTTTGCCGAACGGCGACGCCCGGTGCACCGAGCTCAGCGCGACGATGTCGAACGCTGTCATCCCGCTCGGCCGCGTGACGCCGAGGCGCACGACGCTGCCGCTGTCCTTGTTCAGCACGATCTCCAGGTGCGTCACCCGGTTCTGGTTGAACGCGTGCCCGGAGGGCAGGCTCTCGAGCGACGCGAGGAACTCCTCCGCGAAGATCGGGTGGAGCCGGTTGTGGATCATGTTGATGTACGTCGCGAACGGCACCCGCGCGGCGTTGAGGGAGGTCTGGTTGCCGGGCTTGACCGAGGGGTCGTAGTTCTCGATCGCGGCGCGCCACTTCTTCCACTTGTCCGTCGTCTCCCACGAGCCCCGGTGCGCGCTCTTGCGGGAGGCGCCGTCCGCGGCCCGCTCCGCCTTGAGCTTCTCGTTGCCCACGGCCGCCTGCACGCCGGCCATGTTCAGGTTGAGGTTGGGCCCGCCGGGGAGCCCGGGTGCGCCGAGGCCGATCGAGCCGACGCGGACCGGGCTCTGGTAGGGCTGCGGCGTGGCCTTCTTGCCGGCGACGCGGCTCTTGCCGTCGCCGCCCGGGTTCGCCGGGTTGAGGGAGTAGCCCCCGTGCGGGCTGTCGATGACCTCGGGCGACGCCGGGCCCGCGCCGCCCGCGGCGCCCTTGTCCGGCGGCGGC
>NZ_JEMA01000612.1 GCF_001589285.1 Sorangium cellulosum | reverse complement strand
CCCCAGCGCGGCGGGCGCCACGAACGGCAGCGCGTCCGAGGGCCCCGCCGCGCGCAGCATCGGGACGAGCGTCGTCTCCGGCTCCGCCGCCACGGCGCCGCCCCCCGGCTCCACCTCCGGCGCGGCGGTGTCGGCCAGCGCCGACACGGCGGCGCGCGCCGCGAGCGCGCCCTGCGGGAGCAGCGTGTCCGCCACGTCCTGCTCCGCCTGCGGCCGCTCCGCGGTCACCACCACCGTGACGTCCTCCGCCAGGTGCCGCAGCGGCACCGCCCCCCGCCACGTCAGCGTGCAGATCCCGCGATCCGCGTCGATCCACAGCGTGTCGCACCGCAGGCGCATCTCCTGCGGCCCCGCGTCGCCGTGGAGCAGCGCCGCGTGCGGGATCACCGCCTCCAGCACGGTCGCGAGCTGCGGGTGCCGCGGGTGCAGGTGGGCGAGGACGATCCGCTCGCCCGCGGGGAGCTGATCGAGCTGCTGGTCCGGCGGCGCCGCGTTGAAGTAGCCGGTGTCGATGTCGTCCGGCAGCGGCCGCTCCGTCCACGCGTCGTGCCCGAACGTCGCGGCGTGCCGGCGCAGCTTCGCCGTCCGCTCGGGCCACGACGGCGCGATCGGCCCGAAGCCGGCGGGCGGCAGCGGATCGGCCGGGCTGCGGAGCTCCGTGCCCGGCGGCAGCAGGCTCGGCGCAGGCCGGAGCCCGCGCGCGTCGGGCGGCGCGTTCGGCGGGATGCCCGCCGGGTTCCACCGATCGGGGCCGCTCGCCGCGCGCTCCCACCGGAGCGACATCCTCGCGAACGGCGTCGCCGCCGTGATCTGCCCGTTCGCCGTCCACGCGCGGTGCCCGTGCACCTCGATCCGCTTGTCGATCGAGCCGACCGCGAGCCGCGTCACGAGCGAGGTCACGCGGCCCCCGTGGGGCGCGTGGGCGTGCCCGACGACGAGCACGTCCACGCGGCGCTTGAACGGCGCGAGATCGCTCGCTGCCCGGAGGCTCGCCCGCGGGTCGTCGTCCCAGCGGACGTCCTTCTCCCACGTCGGCTCCTGCGAGGGCGCGAGGCGCGAGAGCCCCGGCTCGAGCGTGAAGGTCGCCTTGCAGACCACGGTGAGCGCGGCGGCCTCGGGGCGGGGCTGCCAGACGAGGTACGCGACGCGGAGCGGGCAGGCCGAGGAGACGTGCACGCCGCCAGCTTATCTCGCCCGGGTCCCGCGATCTTCCCGCGCTACTCCTGCCAGAGCACGCCGAGCTCGATCTCCACCGCGTCGAACGGCGCCGCGCGCACGGTGACGTCGCCCTCCCACGCGCCCGCGCGCGTGAACCGCCCGGCCTCGGCGCGGTGGACCTCGAGGAGCCGGAGCCGCGGATCGATGAGCCAGTAGTGCGCCACGTGCTCGCGCGCGTAAATTTCCATCTTGTCGCGGCGATCGAGCGCCTCGGTGGACGGCGAGATCACCTCGCACACCCAGTCGGGCGCGAGGAAGATGGCCGCGTTCCGCATCGGGATCTGCGGCATCCTGTCGCGGCGCCACGCCGCGATGTCGGGGATCACGATGTCCGGATCCGTGCCGAGGTGCAGCTCGGGCTCGACGAGGAGCGCCCACCGCCCTGGCCCCTTGATGCCCCGGCGAAACGGCAGGTAGAGCTCGCCGGCGAGGACCGACGTGACGTTGCGGCAGGACAGCGACGGCCGCGGGGTCGCGTGGAGGACGCCGTTCAGGATCTCGGCCACCTGGTTCGGCGGCGTGTCAAGCACATCCTGGTAGGTGGCGCGACGAGCGCAGTCGGGCATGGTCGGAGGTTAGCACGCACGCCCTACAGGGCGGCTCACGTCGCGACGATCTGTCCCCTGTTCCCTGGACGATTCGAGCTCCAGCGCCGCCGCGTGCCGACCGCCGCGCGCCGACCGGAGCCCGCCGCGCCCCTCGCGACGGAGGGGCGCCGGCCGCGCCCTGCGGGCGCCCGAGCGGGGTCGAAATTCCCGGAGCGACCCCCCCGATCGCCGCGGCTTCGTTGTAGATTCCGCCGCCATGAGCGAAGCCGCACCTTCTCCCAGTCAACGCCCCCGCCCGCTCGTCCTCTGTATCCTCGACGGATTCGGCGAGCGCGAAGAAAAGGACCAGAACGCGATCGCCCTGGCGGCGATGCCGCACCTCGACGCGATCAAGCGCGACGCCCAGAAGACGTTGATCGGGACGAGCGGCCCCGACGTCGGCCTCCCGGTGGGGCAGATGGGCAACAGCGAGGTCGGCCACCTGAACTTCGGCGCCGGCCGGATCGCGCTGATGGACATCTCGCGCATCGACGTCGCGATCGCCGAGAACAAGCTCGGCTCGAACCCGATCATCGACAGGACGTTCCGCATCGCGCAGGACCGCAAGTGCCGGGTGCACCTGTTCGGGCTCGTGTCGGACGGCGGCGTGCACTCGTCGCTCGAGCACTTCTCCGCGCTGTTCAAGCTCGCGAAGTTCCACGAGGTCCCGGTCGTCCTGCACGCGTTCCTCGACGGGCGCGACACGCCGCCGAAGAGCGCGTGGGGCTACGTCGAGAGGGTCCAGCAGGAGCTCGAGGGCGTCGGCGTCATCGGCACCATCTCGGGCCGCTACTACGCCATGGACCGCGACAAGCGCTGGGACCGCGTGATGAAGGCCTACACGGCGATCGTGCGCGGCGACGCGCCGCGGGCCGACACCGCGTTCGACGCCATCCAGCAGTCGTACGCGCTCGGCAAGACGGACGAGTTCGTCGAGCCCGTCCGCATCGGCGACTACAGCGGCATCAAGGGCGACTTCATGGCGGACTTTGCCTCGAAGGAGCCGAAGTGGGAGTGGTGGGGCGAGGAGGTCGGCCTCTCCGTCAACTTCAGGCCCGACCGCATGCGCGAGATCTCGGCGATGCTCACGCGGCGGAACCTGCCGCCCGAGGTCCTGGAGTTCCTCACCGACCGCGGCAAGCCGGTCCACGCCTTCCAGGAGCACTGCTATAACTGCATGACCGAGTACGACGCGGCGCTGAAGCTGCCGGTCGCGTTCCCCAAGGACGAGATCACCGAGTCGTTCCCCGAGGTGATCGCCCGCGCCGGGCTCACGCAGCTCCGGTGCGCGGAGACCGAGAAGTACGCGCACGTCACGTACTTCTTCAACGGCGGGCGCGAGGAGACGTTCCCGGGCGAGGACAGGAAGCTCGTGCCCTCGCCGCGCGACGTCGCCACCTACGACAAGAAGCCCGAGATGAGCGCGGCCGGCGTCGCGAGCGAGGTCGTCGCCGCGATCAAGAGCGGGAAATACGACTTCATCCTGGTGAACTTCGCGAACCCGGACATGGTCGGGCACACGGGCATCCTCGAGGCCGCCATCCACGCCGTCGAGGCGGTCGACAAGGGGCTCGGCGACATCGCGGACGCCGTGCGCGAGGCGGGCGGCGCGCTCATGATCACGGCGGACCACGGCAACTGCGAGCAGATGAAGGACGAGCACGGCAACCCCCACACGGCCCACACGCTGAACCCGGTGCCGTTCTATTACCTGAACCAGCACGACCAGGGCGTCGCGCTCCGGTCGGGCGGGCGCATCTGCGACGTGGCGCCGACGATGCTCGAGATCCTGGGCATCCAGCAGCCCGCGGCGATGACGGGGCGTTCGCTCCGCGTTCGACAGCGGTAGTGGGCGCGGCGGACAGGCAGCTCGGCCCGTACATCCTGCGCGAGGCCGTCTCGGCGCGGGCGCTCACCGTGACGTACAGGGCCGAGCACGCCGAGCTCGGCCGGGCGGCGCTGATCAAGACGCTGAAGCCCACGGTGTCCGCGGCGAGCGCGTTCGCGGCCGGCCTGGAGCGCGAGGCGAAGATCCTCGCGCGCATCCGGCACCCGAACATCATCGACATCCACGACTTCCAGCGCGACGACGACCGGATCTGGCTCGTGCTGGAGCCGCTCGCAGGGCCGACGCTCGCCACGCTGCGCGCGCGGGCGGGGCGCCTCGACGAGGGCGCGGCGGCGGCCATCGCGCTGGAGATCGCGCGCGGCCTCGGGCACGCGCACGAGCGGGGCGTCGTGCACCGCGAGCTGCGCCCCGAGCGCGTTGTCGTCACGCCCTCGGGCGGCGTGAAGATCCTCGAGTTCGCGGCGGCGTTCGACGGGCGGCTGCCGTCGCTGCCCGAGCCGTTCGAGGGGAGCGACACGTTCGCGCGGCCCGACTACATGGCGCCGGAGCAGATCCTCGGGGCCGAGAGCGGGCCGCAGGCGGACGTGTTCACGCTCGGCGTTGTGCTGTTCGAGATGCTCACCGGCGCGCGCCCCTTCGACGAGCCGAGGGCGGAGCCGGCGGACGGGAGCGCCGCGTCGCGCGCGTCGCGCACGTCCATCGCGCCGCGCGAGGACGACCGGTGGGCCGAGGGCAGGGCCGTCGCGCACCGCATCCGCAGCGCGCCGCCGCAGCCGCTCCGGGCGCTCGTGCCCGACGTGTCGCGCGGCCTCGAGCGGGTGGTGCTCCGGTGCCTCGAGAAGGAGCCGGAGCAGCGCTACGAGAACGGCCGCGCCGTCGCGGACGCCCTCGCCGAGGAGCTCGCCGAGCGCGGCCACCCGCCGCCGCGCGCGCTCATCACGAGGGCGCTCGCGGCGGCGAAGCTCGGCGGGGACGAGCTGCCGCCCCAGGCCGCGCCGTCCGTCCGCCCGCCGGCCGAGCGGCGCCACGCGCCGTCGATCGCGCCCGACGTGGGCCGGCTGGCCGGCATCTTCGCGCTCATCCTCGCGGGCGGCGCGCTCATCGAGCTCGGCCTGCGAGAGCACGAGGCGGTCGGGCCGCCCAGCGCTGAAGCGAGGCAGCCCGGCGCGAGCTCCGAGGAGCGCGGCTACCTGAAGGTGCTCGCGAGGCCGTGGGCGGAGGTCGTCGTCGACGGGGAGCTCATCGACGTGACGCCGGTGGCGCGGCCGATCCCGCTCCAGGCCGGGCGACACTTCGTCACGTTCCGGCACCCGAACGCGCCCGAGGAGAAGCGCACGATCTCCGTGTCCGCCGGGCAGACGGTCACGCTCGACGTGAGCATGCGGATCGATCGCCCCCCGCCCGACGCGGGCGCGCCGCCGGTCGAGGACAGGGACGCCTCGCCCTGAGGGCGAGGCAGGCGGCGCCTACGCCGGTCCGCCGCCCTGCCCCGCGCCGCCGTCGCCGCCCGAGCCGACATCCCCGCCGGCGCGGCGGCGGAGCGCGTCGAGCGCGATCAGCGGCCGCTCGCGCTTCTCGTGCAGCTCGCCGAGGCACCCGCCGCTGCCGCGCTCGAGCGCGCGGCAGCAGTCGGGCCGCACCTCGTAGATCGAGCACAGGAACCGGCCGCGCTCCGGGTCGAGCGTGAGCGCGGCGCAGCGGCCGCCCTCGATCCGCATGTAGCAGCGGTTGCCGACGAAATGCGTGAGCTCACGGGCGCGATCGTCCATGCGATCGTGGTCGCACCCGAAGACCCGGATGTACTCGGGCAGGGTCGAGAAGCAGCAGGTGCCGCACGCCGTGCACTCCGGGACGACCACCTCGCCGCGGCCGCCCCCGCGCGCGCGCGTCAGAGCCGGACCTCCACGTGCGTCCCGCGCTTCAGCTCGTCGAGCCACTTCTGCTTCGCCTTCTGCAGGATCTCCCCCTGCAGCCGCTGCAGGATCTCCGGGCGAGCGGCCTCCAGCGTCGTGAAGCGGGACGGCTGGCGGCTCAGGAGCTTCATGACGATGAACGCGTCGCCGGCGCGCATCGGCCCGGCCACCCCGCCGGGCTCGATCGCCATCAGCGCGGCCTCGAGCTCGGGGGCCATCACCTCGCGCTGGCCGGTCACCGCGGCCTGCGTCCCCTGGGGCGCGCGGACCCCGAGGTCGCCGCCCTCGTCGCGGGTCGCGGAGTCGTCCGAGAACTGCCGCGCGAGCGCCGCGAAATCCTCGCCGCGGCGCGCGCGGTCGGCGAGCGCCGCGGCGAGCGCGCGGCGCTCCGCGACCGCCTCGGCGCTCGCGCCGGGCAGGATGCGCAGGACGATCCACGCCGGGTGGTAATCGCGCCGCCGGCGCTCCTCGCGCACGAGCCGGTCGAAGGCGGACTGCACGTCCTGCTCGGTGAGGCGCACGCGGCCCTTCACGCGGAGCTGCAGCATCTTCCCCTCGAGGAGCTGCCGGCGGATCTCGTCGCGGTACTCCTGCTCGGTGAGCCCGGAGCTCGTGCGCGCCAGCCGGAACAGCTCCTCGACCGTCGTCTGCTCCGCGGCCGCGATGTTCCGGAAGGCGTTCTCCATCTCCTCCGAGGTCACGCGGACATTGGCCTTCTCGGCGGCCAGGCCCTGGAGCTCCTCGTCCACCATCTTCTGGATGAGCTCGCGGAGGACCTGCGACTCGGCCGCCGCCTGCTGCGCGCCCGGCGGGACCCGCGCCTGGATCTGCAGGAGGAACGGCCGGGCCCGCTGCCGCAGATCCGAGAGCAGGATGGCGCGGTCGCCGACGACGGCGACGATGCGCTCGCTCACGACCGCGTGGGCGAGCGGGGCGACGAGCCCAGCGGCGGCGACGAGCCCGGCGAGGGCGAGGCGAAGCGGTGCGCGCATCGAGCGCCTCTACCACTGGACCCTGTCCGGTTCCACGCGTTTCCGGCCCGGCGCGGCCCGCGCATGACGCGGCGCGCCTCCCCTGCGCGGCCCTCGCGCAGCTCCTGCGCGGCCCTCGCGCGTCGTTCCCCGGCGCGCCGCGTCGCGCGCTGTCCAGCCTGTTGCCGCAGCGATCCCGGCGCGGTAAGCGCCGCAACGACAGCCTTCCCCGAGCCCACGCAAGGACCAACCGATCTCCACTCGCCGGCGGGCATGTTCAACCCTCGAGGAAATAGTGGAAACGCAAAACTCTACCATCATCTACACGAAGACGGACGAGGCGCCGGCCTTGGCCACCTATTCGCTCCTCCCGATCGTCGAGGCGTTCACGAAGGCCGCCGGGGTCCGGGTCGAGACGCGCGACATCTCCCTGGCGGGCCGCATCCTCGCCAGCTTCCCCGAGCGCCTGACGGACAGCCAGAAGCTCGGTGACCACCTCGCAGAGCTCGGCGAGCTGGCCAAGACGCCACACGCCAACATCATCAAGCTGCCCAACATCAGCGCCTCCATCCCGCAGCTCGTGGCCGCCATCAAGGAGCTGCAGCAGCAGGGCTACGCCGTGCCGGACTATCCCTCCGAGGCGAAGACGGAGGAGGAGAAGGCGATCAAGGCACGTTACGCCAAGGTGCTCGGCAGCGCGGTGAACCCCGTCCTGCGCGAGGGCAACAGCGATCGCCGCGCCTCGCCCGCCGTCAAGGAGTACGCCAAGAAGCACCCGCACTCGATGGGCGCGTGGAGCCGTGACTCGAAGAGCCACGTCGCGCACATGTCGGGCGGCGACTTCTACGGCAGCGAGAAGTCGGTCGTGGTGGACAAGGCGCAGGAGCTGAAGATCGAGCTCGTCGCCGGCGGCAAGACGACCGTGCTCAAGCCGAGCGTCAAGGTGCAGGCGGGCGAGGTCGTCGACGCCAGCGTGATGAGCGCCAGGGCCCTTCGCGCGTTCTACGCCGAGCAGGTGGCGGACGCGAAGAAGCAGGGTGTGCTGTTCTCCCTGCACCTCAAGGCCACGATGATGAAGGTCAGCGACCCGATCCTCTTCGGGCACGCCGTCAGCGTGTTTTATGCCGAGGCGCTCGACAAGCACGCGGCCACGCTGGCCAAGGTCGGCTTCGACCCGAACAACGGCATCGGCGACCTGTACAACAAGATCCAGAGCTTGCCGGCAGACGAGAAGGCGAAGATCGAGGCGGACATCAAGGCCCTCTACGAGCAGCGCCCGACGCTGGCCATGGTCGATTCCGACCGCGGCATCACCAACCTGCACGTGCCCTCGGACGTGATCATCGACGCCTCGATGCCGGCGGCCATCCGCTCGAGCGGCAAGATGTACGGCACCGACGGCAAGCTCTACGACGCCAAGTTCACGATCCCCGATCGCTCCTACGCCGGCATCTACCAGGCCACGCTCGAGTTCCACAAGCAGCACGGGGCGTTCGACCCGCGCACGATGGGCAGCTCGCCGAACGTGGGGCTCATGGCGCAGGCCGCGGAGGAGTACGGCTCACACGACAAGACCTTCAAGATCGCCGAGAGCGGCACGGTGCGCGTCGTCGACGCCTCCGGCAACGCCCTGCTGGAGCAGGAGGTCGAAGCGGGCGACATCTTCCGCGCTTGCCAGACGAAGGACATCGCGATCAAGGACTGGGTCAAGCTGGCCGTCACCCGCGCGCGCGCCACGGGCGCCCCGGCGGTGTTCTGGCTCGACGAGAACCGCGCCCACGACAGGAACCTGATCGCCAAGGTCAAGGCCTACCTGCCCGAGCACGACACCAACGGCCTGGAGCTCCCGATCAAGAGCCCGGTGGAGGCGATGAAGTTCACGCTCGGCCGCATGAAGGAGGGCAAGGACACCATCAGCGTCACCGGCAACGTGCTGCGCGACTACCTGACGGACCTGTTCCCGATCCTGGAGCTCGGCACCAGCGCCAAGATGCTCTCGATCGTGCCGCTGCTGGCCGGTGGCGGCCTCTACGAGACAGGCGCCGGCGGCTCGGCGCCGAAGCACGTCCAGCAGCTCCAGAAAGAGAACTACCTGCGGTGGGACTCGCTCGGTGAGTTCCTGGCGCTGCAGGTCTCGATCGAGGACCTCGCCAGCAAGACCAACAACGCCAAGGCCAAGGTGCTCGCCAGGGCGCTGGACACGGCGATCGGCCTGTTCCTCGAGAACAACAAGAGCCCGGCGCGCAAGGTGGGCGAGATCGACAACCGCGGCAGCCACTTCTACCTCGCGCTCTACTGGGCGCAGTCCCTCGCCAGGCAGACCGAGGACAAGGAGCTGGCGGCCAGGTTCGGCAAGCTCGCCAAGGTCCTGACGGACAACGAGTCCACGATCGACGGCGAGCTGATCGGCGCGCAGGGGAAGCCCGTCGACCTCGGCGGCTACTACCACTTCGACGACCGGAAGACGTTCGCCGTGATGCGGCCGAGCGCCACGCTGAACGCGGCCATCGACGGCTTCTCCTGAGCCGCGCGGGGCCCCCGCCGAGCCGCCCGGCTCGCGGCGAGCGCACCCTCGCCGCGAGCCCACGGGGGACATTCCACCAGGGACGAGGCCGGGCGACGCGGCGGCGGGCTACTCGCTGGCGCCGCCGGAGCCGGGGTACACCATCCGCCGGGACGCGCGCTCGCGGACGGCCTCGCGCGCGAGGGCGTCGGCGCGCTCGTTGAGCAGCACGCCGGCGTGCCCGCGCACGTACACGAGGCGCGCGCGCGGCCGCCGCGCGTCGAGCGCTGCGCGCAGCGAGGCGATGAGATCGACGTTCGCCTTCGCCTTCCACCCCTTCTGGAGCACGCCGATCGAGTACTGGCTGTCCGTGTGGATGACGATGGGGCGCCCGGGCTCCACCTCCTCGAGCGCGCGGAGGATGGCCGTCAGCTCCGCGATGTTGTTGGTCGCGGTGCCGAGGTACTCGCTGAGCTCGATCCGCCGGCCGCCATCGTTGATCACCACGCCGAGCCCCGCGGGCCCCGGGTTCCCCGAGCACGCGCCGTCGGCGTAGACGATGACGGCCCCCTCCGGCACGGGCGCGGCGGCCTCCTCCCCCCGCGCTGGCGCCTTGCGCTGCGCGCGCGCCGGCCCGGACGGCGCCGCGGCGCCTGCGCCCCCTGCCCCTTCGGGCTGCTCGCCGGCGCGCGCCTTCACGACCGCCTCGGCGGGGCCGCAGGCGTCGTCCGGCAGCACCTTCGGATCGACGATGGTCAGGTTGTCCGGCCGCGCCTTGTACTTGCGGCCGTCGTGCGGCTTGTAGCGGATCTCGACGCCGCCCCCCTCCCCCACGGTCAGGGCGCCGGCGGCATCCGCGCGGGCATAGACGGTTTGGCCTCGAAGCGATGCGCGAACCCAGGGCACGCGCGCACCCTGGCATGGATCGACGGCCGAGGGTACGGCAGACCGGGCCCGGCGAGCACGGCGGACCGGGCCGGGCGGGCGCGGCCGGCGGCCGGCGCTTGCCCAGCGCCCATCAGCGCTCGTTCAACGCATGATTCAGCGCACGCTCAGCGCTCGATGCAGAAGGCGAGGGACCACGAGTTCAGCGTGCCGGCGTCGGAGCCGGCGTCGTCCCCGACCCGGAGGGTCCACGTGCCGTTCGCCGGTCCGGACAGGAAGGCTCCGAACGACGCCTCCGGGCGGAAGCACCCGCGGAAGGGCGCCATCGCGGACGCGACAGGGGTCGCGCAGTCCATGTCGAAGACGGTCCCGCGGTAGTTGTCGCCGGAACCTCCGTTGTCGCTCGAGACATCGACCGTCGCGCCCGCGGGGGACGAGAGCGAGATATCGAGATCTCCGTCGAACGCGTGCGTGATGTCGAGCTCCAGCGTCACGCGCCGGATCGCGCCGACCGACGCCACCGGGAGCACGCTCGAGGCGACGGAGCGATCCGCGACGGTCCTCGGAACGTCGGTGGACGATTGCACCCACAGCACCTGCCCGGGCGCGCACGCGCCCGGGGCGTCGTCGCAGCCCAGCGCGCAGTCCGGGTCGTCGCAGTCCGTGTCGCCGTCGAGGTCGTCGTCGGCGGCGTCGCCGCAGTTGCGCTCCTTCGCGTAGGTGCACGTGCTGGGCGTGCCCCGGCAGGTGTAGCTCGCCTCCACGACGCAGGTCGCGCTGCAGCCGTCGCCGCTCGACGTGTTGGCGTCGTCGCAGCCCTCGACGCCGGCCCGCACGAAGCCGTCGCCGCACCGGGCGTCGCGGCACGTGATCGGGCAGCCGTCGGTGCTGTCGGCGTCGCCGTCGTCGCACGCCTCGCCGGCCCGGACCGCGCCGTCGCCGCACCCCTCGATGAGGCACCCGGGGCTGCACCCGTCGCCGGCCCTCCGGTTGCCGTCGTCGCACGCCTCGACGCCGATGCGCAGGAACCCGTCGCCGCACGCGGCCCGCGCGCAGCCCACCGGGCACGCGTCGGTGGTGATCGCGTTGCCGTCGTCGCAGCCCTCGACGCCCGCCTGCACGAACCCGTCGCCGCACGAGGCCGCGGCGCACGTTTTGAGGCAGGCGTCGGTGTTGCTCGCGTTGCCGTCGTCGCACGCCTCGGCGGCGGCGTTGACGATGCCGTCGCCGCACGCGGGCGCGGCGCAGGTCCCCGCGGCGCTGCACACGCCGCTCAGGCAGTCGCGCCCGGCCGCGCAGCGCATGCCGGCGGCGCACCCGACGCACGCCGGCCCGCCGCAGTCGACGTCCGTCTCCGCGCCGTTCCGGGCGACGTCGGTGCACGACGGGAGGCACGTCGTCCCCGAGCACCGGTCGCCCAGGCAATCGCCGTCCACGGCGCACCCCTCGCCGGTGGCGCACGGCGCGCACGCCGGACCGCCGCAGTCGACGTCCGTCTCGGCCCCGTTCTTCGCGCCGTCGCTGCACGAGGAGGCCGTGCACCGTCCGTCCCTGCATCTCCCGCTCTGGCAGTCCGGATCGGCGAGACAGGCCGAGAGGTCCGCGCACGGCACGCAGTCGGCGCCCCCGCAGTCGACGTCCGTCTCGGCCCCGTTCGTCACGCCGTCGCCGCAGCCGGGCGCCACGCACCGGTTCGCGACGCAGACGTTGCTCAGGCAATCGCCCGCGGCGAGGCACTCGACGCAGGCGCCGTATCCATCGCAATAGCGCCCTCCAGGCGCGTCGGCCCCGCCGCACACCGTGGTGGCCGGCGCCGGCGGGTTCTCCGGCGCGCCGGCGACGCAGACGTCGGCAGAGCACGGGTCCCCGTCGTCGAAGGCGTCTCGCTCGTCATCGAGCTCGATCACGGCGCCTTGCCCGTCGCAAACGCGCGCCTTGCAGTCGCCCGGGACCTGCTCGGCCGCGGGCCTCCCCCGCGGCGCGGGGTCGAGCCCGCACCGGCCGCCCTCGCAGGTGCGCCGCTGACATTCGCTGTCCACCCCCGGACAGTCCGCCGCCGCGCCGCAAGGCACGCCGCCGCTGCCACCGCCACCGCCGCTGCCGGCGACATCCCCGCCGCCACTGGCGACATCCCCGCCGCCACCGCCGCTGGCGACGTCCCCGCCGCCTGCGGCCTCCGGGCCCGACGATCTGCCGGGACGGCCGCAGCCGTGTGCCGTCACGACAGCGGCGATGACGAGCGGCGACAGGCCCCTCGTGAACGGAGCGCTTCTGAAGACGTCCGCTGGCACTGGCACCTCGCTCTCCTCCGCGTGTCGCGGAAACGGCGATGTCCCTCCAGGACCCGTTTCGAGCCTGACGGACACGCAGGCGGTCGATGATCAGCGCACTAGACTGATATGGAATCGGGAGGACGCCAGCGGCCAGACGGCTCAGGAGATGCCTTATCTCCGACAGCGCCCCGGACGGTTCGACTCACGTCCATGGTGGCGCTCTCGCCCAATTCCGATTGCCGTCCATTTCCCGAGCGCGCGCCCGGCGCGAGGTGCGGAGAGGCGGATAGCAGAGAGAGGCGCCTCAGAAGGCGGCGTCGCGGAGCTTCGACTTGTACTCCGCCTTGTACAGATCGTGGCAGGCCTTGCAGCTCGCCTTGGCGCCGTCGATATCGCCCTTCTTGGCCTTCTCCGCGCCATCCTTCGAGATCGCGACCCACTTGGTCATCCCGGGCGGCGGCTTCGACGCCACGTATTCCAGCGCCGACGCGATCTTCGCGCCGTCGCCGCTCGTGGTCGCCGACTGCATCACCGTCTTCATCCAGCCCTGCATCGGACAGGCCTTCTGTCCTTTTGCACCGCAGCCAAAATCCTTCCCCTCGGCAACAGAACCGGGGACGTCCGCCGTCCCGCTCGCGGCCCATGCTGCGCCCGCAAAACCAATGCCGACGCTCATCAGCACCGCACTCATCAGCTTCATGCTCATGGACATACGAGGTCTCCGGTGATGTGAGAAGCAAGCTCAACCAAGCCATCGCAGCTCGGAGAATCCAATTGTGAACGTTCACATGACAAGCGTCAACAGGAATCGACCGAGGCGCTGCCATCCTCGATCCCGGTGGGCGCGCGGCGGCGGCCGGCCTCAGCGCCCGAGCTGGGAGAGGTCCGGCGAGCGCAGGAGCCGCGGGCGAGCTCGCGCTGGACCGCGCGCTCGAGTCGCCGCGCGCAAGAGCGCCGCGCACAGGAGGCGGTGCCCAGGCGCCCGCAGGTTCGCAGCGCCGACCGCCGATGCGCTGCCCGGCCTGGAGCGCGTCGGGCGGGCCGGCGATCAACGCGGTCCGGCATCCGCCCCTGTTCACGCGTCGCGCCGGAGGAGCCCCGCCGGCCTGGCCCTCCCCCGGGCCCGGGGTACCCCCGCGGGCCCATCAATTGGCGTTGACATCGGCCATGTGATCGTTCACATTCTCCTCGACAGGTATCCTTTTGCTTCGCCTCGTGTGGGTCGTCATGCGCACCGAGACTTCGGTTGTCGTGAGATCCAGGGTATTGTCCACCGGAGTTGTCCGAGATCCGGCAGGGCGGCCGGATGGCGACGTTGGGTGGGGGGCGATCGATGTTGCGGCTGGCGCTGCTCAGCCCCTCCTCGGGTGCACCGTGTCATCACATCGGCCCCGGCCGGGATCAGGTGCTCCGGGTTCCGTCACACTGCGGGACCTGCTCTGGGTTGATAGACGACTTTTCTATACGATCCCCCTGGAAAGCGACGCCATGCCAGCAACTCATCCATGCATCGAAGGGGCCGCCTGAACGAAGCAGCCCGCGAGAGCTCGTCCAGGTCCCCTGGAGGCTCACGCGTGCAAGCCCCGGTTGACGTCCCTGCCGCTAGCGAGAGGCCCGTGCGCAAACCCACCAGAACGACAACGCTGCTCCTTTCCATGAGCCTCTGCGGGAGGATCCTGCTCGGGCTCTCCGCCGCGACCGCCGCGACGTTCGCGCTCGCGCCCGTCGCGCTCGCCGCCCCCGAGGCGTCGAAGTCGATCGCGGTGCGCATCGAAGGCCCCGGCGCGGATGACATCCGCGAGGACATCCTTGCCCTGTTGCCGGAGACGCTCGGGGTCGTGGACCCTGACGCGTTCTCGACGTCGCTGAAGAGCGCCGGCCAGACCAGGCCCGTCGGGGACGCGCTCGTGTCGAAGGCCCGGCGGAAGAAGGCCATCGACCGCATCCGCAAGGCAGGCAAGGCCGCGAAGGCGGAAGGGGTGATCTACGGCGTCTCGCGGACCAACAAGAAGAAGAAAGAGGTCCACCTCGTCTACGTCGACGAGAACACAGGCGACCTCGCCGTGGACAGCGCGGTGCCGCTGAGCGGCTCGCGGGACGACCGCAAGAAGGCGCTGGAAGAGCTGCTCGGCCCGACGCTGGCGCAGATCGCGCCGCCGCCCGCCGAGGAGGACGCGGCGAAGGGCGACGGTCAAGGCGAAGGCGACGGGGGCGACGAGGAGAAGGGCGAAGGCGGCGAGGAGAGCGACGCCGACGAGGGCGGGAAGGGCGGCAAGCGCGTGCCGCACGAGGCCGGCTCGGCGCTCTTCTCGGTCGAGCTCGGCGTCGAGTTCGTCGGCCGCTGGTTCGACTACTCCGATCCTCGCACGCAGAACCTCCGGCCCTACAGCGTCTTCGGGCAGCCCGCGATCTCGGTCTCGGGCGAGCTGTACCCGCTCGCTTCCACGGACATCGCGGTCCTCAAGGGCCTCGGGATCACCGCGGGGTACGCTCGGGCGCTCGGCCTCAACTCGGCGGTGGGCGGCGGCGCCCCGGTCAGCACCACCTACCAGCGCGTCAACCTCGGGCTCCGGGAGCGGCTGTCGATCGGCGACGCGTCCCAGCTCGGGATCTCCGCCGGGCTCCGGTTCCTTACCTTCGAGGTCGACGCGCCGGCGGACCTCGCCAGGACGGTGCCGAACGTCTCCTACACCCTGTTCCGGGCAGGCCTCGACGGGCGCTTTCCGGTCGGCCCTGTCGCGCTGGCGCTGGGCGCCGAGTACATCCTGCCGCTCTCTTCGGGCCCGGTCTACGAGCGGTTCACGGGCGCGAGCGTGCAGGGCATCGGCGCGCTGGCCGGGGTGATGATCCCTGTCGCGACAGGCATCGAGGCGCGCCTGCTCGTCGAGTACGCCCGGTTCTTCTCGTCGTTCCAGCCCGAGCAGGGCGACGCTTACATCGCGGGCGGGGCCATCGACCAGTACCTGGGACTGCGGCTCGCCGGAGCCTACGTCTACTGAGAGAGAGGTAGCACGTGACGTTCATGACTTCCCTTCACCGGCGCGCCGCGCTCACCGCGGCTGCCCTGCTGACTGGCGGCGCGCTCCTCATGAGCTGCGCTGGGACCCTCGACGACGACGAGTTCCCCCCGGACGAGCAGCAGGGCAGCGGCGGCGCCGGCACCCAGGGGGTCGGCGCCGGCACCGAGGCGGTGACCGGCAGCGGCGGCGCCACGACTGGCGGGGGGCCGGCCGGGTGCGCCGAAGCGCCGGCGCTGGTGACGATGAAGTGCGCCACCGCCGGCTGCCATGACGACAGCTCCAAGCTGGCGGGCCTCTCGCTGGCCGCCGGGTGGGAGAACACGGTCCGGGGCCAGGCGTCCACGTGCGGCGGCGGCAGCATGGTGCTCGTCCCGGGCGACCCGGACGCCAGCACGATCTACACGAAGGTCACGCCGACCCCGCCGTGCAACAGCCGGATGCCGTTCGGCGGCGCGGCGCTCAGCGACACCGAGATCGCGTGCATCCGCGACTTCATCACCGCGCTCCCGCCCTGAGGAAGTGAGCGAGCGCCTGGCCGCCACGGCGGCGCGGGCGGCGGCTCCGGCAGCCTGAGGGCGACCCGGGCGGCGGCGGGCGGATGACCGATCGGGGATCGGTGTAGACTGCGACGCCGGAGCTGGGCGATGGGCGGCAAGCTGTTCAACCTACCGAGGATGCCCCGGGGCGAGTACCTGGCGCTCGAGGCCGAGGTGCGGCGCTACCTCGACGTCAAGCTGCCGGGGCAGTACCGCATCCCGCGCTACTACGGCGACAAGCCGGACTTCGGGGACATGGATGTGATCGTCGCGTCGCGGCCGGACTGGGGCGAGGTGCGCGCCGAGATCGCGCGCGACCTCGGGGTCGCGCAGACCAGGGCCGTGGGGCACGTGTTCTCGACGGTGTACCGCGGGCTGCAGACCGATTTTTTCCCGGTGCCGGAGCGCTACCTCGAGATCGCGTACAGCTTCATGTGCTTCAACGACGTGGGGAACTTCGTCGGGCGGATCTGCCGGCGCTTCGACCTGAAGTACGGCGAGCGCGGGCTCGCCTACGTGTACCGGCGCGAGGGGGGCAATTACCGGGCAGACCTGGAGGTGACGCGGGATTTCGAGCGGATCTGCGGCTTCCTCGGGCTCGATCACGGGGCGTGGCAGGCGGGGTTCGCGTCGCTGCCGGCGGTGTTCGACTGGGTGATCGCGAGCCCTTATTTCTCGGTGGCGCCCTACCTCGATGAGGGCGAGAGCCCGCTGCGGGAGCGCGCCGGCGTGCGGTCGACCGTGGCGCGGTTCATCGAGCACCTGAGCGCCCGGGGGATCGACAAGCGGCCCACCCTCGGGGACCGGCGGTCGTACCTGCCCATGATCGTCGCCGCGTTCCCGGAGGCCGATCTCGGCGGGCAGATCGAGCGCGAGCGCGCGGCCGAGGCGCGGCGGGCGCAGATCGACGCGAAGTTCAGCGGGAAGCGGGTGATGCGGCTCGTGCCGGGGCTGGAGGGGAAGGCCCTCGGCGAGCTCATCACGCGGTTCAAGGGATCGTTCGACGACTTCGAGGGATGGCTGCTGGCGACGCCGGAGGAGGAGATCGACAGGCGCATCACCGAGTTCGCCGCGCTCCTCGACGATAGGAAGGGCCCGCCGTAGCGCAAGGCGCTGCCGTGGATCGTGGTGGGCGTAAGCGCCGTAGCGCGGAAGTCGGCGGGGCTAGCCGCCTCATGCGCCGACATAGGCCGCCAGCTCGTCAGCCGGACCTCCGGATATTTCAGCGCGAACCCGGCCGCGAGCTTGCCCATCGCCATCTGCGAGAAGAGCAAAGGCGCGCTGATTCGTAGCCTGCCGCGCGGCCGGTCCCCACCCGAGGCGATCGCCGCCGCAGTCTCGTCGAGCTCGGTGAGCAATGCCCCCGTTCGCTCGAAGAGCGCCCGTCCTTCCTCGGTGAGCTTCAGTGTGCGCCCCCCGCGCTCGAAGAGACGCAGGTCGAGGGCGGCCTCCAGCCCCGCGGCCCGCCGGGACAGGGGCGCTGACGTGCGCGCTCTCGTCCGCGATCCCGCCAAGGCGAACTTCCCGGCGGGCGTCGCCGTCGCGCAGGGCGACCTGCTCGACGTCAACTCGCTGCGGAGCGCCTTCTCGGGCGTCTCCACGCTCTTCCTGCTACAAGGGCTACAAGGGCGCCTTGCTGTCGACGCTGAAGCGCACCCGCGAGCTGCTCGCGGAGGGCCGGGTCTGATCACCACACCTGGTGAGAGTAACTCAGCGCGATCAGACCCGTGGTTCGGCGCTCCCAGCCCTCGGCCCCAGCGCCTACCTCGCGACGTGAGACGACCTCCACAAGGCCCTGGCAGCTCGATCCCGCGTGCGCTGCGCTGAACCGTGAGCGGTAGCGCAGCGCCTCGCGTCCTGTTAACCATGTGCATCGATGGTTCCGCGTTACGATGACAGTTCCTGGCCGCTATTTCGCGTCATCCTGCCGGAGGAACAGCTGAGCGACCAGGAGTTCTCCGAGCTGGCCGACACGCTGGACGGGCTGTTTCTGCGCGGGGGCAGATTCGCCGTTCTGCTGGATGCTCGCGCCGCCCCGCCGCTCGCGGCGAAGAGGCGGCAGGTACTGGGGGCGCGCGGCGCGGCTGCCTACGCGCGTCACCCGGGGAAGATGGCAGGCCTTGCCGTCGTGTTGCGCTCGCCGCTCCAGCGAGGCATCTTCACCGCCATCCACTGGATCGTGCGGCCCCGACATGAGGCGCGAGCGTTTTCGACGCCGGCCGACGCGGAGGAGTGGCTTCTCTCGAGGTTGCGCGCCACGGGTGCCGAAGTCACTGATGCTGCCGCTCGGCGTCAGGGCGCGGGCGCCGCGGCGTCTGCCGAGGGGAGGGGGCGATCGACGAGCCGACCCCGACGCCGGATCCCAGCAACTACGGACGGCGAGGACGCGGAGACGGGGCCGACGTGGGCTGCACGGACGGCGACCACGGGATCTGCGGCGCGCGAGGCACCGTCGGCGCCTATCAGGTGATGGGGCTCAGCCAGCCATGCGGGCATCCCCCTCACGGACCGTGAGCCCGGAGAACCGCGATCGCGTCACTGAGCCTGCTTGGCAACAGGCGCCTCACGACGTCTCCCCCGGCGCCACGCGACCAGGCCAAGGCCGAACAGCGCGGCGAATTGCCAGCGCTCCGACGAAGCACGACCGAGGCTGCAGGAACAACCCGAACTGCCCTGGTCCGTGGTGCCACCGTCCGCGCCCCCCGATCCACCGGAGCTGCCCTCGGACGCGCCGCCAGTCGCTCCGCTGCCAGTCGCTCCGCTGCCAGTCGCTCCGCTGCCAGTCGCTCCGCTGCCAGTCGCTCCGCTGCCAGTCGCTCCGCCGCTTTCCGAAGACGAGACGCTATCGCACAGCTTGCCCGTTCCAGGAGGGGGCGAGCATTCGCCGGCGTCTGGGATGTTTTCACCCGCCGTCCCGGTGAGGCGGAAGTAGATACCGTACCTATCTGCGTATCGCTGATAGTGCGGAGTGAACGTCAACGTGCTATCGGAGTCTGTGTTCCGCAGCGTGAATTCCGCCGTGCCCGGGGTTTGAACCAGGTTGTTCTCGATGTCGGCGATCCACTCGTTGATCGTGATGCCGTTGTTGACAGCGATGGTGTCTTTGATGACAACACCAGGGGGAATAGTAGCCTTCTCAGATGCCCACTGGGGCTCCGACAGCATCCTTTCCGTCCCGAGGCCGGCGCTCAAGACGACCGGTCCGTAGACGAACGCCACCGCGTTGGGGTTGTCGGGAAGTCTCGATACCTTCACCTCCATTGGCAGCGTGAGCTCCACCTTGTCTCCGGGCTTCCAGGTGCGACCTACCGTAAGATAGCCGTTCGCTTCCGTTGCGTCGCATGCCTGACCGTTGACCGTGATCGTCACGGGCTGGCAACGAGCAATCCAGGAGGGCTTCCTGAAGTTGATCGTGACCGCATCGGCCGGGGCAGCGGTAATCTCGAAAGCTGCCTTGTTGGAAAGAGGAATATTGGCGGTCTGTTTCAGCGACAGACCCCGCGCGGTCCAGGTCAACGTCGAGCTGAGGAACATGTTGACGTACAGATCCGTGTCGTCATGGAAGTACAAGCTGTCATTGAGCTTGGTGTAGTTTTCCATGCCGGTTCCGTTGCAGCACCAGAAAGTGTCCTCCGGTTTGCCGAACACCTTGAAGAACCCTGTTCCCATCGGCTTGAAGTAGGCCGTCATTCCGTTCGTCGGATTGACGGCAGACATGATTTCGTTGATATGGGTCTGCTCGTAGTAGTCGGCATACTTGACGTCCCCCGTGGCTTTGAACAGCCCTCTCGAGAGCTTCAACATGTTGTGCGCGTTGCACGTCTCGTTGTTCACGTTGTCCCTTTGCGCGTCCAGCTGCCCGGGTTCGTGAAAATGCTCGAGCTGGCTATTCCCACCGGTGACGTAGGTGTGATCCCTCAACACGATGGTCCAGAATTTTTCTGCCGCGGTGTAGTAGAAGTTCTCCGCTTCGCCCAGCGTTCGATAGCGGTTCAGGGCGCCGATGAACTTGGGGATCTGCGTATTGGCATGCTTGCCCGGCAGGACGTTGTTGCCTTGAGAGATCGGAGTGAAGAGCGAGTCCTCGTCGAAGACGTGGGCTGCCGCCAGGTGATTGGCATTGTTCGTCAGCCTGTACAGATCGTACAGGCAGTCGTTCATGCCGCCGTACTCAACGCCCAGGACCTTCCTTCGAAGATCCGCGTTCCAGGTTGAGCTGCGATTGTAGGTCCAGTCCCCCAACCTGCTCGCGACTTCGAGGGCTGTTGCATTTCCTTCGAACTCGTAGACGTCGATGAGGCCTGCGATGATCTTGTGCATCGTGTACCATGGAGCCCAGCTGGAGCCGCTGGCCTTCCCCTCGACGACGTCGAAATGCGTCTCCGGCGACGCGAACAGGTATCCTTTGGGACTCGCGTCTTGAAATGATTTCAATTGACTGATCGTGTGGTCGATCTTCTGCGCGATGGCGGCGCTTTGCTCCGCGTCGGAGTTCTTGAGTTGTTTGTACGCTCGCGCCATGGCCGACATGTAGTGGCCTATCGTGTGCCCGCGCAGAAGGCTCCAGCCGCCCTCCCACCCGCCGTAGAGATTGATGCCCGGCGAATTCCCAGGGTCCTTTCCTTCCGACACCGCCTTGAAGCCTGCCAGAAGTCGGTTGGGGTCGAGGCTCATGATGTACGCGAGCTCTTTCGAAGAGACGTTCTGGTAGTACGCGTCGGTCACGCTCACCTCGTCCAGCTCGAACTCTTGCAGCTTCTCTACGGAGTCCGTGGCGGACGCCACCCCTGGCGTGAGGGCTCCAAACAGGAGCGAAACAGTCAACGCGGTGGCGCCCGAGAGCGAGCGCCGGTACTGCAGGATTCCATTGCTCATGATAGATCCTTTCAGATCTCGAATGCGTTGTTTCCAGGTGCCCCGATGCGCGCGTTGCCGTTCGTCTGCTTCGCCAGCCACTCCTCGCGGGAGCAGCCGGCGGCGACGGATGCCGAGCCCAGGATGGCCAGGGACATCCCCCGTGACACGTGGTTTCGAGGGTTCATGCTCCTCAACATAGATCACGCCGTCCCCGGCGGTCGTGATCCGGCCAGTCGCCAGCACCGCCGGATCTTTGAAGGAATCATCTCCGGTGAACAGCGCTCGAGATTTCACGACAGCCGCCGAACAAGCGCGCTATGCCGTGTTCTCTGGTGGAGCACCCTCGGCCCGATGCAAATCCCCATCGTTCGGCGATCGCTTCCGCGACGACCGAGCGAACAGGGTTGGTGCAAAAAAAAACGATCGGACGACGAAGGCCTCGGTACGCGTGGCGACCCGAGCGAGGCGCAGCAACAAGGGTACCCCTCGGCCGGAATGTGAACGATCACATGGCGACCGTCAATTCAAATCGACAGGTCCGTAAGTGTCTCGATCCCGAGGGGGCACGAGGCTGGCGGGCTCCTCCGGAGCGCCGCGGCAAGAGGGGCGGGCGCGGCGGCCGTTTCGCGTTGACATCCGGATTGTGAACGTTCACATTCGTCGCCGGGCCCGCTTCGGCGCTGCCCAGGACCAGGGTCGTCATGCTGAGGCAGGAGCAGCGGCGGAGGCCCGGCCGAGCCCGTGTTTCACGTCTTCCTCCTCGGGCAATCGAACATGGCCGGGTAGCCCAAGGCCTCGAACGCGGACAAGACCGAGACGGTTCCCGTACCACCCGGGGCCGTCCCGTCAGCGGGGCGCTCCGTCTGCGGCGCGGACCATCTCGATCAGGTGATGCGGCTCGATCCGAAGCTCTCGCAGAGTTTCGAGGTCCCCGGTGAAGCTGTCGAGCCGGGCTGCCGTCCACTCTGCCACTTCAGCAGCCGTCTTCAGGTCGGCGACCGTTGAAACCATCGTTGCTTGCAAGAGCGCGAGAGCCCACGCGGCCGAGGTGCGTGTCGCCGAACGCCGTCCCGTACTTGAGCCCATAGCCCAGCATCCGATCGAAGCCGATGTGCCCGACCCAGATCGCCGCGCCGAGCAGCAGCGCCGGCGAGCCAAGCGCGACCGACGCGGCCGCGAGCAGCGCCGGAGCCAGGTGGCTGTGCCCCGCGTTGTAGGCCACCGCGCCCACCCGCGGGCCCGCAAGGTAGCCGAGCAGCGACAGGTCGGGCAGGAGGAACAGCGCCGCGAACCATCCCCAGCTCCCGCCCAGGTGCGCGTAGGCGAGCAGCGCTGCTCCGAGCACGAGCGCGCCCTCGAGGCGCAGGAGCGCGCGCGGCATGCCCTTGGCCCCGCCCGCCGAGACCTCGCAGGTGGGCTGCGGCGCGGGGCGGCGGGTAGAGGGAGCAAGGTCGAGCGCAGGGAGCGTCGCGGCGGTGGTCATTGTCGTTCTCCTCGTCGTGCGTACCGGCGCGGGGGCCGGCGACGTGGAGAGCATGGTCGCTGCGGGTGCTCATGAACATTGTACAAATGCGTCCATCCGCTCATCATTTTTTGATGAGCCCAGCCGAGCCCTCGTGGGACCTCTACGGTGCCTTCCTTGCCGTCATGCGCACCGGCAGCCTCTCCGCCGCCGCGCGTGCCCTCGACGTCGCGCAGCCCACCGTGCGCCGCCAGATCGAGCAGCTCGAGTCGCAGCTCGGCGTCGTGCTCTTCACCCGCGCGCCGAACGGCCTGGTGCCGACCGAGCTCGCGCTTGCCACGCTGCCCTACGCCGAGTCCATCGCCGCGAGCGCGCGCGCCCTCGTGCGCGCCGTGTCGAGCCCCACCGAGGCCGACCGCGGCACCGTGCGCGTCACGTGCAGCGAGGTCGTCGGCGCCGAGGTGCTTCCCCCGATGCTCGCCGCGCTCCTCGTTGCTCATCCGCGCCTTCAGATCGAGCTCGTCGCCACGAATCGCACCGAGGATCTC
This sequence comes from Sorangium cellulosum, assembly GCF_001589285.1. GTDB lineage: Bacteria > Myxococcota_A > Polyangia > Polyangiales > Polyangiaceae > Sorangium > Sorangium cellulosum_G. The sequence goes on along the minus strand of NZ_JEMA01000612.1, from coordinate 2,309 downwards.
CTGCGCCGCGACGCCGATGTCGCCGTGCGCATGGCGGAGCCGACGCAGGCCGGCCTGGTGAGGCGCTGCGCCGGGCGCGTCGAGCTCGGCCTCTTCGCCACCAAGGCGTACCTCGCCGCGCGCGCTGCCCCGACGTCGCTCGCAGGGCTCGTGCCGGACCACGCCCTCGTCGGCGCCGACGCCTCCCGCGCCATCATCGACGCGATCGCCGCCGCCGGGCTCGCCACCACGCCGCGCGATTATGCGTTCCGCAGCGACAGCGACATCGCGAAGCTCGCCGCGGTGCGCGCCGGCCTCGGCATCGGGGTGTGCCAGCTCCCGCTCAGCCGGCGGCCGGTGCCGCTCGTGCGCGTGCTGCCCGCGCTCGCCTTCCACCTGGACGTCTGGATCGTCATGCACGAGGATCTGCGCGCCGTGCGCCGCGTCCGCCTCGTCTTCGAGCACCTCGTCGCGCAGCTTGGTGCCTACGCGACCCAGGCGCGCGAGACACGGCCGGTGGCGGCGAAGGCCCGGCCGCCGGGCACGCGGCGAAGGCACAGCTCCGGCTGAGCGGCGAGGGCGCCTTCATGACGCCGGGGCGCTCGGCGGAGCGTCACGGCCCCGTCACGAGACCCGAGATGTGGATCTGTACGAGCGGACCATCCGCCTCGTCGTAGACCACCACGCTCGATCCTCCGATCTCGCGTCGGACGATCACGTCCTGAAGCACCATCGGCCCCTGTCCGAGCTGCAGCAGCGCGCCCGTCGCCTCCGGCGCGTGATGCCGGAGGGGAAAAAAGGACTGCACCGTGTACCCCGCGGGCACCGGTGGATACGAGCCGATGAGCGTCGCCGTCCCTGATCGGCACCGAGCTCGCGCTGGCGAGATCGACCACCCCTCTGCTGTCCTTTTCAGCCGAGCTCCACGCTAGAGTGGTTTCGCGCTTGCACGTCGAATCTTCCAATGCGGGGTGCGTGGTGGCGCTGCCGGATGGGCTATCCGCCTGACGGTTTGCGCGTGGGTTACTCCGCCGTCGCCCCCTCGGCGGCGGTGCGAAGCGCCGCCCGCTGCATGCCCTTGTCAGGTTGCTTTCGGGGCCAAGATGTGGCCCCGCTCAAGAAACGCTCTCCGCACGTTGGTCATCCAGGAAGCGACGATCTTGTCCGACCCGTTCCACTCGTCCTCCTTGAGAAGGTGTTCGATGCGGACGTCGCACTGAAGATCTGACGCCCAGCGCTCGAGACTACGGATCGACGCTGATGCCGCGAGTATACTGGCCAACATCTTGGCACGGCGGCCGAGCAGGCCATCCGGCCCCGTCGCGCTGTGACGCTCTGCGGGCGTCAGGCCAGCGGGGACGAGCACCGGGCACTGCTCGTCGACTCTGACCCGCGCCTTCTCCGGGAAGCTCGGATCGACGAACACAGCGGTGACGATGAGCTGCGGAGTGACCCAGCTCCCCGAATCGATCGCGCACCACAGCAAATTGCGGTCCAACGTCTCGCTCTGGTCCAGAAGGAGCGCGATGGCTCCGACGAGGTGCGGGCGCCAGTTCGCATCGCGGAACAGAGCGGCGACCCAGCGGGCGGGGTCGCCGGCGGAGAGCGCACGCTCAACGCGATCGATGACGATCTGGGCCCCCGGAGTGTGGAGGTGAAGCAGTTCGAGGTGTCCGGGGACATCCAGCTCCCCCTTCTCGAACACCACCGCGAAAGGACCGAATTCAGTCAGTGCCATGTCAATCCTGACGTCGTCATCAGCTGTGCTGCGCGACAACTCTTCGCGTTTTCGCATGCAGGCTGCGAGCCGGAGCGCCTTGAACTCCGATCCTACCTCCTCGTGCCGCCCCCACGCATCGTGGAAAGATAGCGTATCCGAAGGCTGCCCCACCTTGTCAAGGAGACCGGCGCAGGACCGTGCGGGCCCTGCACCGGACGAAGGCGCGAGCGGACCGGGCTGGCGACGTCGGCTGGGCCACGCCGGGCCAGGGCGGCGGCGGCTGAGACGACCAGGGCACGATGATCTCGCGCGAGGACGGCGTCGCCGTGGAGACGCGCCGGTTTGCTGAATCGCTGGAGTGGAGGGAGCTCGCGCCCGCGCAACGTCCCGCCGATCGTCAGCCGGAAAAGACCGTCTGCCTCAACGCCTTGTCGGGCCGCATCATCGACCGTCAGGAGAGCACTTCGGTGGCCGTCTTCGCCCCGAGGACGTTCTCGATCCAGCGGTCGAGGGTCGCTACGTCCGTGCATGCCTGGATCCGCGCGCTCTCGTTCTCGGTGAGCCCGATCCCTGCACGCGCAAGCAGTCGCAGCAGCGTGTCCCTCTTGCC
>NZ_JEMA01000611.1 GCF_001589285.1 Sorangium cellulosum | reverse complement strand
GCCGCCACCGGCGCCGCCGCCGCCACCACCGGCNGCCGCCGCCGCCACCGGCACCGCCGGCACCGCCGCCGCCACCGGCGCCGCCGCCGCCACCACCGGCGCCGCCGCCGCCGCCGCCACCGGCACCACCACCGCCGCTGGGCGGACCATAGAGCGCCTGGACGCCCTGGATGTCCTTCGCCGTGAGCACGAGGCTCCAGTCGTCGATGCCGTTGCACTGGGGATAGTGCATGACGGACGCCACGTCGTAGGTCGTCAGCGCGCGCCAGTTGTTGTCCTCGAAGCAGGCGCCCGACTCGGGGCGCGTGTGCTCGTGGCGGAAGCCGAGCGTGTGCCCGAGTTCGTGCCGCAGGACCGCCTCCAGCGAGGGATCCCCCGTCCCGAAGGCGCTGTTGTCGATGAGCACGTTGCGATCCCGCCGCGAGGTGTCGGGGAAGAACGCCCGCGCGAGGTACTGCCCGAAGACGTTCACCGGCCTCACGTCGAAGACCACGCCGCCGTTGCTGGCAGTGCACGCCCCGTCCTCGGCGCTCACGTGGATGAAATCGACGTCGGCCACCGCCTCCCACGCGCCTGTCGCGGACGTCATCGCCGCCACCACGGCGCCATGTCGGGCGCCGAAGCTCGTGCTCACGCAGTAGGTGAGGCTCTTCTTCTGGCCCGATGACCAGACCACATCGCTGCCGCCGGCGCGCTGCACGATGAGGGCGCCGTCGCGCACGTGGGACTCCCAGAACTCCCGGAGATGCTTGATGTCGGCGACAGGCGTGTCCCCGTCGACGATGTAAACACCGGAGTCAGGCTCGCGGAACGTGGCCCGCTCGAACGCCTCGAAGCTTTCCTGGCTGCTTCCGACGGCATCCGCCGGATCGTCCTCGATGTCCGTCACGCAGGCGGCGAAGGCGGACACACAGGCGATCATCACGGCAAGCTGGACACCGGCCGAGCCGCAGACACGCGATCTCACAAGGCGCATTGAGAGCTCCTTCCGCTTGAAACGATTCTCTGTTCCGACGAGGAGTCGTTCGGCCGACCGGGAGAATATATAACCTGATCCGGCCGGCGCAGGACATCCAAATCGTCGCCATTTCGTAAGAAAACTGAATCCATTCAAGCGTTCCAGCTCTCGGGTACGGTGAGACAAAATTCTCTCAGCCATTCAATTTTCCCGCGGGGCGGGACACGCCACCTGCGCCCCGAGGCAGGCAGGCCGGCGATGCCGCTGGCGGAGGTCCCTCACCCCACGAGTCGCTCGCGCCCGCCCGCGCGATAGGCGTCGACCCAGGTCCACAACGTCTCCAGCGAGACCATGGCGCGCGCCGCGATCGCGCGCGGCGCCTCATCTCCGCGGATCATCGCCAGCACGGCCGCCTCCCGCGCCGGCGCCGAGGTCGCGGACGCAGCGCCGGCGGCCGGCTCCTCTGCCTGTGTCGAGCGCACGTCGACGGGCGCGGGCGCGTCGGCTCGCAGCGCGGGCTGCTGGAGCGGCAGCCGCACCGCCGGATCGCCGAGCAGCACGTAGCCGCGGAGATCGTTGCGCAGCATCCACAGGTGGGCGCGGCCGGCGCGATCGGTGGGATCGGCGCGGCCCGCCGCGCGCGCGTCGGCCTCGATCTGGTAGCTCTGCGCGAGCTCGTCGTTCGCGCCGCGGTAAAGCTCCATCAGCGCCTCGAGCGCGATCCCCGCGCGACTGCCGCGGACCAGCACCTCGAGGGGGCGATAGATGCGGGACTTCTTGCCCTCCGACAGGCTCGTCGCGCTCGAGAAGCCGTAGGTCCACGCGAGGTCGACGTGACCGATGATCGCGAGCGGCCCCGCCGGGTTGGCCAGCGCCGTCTGCGGCAAGGCCGCGACGAAGGGGCGCTGGCCGGACGCGGGGAGGCTGTGCAATACGGCCTTCAGGCTGCCACCATAACGATCCTCCTGCGCGAGCTGCGAGAGCCACGTGTGATAGACGCTCGCCGCCGGCGTGCCCGCGCCCAGGCAGGCCAGGTAGAACCACATCCCTCCAGGCAAGAACGTCTGGCCCCGCAGCCGCTCGGCGTCGAGGATCTCGTCGTGGCCAATCACGAGCGCTCCCTGGCGCCGCCAGGAGTCCTCCTCCCTGCCCCAGCCACGCCGGGGCGCGCCCAGCCCGTGGCTCACCGAGAGCAGCACCGAGGGCCGCGCGCCGCCGCCCCCGGCGAGCAGGTCGTCCACGCTGCCGGCGGAGATCTCGCGCACCGAGGCTGCGGGGAGCTTGCCTCTCTCGCTCGCCTCGGTCGCTGTGGCCAGGCTCGGGCCGACGAGCCTGGCCTTGCCCGTGACCGTGGCCGCCGAGCCGTCGGGCGTGACGTAGAAGAGCAGATCCGGCGAGGCCTCGGGCGCGCCGCGCCGCGCATAGCGAACGACCTTCTCGGCATAGGCGGCATAGCCGGCGAGATCGGTGTCTCCCGCGCTGTCCGCGAAATGGATGCGCCCCGCGAGCGCGTCGTTGGCGAGCGCGTGCTGGAGCTCCAGCGATGTGTGATGGAGGTCGCCGAGCATCATCAGGTAAAGGGGCCTGTCCTCCTCCGCCACCTCCTCGGACCAGTAGATATCTCTCCGAAAGTCCGCCGATCGCTTCGCGTCCATCCCTTGCGGCACGCGATAGACGCGCGCGGGCGCGCCCTGCTCGCGTTCGCGCAGCGCGACGAGCGGCTGGACGGCCTCCATCATCCTGTCGCCCTCCCGGCCCTCGGGCGCGATGACGGCCCATCTCTGGAGGGTCAGGTCGTTGCGATCGGCGTCGGTGCGCCGCCAGTGGTTGGCGTCGCGGCCCTTCCTGGGCCTCGGCGCGCTCCGGGCGGTGTCGCCAGGCAGCCCCTCGTCGAGCACGGGGCGGCGCTCGTCGGCGTCGGCGAGCAGGAGGTCGAGCCTGTCGTCATGGGCGCTCATTGTCGCTGGCTGCTCGATGGCGACGGCTCGGCGACAGGATCCGTGTCCGCCGCGGCGCCCGCGCTGCCCCGGCGCAGGCCGGGACGGCCGGCGCGAGCGGCGGGCTGGTCCGGGCCGGAGCGCGGCTCCTGGTCTTGCTGGAGGAGGACCGAACGCCGCACGCGCTGCCGGGCGAGCTGGACGCGCTTGCGCAGGTTCTCCTCCGATTCGAGCAGGAGCGCAGCCATCTCCGCGTAAGACAGCTCTTCTTCCACGCGCAGCAAGAGAGGATCGCGCAGCGTCGGAGCCAGGGCGCGAACGGCCCTCTCCAGCCGGGCGAGCGTCTCCCGTTCAAGGAGGGTCCGCTCGGGATCGCCGGCAGCGGCGTGGGGGGCCGCCGCGAGCTCGCCGAGATCCTCGTCCACGAGCAGCAGGAGTCTTCCGCGCCGCGTCCGCTCGCGGTGGAGATCGACGCAGGCATGGCGCACGATCTCCTGAAGCCACGCCGCCGGTCGACGGACGCCCTCTGCGGAGGCGGTGGCCCGAAGCATCGACACAGTCGCTCGGCTGAACGCGTCCTCACCGTCCTCTCGGCCGAGAGAGCGCCGGCAGGAGCGGAGGAGCTCCTCCCGCTGCTCGACCCAGCAGCGCAGGAGCGCGCCGACGAAGGGATCGCGGAGGGGCTTCGCCGGGAATGCCCTGTCGAGCGCGGGCCGTCGCTCGGCCGCGCCGTGAGAGAGGCCGGAGGGCGACGGCGCTGCCACCGCGCCACCGCCGGAACCACCCAGGAGCGGAGATCCGATGTCACGCGGGCACTCGCCGTCGCGGTGCGGCCGGTGTCCGGGAAAGGGGGCGTGTGTCACGAGGCATCCTCCACCGCGAAGGCGTCGAGCTGAGCCGCGAGCTCCTCCAGATCTCCGGTGGTGGCCGCGATGTGGCCCGTGCCGGGCAGCCCGCCGCCGTTGCCCCAGATCTCGATCTCGCTGCTCTCGACCCCGGCCGCGAGGACTGCCAGGCTGTCCGGGGGCGCCGGGCGTTGATCGTAGAGCCAGCGCAGCAGCATGCGGTGGCGGAAGTCGAGGCTCGAGAGCGCGACGAAGAGGCCGGGCTGGACGCGCGGCCGCGCCAAGAGCTCCTCCATCCATAGCGGCGGCCGGGCGCCGTCGGCGCCGAGGGGGCCGTGGATGTGATCGTCCTCGGTGAGCAGCGGCGGCGAGAAGATGGGGCGCGGCTCCGCCGAGTAGCCGCCATAGAGCCGGAGCACGACGATCTCGCTCTCGAGATCGAAGCGCCTGGGCATGACAGGCTCCATCTTCCACGCGGTCGCCCCCGCAGCGCGCTTGACGATGCGCGGCTTGCCGCCGGCGCCGAGGAGCGACGGCTGGAGGGCGTAGACGGTCCGCTGCGGCAGCTTCTGTGCGATCGCGTGCTCGAGGCAGGGCCGCCAGAGGAGCGTGATGTGGACCCCCGGCCGGACGAAGCGCGCGAGCGCGTCGACGAGCGGCGGGGCCGCCGCCCCGGGCGAAGCGGTCAGCGCCTGCTGGAACAGCGAATGCAGCACCTCCTGCCCGAACCGGAGCACGCAGCGCTGCGTGAGCGCGCTCAGCGACATACCCCGCGTCGCCGGCTCACCGTTGTCCTCCATGAACTGCTCGAGCTCCCGCTGGAGCGCCGCGCGATCGTCCTCGAGATCGCCGAGCACCATCGTGAACGGCCGCTCGAGCAGGCTCTGGAGCGCGGGCGCGAGGGCCTTCGACCTGCTCTTCTTCCCCGGCCTCGCCACGCGGCGGCACTGGAAATTGAAGACCACCGAGTCCGAGCCGCGGAGGTACAGGACCGGCGAGAACGCCTCTGCGCTCTGGGAGAGCAACGTCCGCCGCGCCGCCGCCACGCTCGCGCCGATGTCGCCCTGGCTCAGCGAAGCGCCTGTCAGCGCGCGGTAGAGCTCGGTCGAGCAAGCGCGGGCCACGTCGGCCCTGACCGGCCAGAGGTGCGCCACGACGGCATCGGCGCCCGCCCTGGCCAGGATCTCCGCCGCGCTGCCGAGCGCCCCGGCCCTGGCGCCCTCGCAGGCCTCGAGGATCACGAGGCGCAGCTCCTCGCAGAACGCCGCGGAGAGCTCGCGCCCCAGCGCCTCGGCGGTGATCCATGTCTCCTCGCCGTCCTCGTCGTCCGCCAGGCGCAGGACGGGCTTGCCCGACAGATCGACGCCGCCGTGACCGAGCCAGTGCACGACGTGCGGGCTCTTGCCGCGCCGGAGCCTGTCGAAGAGCACCCGCGCGCTGATCTCCTGCCCGGCGATCGGATCGAGCCACTCCACCTCGCCGGCGTCGATCGCCGGGGCGAGCGCCTCGCGCAGCACGTCGAGGGCTCGCTCGCCGGTGCCCGGCGCGATCCCGAGCACCCGGACAGCGCCCTTGACCTCGCGCGGCTCCCAGGGCTCCGACGAGGTGACGCCGCGCGCGAAGAGCATCCTGGGGTCGGTCCCCAGAAACCCTTCGGACGTCCCCGGCCTGCAGAGCGCCTCCCAGGGGATGGTCTGGAGCGCTCGATCGCGGACGAAGAGCCGCACAAGGAGCGGTCCACCCTTCGACGCCTCGCCGAGCCGCACGAGGACGTCGCGCAGCTCCCCCTTGAAGACCTCCGCGTGGAGCACCTGGGAGTCGCTCACCGCCGCTGGATCGAGCGATTTACCGCCGCGGACCGCCCTCCCTACCTTGCTCGCGAACGTCTGCAGGGCATCGAAGCCCTGCTCGGGAGATATCGCGTGCGCCGGGGGGCGCTCTCCCCGGCTGCCACGCGCGCTGACGCGCACCTCAGTACCGCTGATGTCGAGCTCGATCTCCAGCCACATCGAAGGACAAGCCTCGCTACGTTGTGCTCCCTGCCGTGCCTGACTCCTTGGTCTTTTAGACCGCAGCAGACGAGATTCTCATCTGAAAAAAAATTAAGGACGCACCGACGGGCTCGGCCATGGGACGTGATTAATGATGTTCACCGGCTGGCGTGCGCGCGTGGAGAACGCATACGATCATGGGATTCATCAACGATTCTCGTTCACGATGGCTCGGTAGATACATGAACCCGTGTCCCATCCGTTGTCGTGACGGCTTCCACGTCGTCTCGGCGACGCGCGCCGAAGACACGCGAGCCTGCGTGGTCATCGTGCCCGGCCCGTCCGCCAGCGCGGCGCGGGCGGACGCTGCGTTTGCCGAGATCGAGCGCGTCCACGCGCTCCTCGACCACCCGCTCATCCCGAAGGTCGCGGCGCGCGGGGTCGCCAGCGGGACGCCGTACATCGAGCTCGCCTGTGACGCCGTGATCGACGGCGTCGACCTCACCAGACTCCTGATCGACGCCGGATCGAAGGTGCCGCCCGGGAGCGCGGCGGGCCTCATCACGAGCCTCCGCGGGGCGATGCAGGCGGCCCACGCTGTGACCGACCCGAAGCGCGGGCGGCCCGTCTGCATAGGTCGCGTCTCGTGCGCTGACGTCCTCTTCTCGCGCGAAGGGCGCTGGTACCTTATCGGCTATGGGAGGGATGCCCCGCGCGAAGGAGCCAGACAGGAGCAGGTCGACAGGGTCCTCGAGTTCCAGGCGCCCGAGGTGGCCGCAGGCGGCGAGCCGACCCCGGCGGGCGACGACACAGCGCTGTCGCTCCTCGCGCTGTCGCTCCGCCACGCGGTGCAGGGCAGCGCGGCGAGCGCAGGCGACGTCGCCCGGGACACCCCCGCCATGGACATCGATCCCGCCGAGCGCCCGGGGGGGCGCGAGCGGCGCGTCCGCCGCGCGCCAGCGCAGGCGCGAAAGAGCGCCGAGGGCACGGACGCCGCGTCGGACTTTCTCCACCTCGTCATGCCCTGCAGCGAGGCGCCTGATCCCGAGGGGTTCGCGTCGCTCGTCGCCAGCCTGCTCGCCGGTCGGGCGCCGCCGCTCCTCTCGAGCGACGCGGCGCCGGCGTGCCCGCCCACGCTGTTCCTCGGCTTCGAGGTGCGCTGGATCGCGACCGAGGACGGCGTGAAACACACGCTCGGGCACGCGCTCAGCCGCATCGTGACGGCCCTCGTCGACCGGCACGACGAGGCGCCGGACGCCTCGCTCTCGCTCCAGGAGCTGCTCGACGCCGGCTGGCCCGGCGAGCGGCCGGTGGCGGAAGCGGGGGCCAACCGCGTCTACGTGGCGCTGACCCAGCTCCGCCGCATGGGGCTCAGGGACGTCATCCAGCGCGACGAGCACGGGTATCGCATCGCGCCTCGCGCCGTCATCCGGTTCGTCTCGCCGAGGACCGAGCGCGCGAGCTGAGGTCACGCGCTCTGCCCCTCGACCGAGGCGGCGCGTCGCTGGCGTCGCTACTTCGCCTTCTGCCCGGCGAACGTCTCCGCCACCTTGAGCACGAGCCGCTCGCTGAAGCCAGCGATGAACGCGATCGCGAAGGCCTTGCTGTTGTCGGCGTCGCCGAGGTTCAGCACCTTCGACTGGAGGAACGCATAGGCGGCGAGCCCGGGCAGCGCGCCGAGGACGGCGCGAGAGAGGGTGACCCGCTCGTCCGAGACCTGGGCGTGGATCCTGGCCCGGAGGGAGGAGCTCTTGAGCGATCGAGCAGCGCTGAAGATCGCTCCCAGGGCGCCAAAGGAGAAGACACCGAGGAGGGTCCGGGACCCCCAGGCAGGCCATTCCTGGACGGGAGCGCGCGTCGTGGCCGTGAGCGCCACGAGCAGCAGCAGGATGAGCAGGGCGAGCAGCGCGAGCGTCCAGAGCTGGTCCCTGAGGAGCCGGCTCCCGAGGTCGACGCGATCGTGGCGGCGTGGCCGCAGGCCGAGGAGCCGCCGGGCCCTGCGTGGCGGCGCGGCGGAGCGTCGGGCCGGCGGGGCGGCGAGCTCCTCTTCGGCCATGCGTACCGCTACGGCAGCTCGCCGAGCGCCTCGAGCCCTGCCTTGCAGTAGGCCTCATACAAGCGCTGGAGCTCTTCGCGCGTGATGCCGTATCGCTCGGCGATCTTCCTGTCGCCCTCCTCCCCGGCGATCTTCTCGTGGACCGCGCGCTGCATGCGCGCTGCATCCCGCGCGCGGCCCGGCGCCGGCGCGGGCGGCGCGGCGGGCACCGGCGGGAG
>NZ_JEMA01000610.1 GCF_001589285.1 Sorangium cellulosum | reverse complement strand
CTCGTCGCGCGGGAGCGCGGCCACGCGGCGGCGCCAGAGCTCCGGCGTGCCCGTCGTGTGCACGAACCCGTCGAGCTCCGCCTCGCTCAGCCGGCGCTGCGCGAGCGCGGCGCAGAGCNGCTCCGCCTCGCTCAGCCGGCGCTGCGCGAGCGCGGCGCAGAGCTCCTTGAGCGCCCGCGGGCGGCCGCCGCTCGCGCGCAGGAGGTCGGCGACGCGCGCCGCGGTGGCCAGCGGCGCCGTCCAGACCCGCACCGCGGCCTCGTCCAGCGGGCCCAGCGGGAGCTCGACCGCCGCGCCGCGGCGCACGTCGAGCCGGTCGAGCGGATCGGCGGAGGCGATGAGCCAGAGGAGGGCGTCGGTCGGCTCGGTGGCCCGCACGAGCGCCTCGAGCAGCGCCCTGTCGTGCGCGCCGAGCCGGTCGGCGTCGTCGATCGCGAGCACGCGCGGGCGGCGTGAAGGCGCCGGAGGGGGCGCCGCGCGGGGAGGGGCCGGCGCGTCGATCGACCCCGCCCGCGCCAGCTCG
>NZ_JEMA01000609.1 GCF_001589285.1 Sorangium cellulosum | reverse complement strand
TACCTCGCCTCGGACAAGGACGGAGGGCAGAAGCTCTACTCCGCGAAGAGGCGTTAGGCCCCGGGCTGCATGTCATTCTTTATCAATGAGCTTCACACGGCCACGGCGTGAACCACCATGGGCGTGTCGAGACCAGCAATAGCGTGCGGTGATAAGCACCCTGCCTCGCTGCTTTCTTGACGGCGAGATCCTCGTGCGGGACTCTCTCGCGCCATGGCTGGCGAGAAGCTGGTATCTGCGCGTATGGCGGCGAATCTGGCAGGCCTTGTCGCTTCCGCGGCGATCGGCTGCGCGCAGATCATCGGCGTAGACTGGAACGAGTACACCAGCGCTGAATCAACGACTGGCGGACCATCATCCAGTTCCAGTGTCGGGAGCGGCGGGAGCGGCGGGAGCGGCGGCGGCGGCGACGGGTGCCCGGGCGACGAGGTAACGTGCGATGGGGCGTGCGTCGACGTGAGGACGGACGCGGAGCACTGCGGCGCGTGCGACGTCGCCTGCTCGACCTTCGGCGGCACGCCGAGCTGCGTCGAGGGCGTCTGCCAGTCGCCGGCGNGCGTGCGACGTCGCCTGCTCGACCATGGGCGGCACATCCCGCTGTGTTGACGGCATCTGCCAATCGCCGGCATGCGAGGAGAACCGCGGCGACTGCGACAAGGGCCCCGAGAACGGCTGCGAGGTGGACCTCCTCTCGAGCACCGCGCACTGCGGGAGCTGCGACAAGCCGTGCAGCGGCCAGTGCGTGCAGGGCGCGTGCGTCGTGCCGAAGCACATCGCGGCGGGCACGGATTACACGTGCGCGGTGCTCAGCGACGGCACGGTCTGGTGCTGGGGCAGGAATACATGGGGCAACCTCGGCGACGGCACGCTCCAGCAGGATCGGCAGATCCCCCGGCAGGTCGTCGGCCTCGGCGGCGCCGCCGACCGGGTCGCCGCGAGCCTCTCGTCGGCGCGCACGCACACGTGCGCGGTGCTGACGGACGGCGCGGTGGCGTGCTGGGGCGCAGGCAACAGCGGGCAGCTCGGCGACGATGAGGCGATGAACGCCCTCTCCCCGGTGCGCGCGAGGGACCTCACGGGCGCGACCCAGGTCGCCGTCGGCGGGACCCACACGTGCGCGGTGACGGCGTCGCACGATCTCTGGTGCTGGGGCGAGGGCAGCTCCGGCCAGCTCGGGTACGGCGACGAGGCCGATCTGTTCGTGCCCGCCGTGGTCCTGGACGACGTGGCCTCGGTGAGCGCCGGGCTCTCGCACACCTGCGCGGGCATGATCGAGCGGATGGGCGAGCGCACGATGCGCTGCTGGGGCCACAACCAGGACGGCCAGCTCGGGGTCGGCGGCTTCCAGCCGAAGACCACGCCGACGGCCGTGGTGGGCCTGACCAGCGTCGCGCTGACGGCGGCGGGCGCCCTGCACACATGCGCGGCGCCGGCGCAGGGCGTGGCTTCCTGCTGGGGCAAGGGGGCGCAGTACCGCCTCGGGACAGGCGTCGTGAACACCGAGGCGG
>NZ_JEMA01000608.1 GCF_001589285.1 Sorangium cellulosum | reverse complement strand
GCCGCCGCCGCTGGCGCTGCCGCTGTCCCCGGCGCCCGCGCCGCCGGACGGGGCCGCGCCATCAACGGCGCTGTCGCTGCAGCCGGAGCCGAGGGTGAATCCGAACAGGGAGATCAGGAGCGAGAAAGAGAGCGGCAGAACAGGGCGCATGGTGTCTCCGGATGGGGCGCCGGCGCTCTCGGCCCCAGCGTGGGCTGCGGAGCGGTGTTCCGGCGCGTTCAGCCAGAGCAGTTACATCGCCGCAACGCCACGGCTCACGAAAATGCACGACGGTGAGTCGGCAGAGCCCGCCCGGATCCGGCGTTGGCCGTGGGGCGACAGCCCACCTTGTGTTTCACGGGGCCACCGAGCGGGCTACCTCTCTGTCTTTCCCGCTCTCCTGCCGTCTCTGGTGCCCCGGCGTTTTCGTTCACCTTTGTCGGGACGCCGACCCGGAACGCCGGACGAGGCCCAGCGCCGCCGCGAGGAGCGCCACGAGGCCGACGAGCGCGCCGCTGCCGCCGCCGCGCTGGAACGCGCAGACCAGGCCGGACGAGACCTCCGGCTCCGTCGTCTCGGCGCCGCCCGCGCCGCTCCCGTCGCAGGCGTCGCCGGCCCCGTCGGCGTCGCCGTCGGCCTGATCCGCGTTGGCGACGCGCGGGCAGTTGTCGTCGCNGCCTGATCCGCGTTGGCGACGCGCGGGCAGTTGTCGTCGCCGTCCGGCACGCCGTCGTCGTCGTCGTCCTCATCATCGACGTCGCACGCGTCCCCCCGATCGTCGTCGTCGCCGTCGGCCTGATCGGGGTTCGCGACAGCGGCGCAGTTGTCCTCCGCGTCCAGCACGCCGTCGCCGTCGTCGTCCTCGTCGCAGGCGTCCCCCTGCCCGTCGCCGTCGCCGTCGGCCTGATCGGGGTTGGGCTCCTCGTCGCAGTTGTCCGCCGCGTCGGTCAGCCCATCGCCGTCCGCGTCGTCGCAGGCATTGCCCACCTGGTCGTCATCGGAGTCCGTCTGATCGGGGTTCGGCACGTCCGGGCAGTTGTCCGCCTCGTCCGATATGCCGTCGCCGTCGCGGTCGACGTCGGCGCCGAGATCGCACGCGTCGCCGCGGCCGTCGTCGTCGCCGTCGGCCTGGTCCTGGTTCGACACGTGCTGGCAGTTGTCCTCCGCGTCCGGCACGCCGTCGTCGTCGTCGTCGTCGTCGCACGCGTCGCCGACCTCGTCGCCGTCCGTGTTCTCCTGGAACAGGTTGGGCACGAGAGCGCAGTTGTCTTCCCAGTCGACAAGGCCGTCGTCGTCGCTGTCCGGATCGCAGGCGGTCCCGATGCCGTCCCCGTCCGTGTCCTCCTGGTCCGGGTTCGGATCCGCCGGGCAGTTGTCCTCCGCGTTGAGCAGCCCGTCGCCGTCAGCGTCGATGTCCGGCTCGCAGAAGTCGCCGACGCCATCGCCGTCGCCGTCCTCCTGGTTCGGATTGCGCGTGGTGGGGCAGTTGTCGCAGGCGTCACCGTGCTTGTCGTCGTCCCTGTCCTGCTGGAGCGGGTTCGCCACGTCGGGGCAGTTGTCGACGTCGTTGGCGACCCCGTCGTTATCGTCGTCCGCTCCGGAGGTGTCGTCGTCGCAGGCATCTCCGATGTCGTCGCCATCGGCGTCCGCCTGATCCGGGTTGCTCAGGCTCTCGCAGTTGTCGCTGTCGTTGAGGACGCCGTCGCCGTCGAGGTCGTCGTCACAGGCGTCACCGAGCGCGTCGCCGTCGAGGTTCGCCTGATCCTGATTCTGCACCGAAGGGCAGTTGTCGTTCGGATCGGCGACCCCGTCGAGATCGCTGTCGTCCTCCGCCCACACAGCCGTCGGCACGAGCAGCGCCATCAGGCCTGCCGTGAGCCCCACCCTCCACCGCCGACCGCGCGACCCCACGCCCCATGTCCCCGTACGCTTCATCGCGCCTCCGTCCTTCATGGCGACAGCTTCGTCACGAACACGTCCGTGCCCTCGCCGCCCTCGAGCTGCTTCTCGCCGAACCGCACGTCCCCGGTGAACGCGCCGGTCACGAACACCTGCCGCTCCCGGTCGACCGCCACGCCGGTCGCCCGGTCCGCCCCCGGCCCGCCGAAGCGGTGGCTCCACCGGGTGCCGCCCTCGGGATCGAGCTTGGCCACGAACACATCGTCGTCCCCCGCGCTCTCCACCGGCCCGCCCGCGAGCGCGGCCTCCCCGCGGAACCCGCCGACAACGATCACGTCGCCCGTCCCGTCGACGAGGAGCTGGCCCAGCGACGCGCCCCGCTCGCCGATGACCCGGCTGTAGCGGTGCTCGCCCCGCGGACCGAGCTTGGCCACGAACACAGCCTCCCGCGCCTCGGCCGTCCGGGGGCCCCCGCCGAGATCGATCGTGCCGCCGAACTCGCCGCCCACGATCACGTCGCCCGCCCCGTCCACGGCCACCGCCCGCGCCCGCTGCAGCTCCGCGTCGCCGAAGCGCCGGCTCCAGCGGTGGTCGCCGAGCGCGTCGAGGCTCGCCACGAACACGTCGAGATCCCCGGCGCTCTCCAGCGGCCCGCCGCCGAGGTCGAGCGTCCCGCCGAAGTCGCCGACAACGACAGCGTTGCCGTCCTCGTCCACCGCCACGGCGCGCGCCTGCTGATCGAAGCCGTCGCCGAACCGCCGGCTCCAGAGCGGCGCCCCGTCGGCGTCGAAGCTCGCCACGAACACGTCGCTGCCGCCGGCGCTCTCGAGCCGGTCCCCGCCGATCGTCAGCACGCCCGAGAAGCGGCCCGCCACGACGATGCGCCCCGTCGCTGTCGCCGCCACCCCCGTCGCCGCCTGGAAGCCCCGGCCGCCGAGCGGCTGCAGCCACAGCTCCCGCCCCTCGGCGTCGAGCCGCGCCACGTAGCCGTCCCGCCCGCCGGCGCTCGTCCGCGGCGCGCCGCCGAACTCCAGCGTCCCGGAGAACTCCCCCGCGACAAGCAGGCCCTCGTTCCCGTCCGTCGCGAGCGCGTTCACGATCTGCGGGTCGAACGCCCCGAAGCGCTTCAGATCGAGCCCCGCCCCGTCGTCGGCGGCGAGCCGCGCCCAGAAGACGTTCTCCACGCCGATCGGGGTCACGCTCCGGTCGTCGAGCGCCACGCCCTCCGCCGCGGTGAGCCTGCCGAGGAGCGCCGCGGCGCTGTCGTCGGCCACGGCCACGCTCGCCCCCGCCAGCTCCCCGTCGCCCCCGAGCGCGCGCGCCCACTGCACCTCGCCGCCCGACGGCGGCGCGCCGCCCCCCGCGCCGCCGGCGCCCTCAGGACCCGGCAAGCTGAGCTCCGGCGCGCAGCCGAGCGCCGCCCAGCCGAGCCCCACACCGGCCGCAGCCAGGCGAGATTTTTTTGTCCACATCAGAAAACTCCCTGCCAGACCACGCCGCGCGCGGCGGGGGTGACGAGCGGGACGAGCGACGCAGCCCGCTCGGTGCCCGCGGCGCCCGCCCCGGGCCGCAGGAGGATGCCGCCCACCGCCGCGCCCACGCCGGCGAGCCCCACGGCGCCGAGGGTCAGCGACAGGCCGAGGCTCCGGTTCCAGCGCGCCCGGAGCGCCTCCATGCTCTCGAAGTCGTGGACGCGCCTGTCGCACACGGCGCCGGGGCAGTCCTTGTCCAC
>NZ_JEMA01000607.1:7676-7754 GCF_001589285.1 Sorangium cellulosum | reverse complement strand
CGGACCTGCTCGAGGGCGACGCGGTCCAGGGCGGCGCCTGCGCCTGCACGGCGGGGCCCGCGCCGATCGGCGGGGGGG
>NZ_JEMA01000607.1:0-7638 GCF_001589285.1 Sorangium cellulosum | reverse complement strand
GGCGGGGGCGCGCTGTCGCTGCTCGCCGTCGGCGGGCTCGCGCTCGCCTGGCGGAGGCGCCCGCGCCGCGGGGCCGGGGGGGACCGATGAAGAGGAGACCCATGCGCGCACGGATCATCGCTGCCACCGCCTGCACCGTCCTCGCCGCCGCGACGAGCGCGTCGGCGCAGGAGACGGACATCGACGTCGAGCGCTTCAAGCCCGCCGTCACGCACGACGCCTTCGTCGTCACCGAGGGCTCCGGCGTCCGCGAGCCCGCGGACCCGTGGGCGTTCGGGCTGTTCCTCAACTACGCGCGCAACCCGCTCATCGTCGCGACGGGCGCCGGCGACCTGCGGCGCCAGATCGTGAGCGGCCGCCTGGGCGCCGACCTCATGGCCTCGGTCACGATCGCGGAGCCGTTCGCGCTCGGCCTCGACGTGCCGTTCTTCCTCGCGCAGTCGGGGGAGGGCTCGCCGTCGTTCGCGGGGCTCGGCGACATCCGGCTCGTGCCGAAGCTGCGCCTGCTCGACGACCGCGATTCGATCGGCCTCGCCCTCGTGGCCGAGCTGCGCGTGCCCACGCACACAGGCGACTTCTCGGGCGGCGCGCGCAACGTCGTGTTCTGGCCGCGCATCGTGCTCGATCACCGCTTCGCGCCCGGCCTGCGGTTCGGCGTCAACGCGGGCGTCGCGATCCGCGAGGGGACGACGTACGCGAACGTGGAGGCGGCGAGCGAGCTGACGTACGCCGCGGCGCTCGGCTACCGCTTCGGCGGCATCACCGGCAAGGTCGAGATCGGCGCGGAGGCCAACGGCGGCATCGGCATCGCCGCGGACAGCCTGAACGAGGAGGAGACGCCGCTCGAGGCGCTCGGGTACGTGAAGATCAACCCGAACGAGGAGTGGGAGATCACCGCGGGCCCGGGCGTCGGCGCGCTGGCCGGCTACGGCGTGCCGATCTTCCGCGTGTTCGCGGGGGTGAAGTACACGCCGACCTCGCACGACCGCGACCACGACGGCGTCGACGACGAGCGCGACCAGTGCCCCGACGTCGCCGAGGATCGCGACGGCGACTACGACAGCGACGGCTGCCCCGAGGAGGACGCCGACGACGACAAGGACGGCGTGCCGAACTCGGACGACGAGTGCCCGGACGAGAAGGAGACGATCAACGGCGTCGAGGACGACGACGGTTGCCCGGACAAGGGCGATCCGCGGGTCTCGTACGAAGAGGGCGAGTTCGTGATGCGCGACACGATCCGCTTCCGGAGCGGGTCGGCCGAGCTCGAGCCGGAGTCGTACAGGACGCTCGACCAGGTGGCGCTCGTGATGAAGGCCAACCCCGAGCTCGAGCGGGTGCGGGTCGAGGGGCACACCGACGAGACCGGCACGCGCGAGCTGAACCTGCAGCTCAGCCAGGAGCGCGCGGACACGGTCCGGAAGTACCTCATCCAGAAGGGCGTCAGCCCCGGCCGGCTCACGGCGGAGGGCTTCGGTCCGGACAGGCCGCTCTCCGACGGCGACGACCCGGCGAGCCTGGCGAAGAACCGGCGCGTGGAGTTCGTGATCGACGAGTGACGCGCCCGCCCCGGAGGGCGCGCCGCTGAATCCATCCCATCCCGCCACGAGCGCGACGCGCGCCAGACCAGCACCAAGCTGCTTGCGGATTCACGCTGCGGCAGCGCCGTTGACGAGATCGCCTGGGCCGCTGCGCCTGCCGCGTCCCCGGGCGAGCTCCGCCTGCGAGCCAGGAACGAGTGTGCCAGGTGCTGCGCCGAGGTAAGCGCCCTCGGCCGCAGGGAGAGGCCTTGCTCACCGACAGCACTCCGCGCTACCTCTACGCATGGACGGACGGGAGAGCTCGCCGATGACAGAAGAGCCGTTGGGGCAGCGTGCGGAGTCAGCAGAGGGAGCCCCGGCTCCCTCTGGCGAGGAGGCGATCGCGGCGGAGGCGAGCGTGGACGAGCTCAAGGCCGAGATCGCGCGCCTCCGCGGCCGCCTCGCTGCGCTGGAGTCGGCGCCGCGCGGCGACTCGACGGCTGGCGTCGAGGAGCGCGTCGTCTCCCCGAGCATCGGGCAGCACGGCTATGACTACCTCGTCGCCCTCGTCAATCACGCCCCCAACATCTTCTTCATCAAGGACCTCGAGCATCGCTACGTGGCGATCAGCAGGCTCGCGGCGCAGACTCAGCAGACGACGCCCGAGCAGATCCTCGGCCGCAGCGAGCGCGACATCTTCCCCCCGGAGATCGCCGAGAGGATGATCGCGGAAGAGGTGGAGGTCCTCGCCGGCGGCAAGCCCCTCGAATACGAGCAGGAGCTGCCGAACCTGGACGGGACCCGCTACTTCTACACGATCAAGTTTCCCATTTACGACACGAAGGGCGCGCCGCTCGGGGTGGGCGCCTTCGTCACGGACCTCACCGACCTCAAACGTTCGGAGCTCGATCGCCTCTCGATGAAGGAGCAGGTGATCAGGGCGCAGCAGGCCGCGATCCGCGAGCTCTCGACGCCGCTCGTGCCGCTCGGGCCGGGGGTGCTCGCGATGCCGCTCGTGGGGACCATCGATAGCATGCGGGCCCGCGAGATCCTCGAGACGCTGCTCGATGGGATCTCCCAGCAGAGCGCCCACACCGCCATCCTCGACATCACCGGCGTTCGCTTCGTGGACACCCAGGTTGCCAACGCGCTCGTGAGCGCCGCTCGAGCGGCGCGGCTGCTCGGGGCGCGCGTGGTGCTCACCGGCATCACCCCGGCCGTGGCGCGAACATTTGTGAGCCTGGAATCCAGCCTGGACGGTATTGTGACCCTGGGCACGCTGGCGAGCGGCATCAGTTATGCGATGAGGGCCGGCGACAGCAAGAACAAGCTGCCAGCACGCCCGGGCAGCCCCGAGAGCGGCAACGGCGTTGTCCAGGCGAACCCGACCAGCGGCGCTGCGCCGCTGGCTCCGCGGTAGCTCGACCTCTTCCTCCTTCTGCGCCGCCCGACCGGCGCATCGCCGCACGCGCCCGATCCCCCCTGTTGCGCCAGCGCCGCGAAAATTCACGCGTTCCGACGTCGAAACCGTGCGCCCTCCAGCGCTGCGCCGTCGAGCGAAAGGGGGCGCGCGTCGTGGAGCCCCGCGTCCAGAGAGACCGAGAGCAACGGCCCGTCAGTCGAGCGACTCCCATGGTCGCTTCGGTTCGGCGCATTTCTCCTACACGTCGACTCCGTTAGATAAAACGTCTTTACTCTGTACGCTATTGCACTGCTTTGTTCGATAGTGAGTGGCCGAGTCCTGGATCGCGAGACAAGCTCCTTCGTGAAGCGGGCGGGGGCGGCCATGGGGCGGCGCTGAGGGGATGGCGTCGTCCGTGGGGTAGTGTCTGCGTTGCTCACGCCTGGCTTTGCAGCTCGTTCCGAGCGTCTTGCGCCGAACATTCATCCACTTGCTGCCCGAACCCGAGGCATCCACGTGCAAGTACAAAGTGTGGCCCGCACAACGGAGTTCATCCGGGATTGGCTCGTCGATCGCATTGCGACGACGCGGGGCGTCGACCCGCGGAGCGTCAATGCTCGAGAACAATTCAGCCGTTATGGAATCGACTCGCAGGGCGCCGCTGTCCTTATCGACGAGCTCTCGCGGGTGCTCGGCCGCCCTCTATCACCCCTCCTGATCTGGGAGCACTCGACCCCGGACGCCCTGGCGCGCCACCTCGCCGCGCCAGCGGGCGCATCGCCCGCGGCCCCGCGCCGGCCCGCGGCGATCACCGCGGCAAGCGAGGCAGAGCCGATCGCGATCATCGGCGTCGCCTGTCGCTTCCCCGGGGCCCCGAGCCCCGGCGCCTTCTGGCGGCTGCTCCGCGAGGGGGTGGACGCGATCACGGAGGCGCCGCTGTCGCGGTGGGATCCGGACGCGCTCTTCGACGCCGACATCTCCGCGCCAGGCAAGATGAATACCCGCTCTGGCGGGTTCCTGGACGCCATCGACCGGTTCGATCCGTCGTTCTTCGGCATCTCCCCGAGAGAGGCAGTCCACATGGACCCCCAGCAAAGGCTCATGCTCGAGCTGTCCTGGGAGGCGCTGGAGGACGCGGGGATCGCCGCCGGGGAGCTCAAGGGGAGCCGGAGCGGCGTGTTCTTCGGGGTGGCCTGGATGGACTACGGAATGCTGGTCCACCGCGCCGGGCCCGAGGCCCTGACCCAGCATTCGGCGATCGGATTCCACCACAGCATCGTGGCCAACCGCGTCTCGTACGCGCTCGGCCTGGAGGGGCCGAGCCTCTCCGTGGACACGGCGTGCTCGGCCTCGCTCGTGGCGGTGCACCTCGCGTGCGAGAGCCTCCGCCGGGGCGAATCGACGCTCGCCCTCGCCGGCGGCGTGAACCTGAACCTCATCCCGGAGAGCACGATCGGCGTGGCCAAGTTCGGCGCGCTGTCGCCCGGCGAGCGGTGCTTCACCTTCGACGCGCGCGCGAGCGGGTACGTCCGGGGGGAGGGAGGCGGCGTTGTCGCGCTCAAGCCCCTCGCGCAAGCCATCCGCGACGGAGACCCCATCTACTGCGTGATCCGCGGCAGCGCGGTCAACAACGACGGCGCCAGCAACGGCCTGACCGCGCCGAGCCCCGCCGCCCAGGAGGCGCTGCTCCGGGCGGCCTACGCGCGGGCCGGCGTCGAGCCCGCCGCTGTCCATTACGTGGAGGCGCACGGAACAGGGACCCTGCTCGGCGATCCGATCGAGGCCAGGGCGCTCGGCGCGGCGCTCGGCGCGGGCCGCCCGGCCGAGAGGCCGCTCCTCGTTGGATCGGTGAAGACCAACATCGGTCACCTCGAGTCCGCGGCGGGCGCGGCCGGGCTCATCAAGGTGGCGCTCTGCCTGAAGCACCGGGAGCTGCCGCCGAGCCTCCATTTCGAGACGCCGAACCCTCATATCCCCTTCGACGATCTGCGCCTCGCCGTGCAGCGCGCGCTCGGCGCCTGGCCCGAGCCGGAGAGGCCCGCCCTCGCGGGGGTCAGCTCGTTCGGCATCGGCGGGACGAACTGCCATATCGTGCTCGAGGCGCCGTGGCCCTCCCAGGCGGAGCTGCTCCCGCTGTCCGCCGGGAGCCCAGGCGCCCTGCGCGCGCTCGCCCGGGAGGTCCTCGACGAGCTCGCGGCGTCCGGAGACCTCGCGCCCCTCTCGAGGATGTGCCGCGGGGCGGCGGCGCGCTCGAGCGACGCGCCGCACCGCCTCGCGGCGGCGGCGCGCTCTCCTGGAGAGCTCCGGGGGCTGCTCGAAGGGTACCTCGCGGGCGAGGCGAGGCCCGGGCTGTCCGTGGGCCATGCGCCGTCGGACCAGCGCCCGAGGCCCGTCTTCGTGTTCCCCGGCCAGGGGTCGCAGTGGGCCGGAATGGGGCGATCGCTCCTCCACCGAGAGCCCGTGTTCCGGGCGGTCGTCGAGCGGTGCGACGCGATCATCCAGGAGCACCTGGGCTGGTCGCTGCTCGCGCTCCTCGCGGCGGGCCAGGGCGGGCCGTGGCTCGACGCGCTCGACGTGTCCGTGCCAGCCATCGTCTCCGTCGAGGTCGCGCTCGCGGCGCTGTGGCGCTCGTGGGGCGTCGAGCCCGCCGCCGTGGTGGGGCACAGCGTCGGGGAGTGCGCGGCGGCGCACGTCGCCGGCGTGCTGAGCCTGGAGGACGCCATCCTGGTGGCCTGCGAGCAGGGCCGGCTGATCGCGCGGCTCCGCGGCCGCGGCGCGATGGGGCTCGTGGCGCTTTCGTGGGAGGACGCCGGGCGGGCGCTCTCCGGGTACGAGGGGCGCCTGTGCCGCGCGGTGCGCGAGAGCCCGGCGTCGACGGTTCTGGCGGGAGACCCGGAGGCGCTCTCCGAGCTGCTCGCGGCGCTCTCCGGACAGGGCGTCTTCTGCCGCCGCGTGCACATCGACGCCGCGCCGCACACGGCCCAGATCGACGCCCTTCGGGAGGAGCTCTTCCAATGCCTGCGCGGGGTGAGGCCCGGCCCGGCGTCGGTGCCGATCGCCTCCGGCGTGACCGGCTCGCTCCTCGACGGCGCGCGGTTCGACGCCGAGCACTGGGTGCGGAACCTCGCCGATCCGGTGCTCTTCGCCGACGCGGCGTCGCAGCTCGTGCGCGAGGGGTACGCGACCTTCCTCGAGGTCAGCCCCACCCCGATGGCGAGCCGCGCGATCCAGGCGTGCGCCGAGCACGCGGGGCGACAGGCGCTCGTCCTGCCGTCCCTCCGCCGGGGCGGGGACGAGCGCGCCGTGCTGCTCGAGTCGCTCGGGGCCCTCCACGCCGCCGGCCAGCCGGTGCGCTGGGAGGCGCTCCATCCGGCCGGCGAGGAGCCGCCGCAGCTCGTGCCGCTGTCCGCGCACCGGCCCGAGGCGCTCGCAGCGCTGGCGGAGGCGTACCGGGACCTCGTCCGCCAGGCGCCGGGGGAGGAGGGGTCGAGCCTGCGCGATCTCGCCTACACAGCGGGCGTCCGGCGCAGCCACCACGACTGCCGCGCGTCGATCGTGGCGCGATCGCGCGAGGAGCTCGCCGAGCTGCTCGACGCCCTCGTGCGGGGCGAGCCGCGCGAGGGCGTCGCCCGCGGCGAGCGGAGCCCGGGGAGGCGGCCGAAGATCGCCTTCGTCTTCCCGGGCCAGGGCTCGCAGTGGGTCGGGATGGGGCGCGCGCTCGCGGAGGCCGAGCCGGTCTTCCGGGCGACGCTCGAGGCGTGGGACGAGGCGATCGGGCGCGAGCTCGGCTGGTCGCTCCTCGAGGAGCTCGGCGCCGACGAGGGCCGCTCGCGGCTCGACCGGATCGACGTCGTGCAGCCCGCGCTCGTCGCGGTGGAGGTGGCCCTCGCGGCGCTGTGGCGCTCGTGGGGGGTCGAGCCCGACGCGGTGGTGGGCCACAGCATGGGCGAGGTCGCGGCGGCGCACGTCGCGGGGGCGCTCTCGCTGGAGGACGCGGCGCGCGTCATCTGCCGCCGCAGCCGGCTCCTCGGGCGGCTCCGCGCGGGCGGCGCCATGGCGCTCGTCGAGCTGCCGCTCGCCGAGGCGTCCCGCGCCCTCCGCGGCCACGAGGATCGCGCCTCGGTGGCGGCGAGCAACAGCCCGAGGTCCACGGTGCTGTCCGGAGACAGGCGCGCGCTGGAGGACATCCTGGCCGGGATCGAGCGGCGCGGCGTCTTCTGGCGCTGGATCAAGGTGGACGTGGCGTCGCACAGCCAGCACGTCGATCCCCTGCTCGACGAGCTCCGGGAGGCGCTGGCGGAGGTGGCGCCGGCCGCCGCGCTGGTGCCGATCGTGTCGACGGTGACGGGGGAGATCGGCCAGGGCCCCGAGCTCACCGCGGCCTACTGGGTCCGCAACCTGCGGGATCCGGTGCTGTTCTCGCCGGCGGTGGCGCGCCTCGCCGGGGACGGCCACGCGCTGTTCCTGGAGATGAGCCCGCACCCGATCCTCGTGCCGGCGATCGAGGAAGGGCTGCGCGACGGGGGGCACGAGGGCGTGGCCCTCGGCTCGCTGCGCCGCGGCCACGACGAGCGGCGGACGATCCTCGCGGCGCTCGGGGCCGTGTACGCGCACGGCCACCCGGTGGACTTCAGGCGGCTGTTCCCCGAGGGCGGCCGCGCGGTCCGGCTGCCGAGCTACCCGTGGCAGCGCGAGCGGTACTGGATCGACGACGGC
>NZ_JEMA01000606.1 GCF_001589285.1 Sorangium cellulosum | reverse complement strand
GCCGCGCCGGCGCGCCGGGGGTGCGCGGCGCCGTGTCGTCGAACGAGGTGCTCACGGCGATAGACCGTAACCGCGGGCGAGGGTGAGGGAGAAGAGGTTGCACGCCGCGTGGAACAGGAGCGGCGCCCCGACGCCGCCGGTGCGCGCCCGCAGCCACCCGAAGAGGAGCGCCGGGAAGAACACGGCGAGCCGCGCGGGGTGCTGGATCGTGAGCACGTGCCCGAGCGCGAAGATCGCCGACGAGATGAGCCACGCCGGGCCGAGCCTCGCGCCGAGGACGCGGACGCGCGGCGGGAAGACGCGGTCGAGGGCGCTCTGGAGGTAGCCGCGGAAGAACGCCTCCTCGGGCAGCGCGACAACGAGGAGCTGCGCGGCGATCTCGTCGGCGGAGGGCGGGCGCAGCACGAACGGCGAGGTCGCTGCCCAGTACAGCCGGTAGCCGAGCCAGAACGGCGGGAACACGATCGCGGCGGCCAGCGACGCCCACGCGACGGCGCGGAGCGCGGCGCGGGCGAGCCGCTCGGCCGACAGCGGCACGGGCTCGAGGATCCCGCCGAGCGACAGGCCGTGGTCGCGGATGGTCACCTCGTCGTACCGCAGCACGAGCCAGAACGTCGCCGCGAGGAACGTGAGGCCCACGAGCGTGCCCGCGTAGCTCGCCGGCGCCGCGTAGGAGACAGCGGTCACCGCGGCGGTCGTGGCGGCNGCCGGCGCCGCGTAGGAGACAGCGGTCACCGCGGCGGTCGTGGCGGCCGCGGCGACGAGCGCGCGCGCGGCGGTCGGCTCGGGAGGTCGCGGGCGCTCGCCGCGGGGCGCGCTCGCGGCGTCCACGTCGGCGGGCGCGCTGGGCGCCTCGCCGCCGGCTCGGGGGTTCGCGTCGCGGCTCGGGTCGATGGGCGTCGGCGGTTGCAAGGCGTGTTCGTCGCGGGGCGTGCGCGCGGGCGGGGGCGTGCGCGGGATCGTGGCGCCGCGGGCGTCGCGGTCGCGCGCGCTCAGCGTAACCGCGAGCACGCCGGTCCGCGATGGTCAGCGCTGGGCGGGGGCGCGCTGGGCGCTGCTCACCGGTCCAGCCACCGCCCATTTTCTAGCCTTCCATCCCGGTCTCGTTAGAGTGCGGCCGCTGTGCCGTTTTCCCGACTTCGCTGTCTGCTGAAGCCGCTGGCCTGCGCGCTGATCGCGTCCGTCGCGTCGCTCTCTCCGGGGCCCGCGTCGGCCGCGTCGCCGTTCCTCATGACGCCGGACGCGAGCATCGTCGAGGCGTCGCCGGCGTATCGCTACGCCAACATGACGGACGACGAGGCGATGGCCGAGCTGGATCGCCGGAAGATCCTTTACATCAAGGTCGACCGTGCGCCCGGGGTGCGCGCGCCGATCCGGCTCACCAGCCGGCTGAACGGCGTGCACTTTCATTCGGTGCTCCCGCCCGAGCAGCGCGTGACGAGCGTGTTCGAGATCCTGGACGCGCGCCTCGCGCTCGCGCTCGACGATTTCGCGGCCTTGCTGGCGCGGCACGATATCGACGAGGTCGTTCATTACACGATGTACCGCCCCAACATGCCGATGCCGGGCCGCGACGGCGCGGGCGACGGGGGAGATCACGGGCACCCGACAGCGCAGGCGACGGCCGCGGACAGCGCCGTCCGCAAGGGATCGCCGAAGCCCGCTCGGCCCGTGGGCCTCGGCGAGAAGGGCGCGCTCGACGCGACGTCGAAGGCGCTCAAGGAATCGCCGAAGGCTGCGCCCGTGGACCTCGGCGAGAAGGGCGCGCTCGACGCGACGAAGGTGCCCGAGGAACCGCCGAAGGCTGCGCCCGTGGACCTCGGCGAGAAGGGCGCGCTCGACGCGACGAAGGTGCCCGAGGAACCGCCGAAGGCTGCGCCCGTGGACCTCGGCGAGAAGGGCGCGCTCGACGCGACGAAGGTGCCCGAGGAACCGCCGAAGGCTGCGCCCGTGGACCTCGGCGAGAAGGGCGCGCTCGACGCGACGAAGGTGCCCGAGGAACCGCCGAAGGCTGCGCCCGTGGACCTCGGCGAGAAGGGCGCGCTCGACGCGACGAAGGTGCCCGAGGAACCGCCGAAGGCTGCGCCCGTGGACCTCGGCGAGAAGGGCGCGCTCGACGCGACGAAGGTGCCCGAGGAACCGCCGAAGGCTGCGCCCGTGGACCTCGGCGAGAAGGGCGCGCTCGACGCGACGAAGGTGCCCGAGGAACCGCCGAAGGCTGCGCCCGTGGACCTCGGCGAGAAGGGGGCGCTCGACGCGACGAAGGCACCTGAGGAGCCTCCGCGACACCCGAAGGAGAAGGGCGCCGCGAAGACCGTGGCGAAGAAAGGCGCTGCGGAGGCGAGCCCGAAGGACAGAGGCGCTGCGGAGGCCGTTGCGAAGGAGAAGGGCGCCGCCGGGGCAGCTCCGAAGGACAAGGGCGCCGCCGAGGCAGCTCCGAAGGACAAAGGCGCCGTGGGGGCCGTTGCGAAGCAGAAGGGCGCCACCGGGGCAGCTCCGAAGGACAAGGGCGCCACCGGGGCAGCTCCGAAGGACAAGGGCGCCGTGGGGGCCGTTGCGAAGCAGAAGGGCACCACCGGGGCAGCTCCGAAGGACAAGGTCGCCGCGGGGGCCGTTGCGAAGCCGAAGCTCGCCGCGGAGGCCGCCCGGGGCGCCGCCCCGAGCGCTCCGGCCGATCGGCCGGATGCGACAGCGGCGCGCAGCGGGCCGTCAAAGACGGCGGGCAAGGCCGGGGCCCGGCGCATAGCGCTCCGCGAGCCCGTGGGCTCGACCCGGGCCACGGCGTCCTCGACAAGGCGCCGCGGCGACGTCGCCCTGCGCAGCGACGCGGGTCAGAAGCCGCGCGGCACGTGGGCTCCGCCTGGCACGCGTCACCCCGCGGGCCTGGCCATCGACGTCGGCGCGCTCAGGAAGCGCGACGGCACCTGGATCAGCGTCGCGCGCCATTTCCACGGCCGCATCGGGGACAAGACGTGCGGAGCAGGGGCGCCCCAGCCCGAGCTGCCCGAGGCGCGCGAGCTCCGTTCCATCGTGTGCGAGGCGGCCGATCTCGGGATTTTTACATACGTACTGACGCCCAACTACAACGCGGCGCACGCGGACCATTACCACATGGAGATCAAGGCCGGCGTCCGGTGGTTCCTCTACCACTGAGCGCGCGCCGCGCGCCGCATTCCGCTGCACAGCCCTGAAACGGCGCGCAGCGGGCTCCACTGCACATCCGTTGATTGCGCGTTTTTTGGTGAGTCGCGCGGTTTGTTCGCGCAACTTTCGCCGTGAGAGCGACGATTCCTTTCCCGAACGAAGGCGCCGGCTTTCCGCCGCGCGCCCCCGCAAGGGAGGTCGACGGACATGGTGCAAGAGAACGACGGACAGCCGCTCCCGGGGACTCCATACCGCCTGCTCCAGAGGATCGGGTCGGGCTCGTGCTCCGAGGTCTTCGAGGTGCTGGGGCGCCGCGGACAGCTCCGGGCGCTCAAGCTGCTCCGCGCCATGCACGAGGGCTCGAGCGAGGTCAGCGCGCGCCTCGTCCAGGAGGGGCGCGCCCTCGCGGCGCTGAGCCACCCGCACATCGTGAAGGTCGAGGAGGTCGGCGTGACGAGCGACGGCCGGCCGTTCCTCGTCATGCCGCGCCTCTTCGGCGAGACGCTGCGCGAGCGGCTCGACGCGCGCGGCCCGCTCGCGACGCCCGCCGCCGTGCGCATCGCGATCCAGGTGCTCGGCGGGCTCGCGGCGACGCACAGGGCCGGCATCGTCCACCGCGACGTCAAGCCGGCGAACGTCTTCCTCGTCCAGCCGCGCGCCGGCGGCGAGCACGCCGTCGACGATCTGGAGTGCGCGCCCGGCGCGCTCGAGATCGACCACGCCGTGCTCATCGACTTCGGCATCGCGAAGGTGAGCTGCGACGGGCTGGAGCCGTCGACCGGATCGAACGTCCTCGGCACGCCGCGCTACCTCTCACCGGAGCAGATCCGGGGCGAGGAGGTCGACGCGCGCACCGACGTGTACGCGGTGGGGCTCCTGCTCTTCGAGGCGATCACCGGGCGAGGCCCGTTCCCGGTCGTCGACTCCATGGCGGTGATGCGGGCGCACCTCCACACGCCGGCGCCGCGGCTCCGCTCGCTGCTCTGGGTACCCCCGGCGCTCGACCACGCTGTCGCGCGCGCCCTCGAGAAGGACCCGGCGCTCCGCTGGCAGACCGCCGACGCGATGGCCGCCGCGCTCGCGGAGGCGCAGGGAGAGAACGGCGGCAGGGAGACGCCGGCCGACGGCGGCGCGGGGCTCGCCGCCCCGCCGACCGGCGAGCGCAGCGCGCGGCCGCTGCTCGCGCACGGAGCGGCGCGATGAGCGGCGCGCTGGCGGAGCGCTCCGAGCCGGGCACCTTGCTGTACGCGCGCGGCGCCTTGCTCGCGCCGAGCCACCCGCGCGCGCGGCAGCGCGGCGCGCTCGTCGAGGGCGGGTCCTGCGCAGGGACGCCTCAGCTCCGCGCGTCCGAGATCGGCTCTTGCGCAGGGACGCGCCAGCTCGGCGCGTCCGAGATCGGGTCTTCCGCAGAGACGCGGCAGCTCCGCGCGCTCGTCGAGGGCGAGCCGCTCCAGGGCACGCCCTACAGGGTGGTGCGCCTGCTCGGCCAGGGCGGCATGGGCGAGGTGTACGAGGTCGAGCACCGCGAACTCGGCCGGCGGTTCGCGGTGAAGGTGCTGCACCGGATCCACGCCGGCCGCCTCGATCTCTCGGCGCGCATGCGCGCCGAGGCGCGCTCGATCGCCCGCCTGCGCCACCGGAGCCTCCCCGAGGTGTTCGACCTCGGCGCGACCGACGGCGGCCGCCCCTACTTCGCCATGGAGCTCCTCGAGGGGCGCGACCTCAGGACCGAGCTCGCGCGCCTCGGCGTGGTCGCGGTCCCGACCGCGCTCGGCCTGGTCCTGCAGGCCCTCTCCGCGCTGTCGCTCGCGCATTCGGCGGGCATCGTCCACCGCGACATCAAGCTCGAGAACCTGTTCCTGTGCGACGACGGCGCGCTCAAGGTCCTCGACTTCGGCGTCGCGAAGCTCCTCCACGCCGGCGCCTCGCTGACCGACCCGGACGCTGTCATCGGCACGCCGAGGACGATGGCGCCCGAGCAGTGCGCCGCGCGGCCGATCGATCCGCGCGCGGACATCTACGCGATGGGCCTCGTCCTCTACGAGCTCGTCGCCGGGCGGGGCCCGTTCGACGAGCTGCGCGGCCGGCGCGACGCGCTCCGCTTCGCCCACTGCGAGCGGGAGCCGCCGCCGCCGTCGCGCCTTGCGCCGCAGCCGATCCCCCCCGCTGTCGAGCGGCTGATCCTGCGCGCGATCGCGAAGGCTCCGGAGCACCGCTTCCAGACGGCCGCCGACATGGAGGCCGCTGTGCGCCGGCTGCACGACGGCGCGCAGCCCGGCGCGGCGCCCTCGTCCGTCGCGAGGGAGCTCACCCCCACCGCGAC
>NZ_JEMA01000605.1 GCF_001589285.1 Sorangium cellulosum | reverse complement strand
GGGGCGTCCTCGACAGCCGCCGCGGCGCCGCCGCCCGCCGTCAGGCCGAAGCCGGCCGCGGCGCGGCGGCCGCTCGAGTTCGTCCGCGACGACGTGCCGCGGGCGCTCGAGAAGGCCCGGGCCGAGGGCAAGGCGCTGTTCGTCGATGCGTGGGCGCCGTGGTGCCACACCTGCCTGAGCATGAAGGACGTCGTGCTGACCGATCCGTCGCTCCGCCCGTTCGCCGATCGGGTGGTGTTCGCCGACATCGACACGGATCGACCGGAGAACGCGCCTTTCCTCGAGCGACACGAGGTGACTGTGTGGCCGACCTTCTTCGTGCTCGAGCCGGCGCGCGGCGAGGTGGTCGGGCTCTGGCGGGGCGCGGCCTCGGTGCAGGAGCTGCGCGAGCTGCTCCGCGAGGCGCTGGCCGCCATGGACGCGCAGGCGGCCGCGGCGCTGCCGGCGGACGATCCCGGTCGCTTGCTGGTCGAGGCGAAGCGGGCGCACAGCGCCGGCGATCACGCGGCGGCGGCCGCCGCCTACGAGCGCGCCCTGGCGAGGGCCGGCAACGACTGGCCGCGGCGCAGCGAGGCGCTGCTCGGCCTCGTGGCGGCGCTCCGCAAGAAGGACGCCGCGGCGTGCGCGGAGGTCGGCAGGGCGCACGTCGCCGAGGTGAAGGGCGCGGCGCTGCCGGCCGATTTCGCGAGCGTGCTGCTCTCCTGCGCGGCCGCGCTCCCCGACCGCAACGCCCAGCGGGCCGCGCGCGAGGCGGCGGTCGCCCGGCTGCGGGCCATCGTCGCGAGCCCGCCCGCGGACTCGAGCGCGGACGACCGGGCCGACGCCTGGGGCCTTCTGGCGGAGGGCCTCCAGGCGCTCGGCGACGCCGACGGGGCGCGCGCGGCGAACGAGTCGAAGCTCGCCGTGCTGGAGCGGGCGGCGCGGGAGGCGAGGGCGCCCGAGGGGGCCGCCGCGCACGATTACGGGCGCGCCATGGCGTACCTCGCGCTCGGCCGCGGCGAGGAGGCGGTCGCGATGCTGAAGGAGCGCGAGGCGCAGATGCCCGCTTCGTACGAGCCGCCCGCGCGGCTCGCGCAGGTGCTCCACGCGATGGGCCGCGAGGACNGCTCGCGCAGGTGCTCCACGCGATGGGCCGCGAGGACGAGGCGCTCGCCGCGGTGGAGCGCGCGATCGGCCGCGCGTACGGCCCGCGCCGCCTGCGTTTCCTGAAGCTCCGGGCCGAGATCCAGGAGAAGCTCGGCCGGCGCGCGGAGCAGGTCGCGACGCTGCGCGAGGAGGTGGCCGGCTACGAGGCGCTCCCGAAGGGCCACGCCAGCCCGTCGGCCCTCGACGACGCGCGCCGGCGGCTCGCCGAGGCCGAGAGGGCGCAGCGCGGCGCGAAGAAGCGCTGACGGAGGCGGCGGGCCCGCCGCTACAGGCA
Source organism: Sorangium cellulosum (assembly GCF_001589285.1). GTDB lineage: Bacteria > Myxococcota_A > Polyangia > Polyangiales > Polyangiaceae > Sorangium > Sorangium cellulosum_G. The sequence goes on along the minus strand of NZ_JEMA01000605.1, from coordinate 11,059 downwards.
GCCGCCTGCCACGTCCAGCCCGGCGGCGCGCAGGACCTCGGGCGCGGGCTCGCCCGGAAACGTGACCGTGACGTCGATGTCGAGGGCGCACGGGGCGACCGAGCCCGCCTCGATATCCCACGACAGCGTCCCGGTGGCGCCCGTGGCGTTCACGGCCTCTCCGGCGGGGCTCATGGTCCCCGGCGCGCAGTCGGCCGCCCCCTTGGCCAGCGCGACGCGCGACACGACCCAGGTATCCGGGAGCTCGACGTCGAAGCCCTCCGGCGCGTCGTCGTGCGTCGCGTCGGCGTACAGCATCACGCACCGGTCCGCCGCCTTGTCGGCCTTGTAGACGATGACGTGATCGAGCCCGCCGGGCCAGTAGGATGCAGCGTAGTCGGCGCCCTCGGCCTTGAGGCACGAGGTGCTCTCCGAGACATCCACCCCGGCCATCTGCGCCGTGCACGCATTGCAATAGAACTGGCCGTCGCACCCGCAGACGCCCGGGCAGTCCGCGGGGCAAACCTCGGGCCGGTCGGCGCACTGGCCCACGGTGTCGAAGGTTGCGCAAGAGTCGTCCGGGAAGTCGCAGTACTCCTCCGCGCCGCAGCTCCCGCCGCTGCGCGCCCCGCAGGCGACCGGCGTCCCGCCGCCGCCGCCCGAGGTCGAGCTCGTGGCGCCGCCCGCGCCGCCTGTGCCGCCTGCGCCGCCTGCGCCGCCGCTGCCAGGCGGGGTGTCGACGGAGCCGCCGCAGGCGGTAAGGAGAAGCCCGAAGAGAACGGAGCCAAGGAATGCAGGGTTCATGCGTGAAGTATATGCCACGACCGAGCGCCGCGGCTCGGCCGCGCGTCGCCTACAGCGTCGGCAGCACGCCGCGGTCGCGGCCGAGCGGGAAGGCCGTGTCGAGGCGCGCGAGGTCCTCGCCGGTGAGGCGCAGGTCGCCCGCGGCCGCGTTGTCGAGCGCGTGGGCGGCGCTCGCGGCCTTGGGGATCACGAAGACCGGCTGGCGGCGGAGCAGGTAGCGCAGCGCGATCTGCCGCGGCGTGACGCCGCGGGCGGCGGCGATCGACGCGAGCACCTTGCCCGCCGTGCTGCTCGGGTCCGGGAACCGGCCCGAGCCGAACGGACTGTAGGCGACGACAGCGATGCCGTGCCGCTCGCAGAGCGGAAGCACCCGGCGCTCGATCGCGCGCTCGAGCAGGTGATAGAGCACCTGGTTGCAGGCGATCTCGTTCGGCCCGGCGATCGCGATCGCCTTCGAGAGCTCGGCCTGATCGAAGTTGCTGACGCCGAAATGGCGGATCTTGCCCTGGGCCCTCAGGTCCTTGAAGGCGTGGAGGGTCTCCTCGAGCGGGTGCGATCCGGGCCAGTGGAGGAGATAGAGGTCGAGCCTGTCGGTGCGGAGCCGCCTCAGGCTGCGCTCGCAGGCCTCGATCGTGCCGGCGTAGCTCGCGTTGCCGGGCAGCACCTTGGAGGCGAGGAACACCTGGTCGCGGCGCTGCGCGATCGCTTTGCCGACGAGCGACTCGACCGCGCCGGAGCCGTACATCTCCGCCGTGTCGATGTGCGTCATGCCCGCGTCGATCCCCCGCTGGAGTGCGTCGACGCAGGCCGCCTCATCGTCGGTCTCCATCTGCCAGGTGCCCTGTCCGACGACCGGGATCTCGACCCCCGTGAACCCGAATGCGCGATGCTCCATGGAACGATGACCTCCCCTCCGTCCCGAAAGGACGGCATGCGGCTCCCTCCCTCGTCCGGGGCGAGCCTCCACCCCGGGTGGAATCGCCGAGATCGTCGCGAAAAGCAAGCCCGGGCGCTGCATCGTGGGGCCGAGGCCGGCTGTCGGCGACGCCCGCCACTGGCGCCCTGTCGTGGAAAATTCCTCGCTCGATGACGTCGCAGACAGGCCATGAGCGACCGTGTCGATCGCGACCCTGTACTACCGCTGTGCGGATCTGGGGCTCCGGTCCTCCCGAGGATCCCGGCGCCGCGAGCCGCTGTGTCGCGCGCTCAGGGGCGGCGGGGCGGCCCCTCGGAATAGCGAGCGATCTCGACGACTTCCGGCGCATTGTCGCGGTCCGGCGGGGCGAGCCACGGGCCGTCGAACCGCGCGATCAGCACGGTCACGTTGTCGCGGCCGCCGGCCGCGAGCGCGGCGTCGATGAGCGCGCCGCAGGCCGCCGCCGGGTCGGGGTGGGCGTCGAGCGTCGCGGCGATGTGCCGGTCGTCGATGAGGTCGCTCAGCCCGTCCGTGCAGAGCAGCAGCGTGTCCTCGCGGCGGAGCTCCACGGCGGAGAGCGCGATCTGGAGGTGCTCCCGGAGCCCGAGCGCCTGGAGCATCACGCCCCGGTGCTCGAACGTGGCTGCCTCCTCGGGCCTCAGCTTGCCTGTCTCGAGCAGCGACTGGACGAGGGTCTGGTCGCGCGTGATCTGCGCGAGGGCCCCGCCGCGCAGGAGATACGCGCGGCTGTCGCCGACCTGCGCGAGCAGCAGGCGCTCATCGCAGAGCGCGGCCACGGTGGCCGTGGCGCCGCTGTTCCTGTGCTGCGGGCTCCGGCGGGCGTTGTCGCGGACGGCGCGCCCGGCCACGGCGATCGCCTCGAGCAGCGCCCGCTCGAGCGCGTCGCTCGACCGCGGCGCGGCGCGGGCGAGGACGGCGTGGACCGTGCGCGCCGCGAGCCGGCTCGCCGCGTCCGGAGACGACGCGCCGCCGGAGCCGTCGTACACGCCGAGCGACAGGGTGAGGGGCGGCTCCACCGACAGCTGGGCGGCCGGCGCCCCGTGGGTGAGCCCGCGCGCGAGGTCGCTGATCAGGAAGGCGTCCTCGTTGTGCTCGCGGCTGAGCCCCACGTCGGTCAAGGCAGCCACGATGAACGACGCGGCGTGCTCGGCGGCGGACGAGCGGTACACGGGCATGCGCCCATCGTACTCCGGGGTCGCGCCCGGCGCCGCGCCTCGTGCAGGATGTGGCGCATGAGGCTGCTTCCCAACCCCGAGCGCGCGTGGGAGCGCGCCGCGCACGTCGAGCCGCTGGATCGCGCCGGGATCGAGCGGCGCGTCGGGCCGTTCCCCGGCGAGGCGGAGGTGCTCTCCGGCGGTCGCGCCAACGTGAACGTACGCCTCGGCGCCGAGCGCGTGCTGCGGGTGTACAGGCGCGATCCGGGCGCGGCGCCGAAGGAGGCCCGCCTGCTCGCGCGCGGCTGGCGATCGTTCCGCGTCCCCGCTGTCCTGTCGGCGGGGGAGGACTTCCTCGTCCTCGAGTACGTCCCCCACGGCCCGCTCCAGGACACGGCGGCGTGCGGCGCCGCGGCCGGGCGCGCGCTCGCGGAGATCCACGCCGTCGGCTTCGACAGCGCGGGCTTCCTGGGGCCGGAGCTCGCCGTCACCTGGCCTTTTGACGACTGCATCGGCGCGTTCCGGGCCCACGTCGACGCGGTCCTCGACAGGCTGGCTCCTGCCGTGCGCGGCGCGCTGGGCGAGCGCGTGGGCGCCTTCCTCGACGCGAACGCGGGGGCGCTCCGCGCGCTGGCGTCGGTTCCGGTGCTGCTCCACGGCGACTTCAAGGCGTCGAACCTGCACTGGCTGGCGTCGGGCGAGCTGCTCGTGCTCGACTGGGAGTTCGCGTATGCAGGGCCGAGCCTGATGGACGTCGGCCAGCTCCTGCGCTGGAGCCCTGGGCCCGAGTTCGTCGCGGCGTTCGTGGACGCCTACCGCGCGAGCGCGCCGCTCCCCGATGGATTCGAGCGCTGGGCCGCGGCGTTCGACCTGTTCAACCTGGTGGGGCTGCTCGAGGGCGCGGAGCCGGGCTCGCGGCGCGCGAGCGATGTGCTCGGGCGGATCCTCGCGACCATTGAAGACGACCCGTTTGTGACCGCGACGGACGCAACGGATGCAACGGAGTCGAAGCGCATTGTCCCCGGCGGTCTCTCCTCCTCGTAGATAGCGGGCTCGCGAGCGAGCGCGCGCAGGGGGGGCGACGTCTCGCGTGATGTGCGCTGGGTGGATTCCACGAGGAACGCTTCGGAAGCGCACGTCTGCAGGGGTCGCCGCTGCTGCCACTGGATCACCCCTTCTGTTGGCCAGGCCGCTGCGGTAACTATGGACTCCGTGCAGCTCCACCCCGGCGTGCGCGTCGACCGCTACACCCTGATCGAGCCGCTTGGCCGGGGAGGGCAGGGGGTGGTCTGGAAGGTCCACGACCCGCTCGACGGGAGCCTGCGGGCCCTCAAGCTGTTCTTCCTCGGCGGCCTGGAGACGGGCGCCGCGGAGCGCGCCCGGCGCGAGGCAAGAGCGGTCGCCGGCGCCGTACATCCGGCCCTGATCCCCTGCCGCGCCCTCTTCGAATCGCCCGCGGACGGCGTCGTGGGGCTGGTCTTCGATTTCGTGCGAGGCCAGTCGCTCACGGACGCGGCGACGCGGATGTCGCTCGCCCAGCGCGGCGCCGTGCTGGCCCAGCTCGCGGCCGCGCTGGCCCATGTACACGGTCTGGGCCTCTTGCATCGCGATCTGAAGCCGGCCAACGTGCTCGTCACGGACGCGTTCTGGGGCGCAGCGGATGCGCCCGGCAGCGTGCGGCTCATCGACTTCGGGATCGCCGCGCCCGCCGGAAACCCGAGGCCGCTGACGGCCACAGGCGCGGTCATCGGCACCGTGGCGTACCTGCCGCCCGAGCTGCTCGCGCCCGGGCGCTGGCTCCCCCTGCGCGAAGGGTTCACCCGCGACGTGTTCGCGTTCGGCGTGCTCGCGGTCGAGCTGCTCTGCGGAGCCCATCCGACCGGGCTCTCCCCGGACGCGCCGGTGGAGGCGTTCGTCGACGCCTATGTCGCGGCGGAGCAAGGACATCGCCCCTGGCCTCCCCGGGTGCCCGATGCCCTCTGGGCCGAGGTGATCCGCGCGTGCCTCGAGATCCAGCCGCGGCGGCGACCAGCGCACGGCGCCGCGCTCCTGGAGAGGCTCGACGCAGCAGCGGCGGCGAACCCCGGGTATCCGCGCCTCGCCGCGCTGCGCGCGAGCGCGACGGATCCTCACCTCGGCCCGACCGAGCTCCAGATGCATCCTGGACGAGCCTCCTGGTCCGGACCGCGATCGAGCGATGCGCCGCGCACCACGCCGATGCCGTCGCCGCCCTCCGCGGCGCTGCGACCCTCCGCCCCGACGCTCTCGCCGGCGCCTCCCACAACCGGGCTGCGGCGGTCCGCGGCGACCCCCCTCCCCGCGCCGAGCGTGCGCGTGGAGGCGCCCGTCACGCCAGGCAAGGCGGGGCAGTCGGCGCTCCTCCTGGCAGCGGGGTTGGCGCTCGGGGTCGCTGTCTCCACGGGCGCAGCCATGCTCGCCGGTCGCGCGGAGCCGGAGGCCGAGGAGCCGGTGGTCATGAAACCGCCCGTCGCGCCGGGCGTCGTGTCGGTGCGGCCGGAGCCGATCCATGTCGCGCCGCCGGAGGCGTCAGAGGTCACGCCCTGCTGCAGAAAGGGCGGAGACTGCCTCTCCAGGGGGATGGCTTGCCAGTCCGCGCCGTGCGAGGACGCCCCCTTGCCGGATCGTTCCTGGCTGTTGCGGCTCATCGGGGTAGCCCGCCGGCCGGACGTCGAGAGCGGGTTCAGCGAGGACATGTCCAGGACCCACCCGGCCGCTGAAGCTTGCGTGTTCCGAAGGTCGACGGGCCAGGAGATCTGTGTCCCGTTCACGCGGGAACCGGGAGCGCCCGGCGAGCCCCAGCGACTGTCGATCACGACGGCCGAGCTGGTGCGCGGCGAGGTCGTCGTCCGGGTGACGGAGGCAGGCGTGCTGCTCTCGCAGGGGGCTGTCGCCGCCAATCACGACTGGCTGAGGAGCGGCGTGCTGTGCCAGGGTCTGCTGCTCTACGTCGGAGAGAAGGCCAGCGCGTCGGTCCGGGTCGCCGTTGCGCTGGACACGGAATGAGGCACGCGCGGCCGGACCGCAAGCGAGCCACCCCGCCGGTGTTGCCGAGGACGGCGCGATGACCACCCGCCCGCCGCGCGACGCGCCCACGGACGAGCACCGGCCCCCGACCGGCACGCTCGGGGACAGGGGAGCTCCAGCGCTGCTCGCCGCGTTCCCCGCCAACGTCGTCGTGGCTCTGCCGCCTGCCGGGGTCGCCGTCGGGCGGGCGTGGCTCGCGGCGGCGGGCCTCAACGACACGAAGGTCTCGTCCAACCACCTTCGCCTCATGCGGGCGGGAGGGCGGCTCCAGGTGGAAGACGTGGGCTCGCGCAACGGGACATGGCTCGACGGACACCGCCTCCCGGCGCGCGAGCCGGTGCCGCTCGAGGATGGGTCCGTCCTGCGCGTCGGCGAGACCCTGCTCGTCTATCGCGAGACCTACGCGGGGCGAGCCGTGCCGGAGCCGGCGATCGGCGGGCTCGCGGGGCCGTGGGGGCTGCGCGCGGCGCGCGAGCAGCTCGACCGGCTTGCCACACGGCCCGTGCGCAACGTGCTCATCACGGGGGAGAGCGGGACCGGCAAAGAGATGCTCGCCGAGGCGGTCGTGCAGGCGCTCGGGCGCTCGAGGGGGCCTTTCACGCGCGTGAACGTGGCAGGCATCGTCGCGAGCGTGTTCGAGGGGCAGCTCTTCGGCTGGGAGCGCGGCGCGTTCTCGGGGAGCGCCGCGAGCAACCCCGGGCTGCTGCGAGCGAGCGCCGGCGGCGCGGTGTTCCTCGACGAGATCGGGGAGCTGCCTGTCGAGCTGCAACCCAAGCTGCTGCGGGTCCTCGAGAACCAGGAGGTGCTCGCTGTGGGCGCGACGCAGCCGGCGCGCGTGGATATCACCATCGTCGCGGCGACCAACCGCCCGCTGGAGGAGGCGGTCCAGCAGGGCAGGTTCCGCCTCGACCTGCTGGCGCGGTTTCCGGTGCGCATCGCGCTGCCGCCGCTGCGGGAGCGACCGGAGGATGTGTTCGCGATCGTGCGGGCGCTCTGGGAGCGCTCGTACGGGCCGCTGGATCTGGCGCAGGTGCGCGTGGACGTCGAGGCGGTGGAGCTCATGATGCTGCACGACTGGCCCGCGAACGCGCGGGGCGTGGATCGGCTTGTCGCGGCGGCAAATCCCGCGACGGGGCTCAAGCTCTCGATCGTGGAGCAGGTGCTCGGCGTGCGCGCGGCGGCCGCCGCAGCGCCGCCGCCGACGCGGGAGGCGATCCTGGAGGCGCTCGAGGCCTGCGGCAACAACCAGGTCCAGGCGGCGAAGCGACTCGGGCTCTCCCGGGCTCAGCTCGTGCGGCGGCTCAGGGCCTTACGAGACGAGGCCGGCGAGCGGCCATCGCGGAAGCGGTGAGCGGCGCGCTTGTATCCGTACATCCTTGCGCTGAACGCGCTGGGCGACGCTCATGCGCATGACCTCCTGTCGTCCCGCTCCGGGGCACCCGGCATGCCGACGGCGGGCTGTGCGTTCCGGTTCGAAGCCCGCGCCCGCGAAGCCGGCGCACTGTGCCTCGAGCTGCCTCGCGGCTGATCGCGAACACCCGGGCGATCGCACGCCCTGATCGCGATCACATCGAGGCGCAGGAGCCTGCCTCGGGCAGCCTGCCCGAGTCGCGCGGCCACGCGCGCCGATCGGACATCTGCATGCCGATGTCTCCCGTGAGGCAGTGGCCGGCGACTTGCATTGTCGGCTGGAAGCACATGATAACGCCCACCTCGCGTGCTTCCGCGTCGTCCTCTGTCGTATCGAGCAGCTGGCAAGCTGTGCTCGCGGCGATCGCCCTCGCTGTCCTGTCGCTCCTGATCGCGGCGCCCCTCGCGCTCCTCCTCCTGGTCGCCTGGGCTGCTGTCCTGCTCGTCGCCACCGCAGGTCTCCTCGGTGCCACGGGGGGCATGGATCCGCGCGCCTTCGACGCCGTCCTCGATCTCTCGGGCGTGGTGATCGCCTTCGCGTCCGGGATGGCCTTTGCAGGCAAGCTCGTCGAGATCGGGCAACGCCGATCGAGCGCTGTCGCGAGGACATCGGCGCCGTGTGCTCCGTGGCTGTTCCGGCATCCCTTCGTGGGTCTAGGGGGCGCGCTGCTGATCGTCGATCTCGTCCTCTTGCCGCTCGCCTACGCGGGCGTCATCACGGCGCCGAGCTCGATCCGCGGCGCAGGCGTCATCGGGGGAGCAGCGCTGCTGCTGATCCTCGCGGCTTGCGCGCTCTTCGGGGCATGGTGGAGGGCGATGCGCGCGCTCTGGGCCGGCGCGCGACGATCCCCGTTCTTCGCGGGCGCCGTGACGGCGTGCGGCCTCGTCGCCGTCGTCAGCGCCTACGTCCTCGCAAGCGCAGCTCTCGGCCTCTCCTCGGCGGCGCACCAGGACGGTGGTCCAGCCGGCCGATTTGCTCCGCGCTCGCTCGAGACGGCCGCCACCTGGTCGCGCTCTGCCACAACCCTCCACGCGGCGATCCCGGGCTCACCGGCGCAGACGTGCCCCTGACGAACGACGTGGAGCTCGCCCGCGCACCTCGCCGGCGCACCCCTCGAACGGCGGTGGCCCCTGCTACCAGGTTGGATTAGAGTCGCGACCCGATGCACCCCCGAGCCGCCCCCGTGCCGCCGCGGCACCCGCGACGCCGGCGCGGCGGCCGCGCAGGGCGCTGGCTCCTCGCCGCCGGCACGCGACCGGCGCCTCTGATCTGATCAACGTACCACCCCACGGAACACCATGTTGCGACCGAAGCCCCTGGTCTCCCATCTCTTCACCGCGGACCCGCGCGCCCACGTCTTCGAGGGCCGCGTGTACATCTACCCGTCGCACGACGTCGAGTCCGGCATCCCCGAGAACGACAACGGGGACCACTTCGACATGCGGGACTACCACGTCCTCTCCATGGGGAGCATCCCCGGCGAGGTGACGGACCACGGGGTGGCGCTCGACGTCAAGGACGTCCCCTGGGCGGGGCGGCAGCTATGGTCCGGTGATGCGGCTTACAAAAGCGGCACCTACTACCTGTATTTCCCGCTCAAGGACCAGAACGGCGTCTTCCGCACCGGGGTGGCCACCAGCAAGCGGCCAGAGGGGCCCTTCAAGGCGCAGCCCGAGCCCATGAGGGGCAGCTACAGCATCGACTGCTCCACGTTCCAGGACGACGACGGCACGCACTACATGTACTTCGGCGGCATCTGGGGCGGGCAGCTCCAACGCTGGCGGCGCGGGGAGTACGACCCCACCGTGCCGCCCGAGCCCACCGAGCCGAAGCCCGCCATCGGCCCGCGCGTCGCGCGCCTGAGCGACGACATGCTGCAGTACGGCGAGACGCCGCGCGAGATCCGCATCCTCGACGAGAACGGCGAGCCCGTCCTGCAGACGGACCACGAGCGCCGCTTCTTCGAGGCGGCGTGGATGCACAAGTACAACGGCAAATACTACCTGTCGTACTCCACCGGCGACACCCACCTGCTGGTCTACGCCACGGGCGACAACCCGTACGGCCCCTTCACGTACCAGGGCGTCGTGCTCACCCCCGTGCTGGGCTGGACGACGCACCACTCCATCGTCGAGTTCCAGGGCAAGTGGTGGCTCTTCTATCACGACTGCGAGCTCTCCGGCGGCAAGACCCACCTGCGCAACGTCAAGGTGACGGAGCTCAGCTACCGGCCCGACGGATCCATCGTGACGATCGACGGCAGCCTGTAAGTCGTCCGGCAGGGGCGGCCAGCCGCCGTGCTCGCCGGTGACGGGGTGGCTCCCGGCTGGCCTTCGAGGCCGCTCCCGGCGCCGGAGACGCGCATGCGTCCCCGGCGCCGCGGGCTACCTGGCTCGCCGGCGCGCGAGGCGGCCCGAACGAGGCAGGGCGACGGCGATCAGGACGAGGCCTTCTGCCACGACGGCCGCGCGCTGACGCGCTTCCACCAGGCCGCGACGTTCGGCCGATCGGTGATGAGATCACCGGCCTTCGAGACCACGAGGCACTCGAGGTACGGCATCCACGTGATGTCGGCCAGCGAGAAGGTCGAGCCGGCGAGGTACTCCTGGCCGGCGAGCGCCCTGTCGGCCACGTCGAGCACCCGCGCGATCTCGCCGCTCGACGCCTGGACGACCGACTCGTCGCTCTGCTGGCCGCGCATCGGGTGGATGACGCGCTGGAAGAGGATCTTGACCGCAGGCGTGGAGAGATACGACTGCTCCACGCTGATCCACTGATCCATGAGCGCCCTGGCCCTGAGCTCGGTCGGCGTCAGCGACGCGCCCGGGAGCTTCTGGTCCAGGTAGCGTATGATCGCCCGCGACTCGTACAGGGTGAGGTCCTCGTCCTCGAGCGCCGGGATCACGCCGAAGGGGTTGCGCGCGAGGTGCTCGGGCGTCTTCTGCTCGCCCTTCATCAGATCGACGAGCACGAACTGCGCCTCATGGCCCTTCTCGGCGAACACCGTCATCACCTTGCGCGTACACGTGCTCATGGGATGTCCGTAGAGCTTCATGGGAGACTCCTTTCGTGGGTCGTTGTCGAGCGGCGCCGCGTGAGACGCCGACCGGCGACGACCTCTGCGGCGCGCCAGAGTAAACGGATTTGCCGCCCTGCCAACGCCAGATCGCGCCCGCCGGGCCGCGGCGCGATCACGCCTCGCGCCGCCGGTCCTCCTGCCACTCGGCGTCGCGGGCCGCGGCGAAGACAGGGAGGCGGGCGAGCCACCGCTCGCCGGCGTTCGGGCGCTCGAGCGCGGTGCGCAGCGCGGCGATGAGCTCGAGCGGGGCGGCGTCGAGGCCCTGCTCCTTCGCGGCCCAGCCCAGGCCGGCGAGGACGGCGTTCGCTACCTCGTAGCTCGGGCGGTGCATGGGCGCCGTCGGGACGGCCGCGGGCGCGGCGAAGTGGCGCTCGCACGCGGCGGCGTCCAGGGAGTTCCACGCCGCGCACACGATCGGGCGGACGGCGTGGATCGAGCAGGCGCCGCGCTCGTCGAGGAGCGGGCAGGGGACCCGGGCCTCGGCGCGCTCGAGGCGGGTGAGGCCGCGCGTCGCGGCGTCGGCGGCGCGGACGCGCTCCTCCAGCGCGGCGAGCTCCGTTGCGGACCGCGTCGCGCGCAGGTGCGCGGCGATGCGGAGCACCTCCGGCGCCAGCACGAGCACCTTGCTCACGCAGCAGGTCGCGCACCCG
>NZ_JEMA01000604.1 GCF_001589285.1 Sorangium cellulosum | reverse complement strand
GCCGAGCTCCTGGCCCGACGGACCCTGTCGCGCGGCGAGCTGTCGGAGATCGCCGGCGATCGCGCGCCGGAGCGCCCCGTGCGCGTGGCGGTGCGGTGCCGGCGCGGGCTCGAGGCGATCCTCGCCGAGGAGCTCGCGACGCTCGACAAGGGGTCTCCCGGCGGGGGGCTCGTGCCCGAGCTCCGGAGCGACCCGTGCGGCGGCGCGCGCGTCGAGGCGACGCTGAGCGGGCCGCTCGGCGTCCTGTTCGGGGCGCGCACCATGCTGTCGTTCGCGTTCCCGCTGCCGCTGCGGAAGCTCGACGCGGGCGCCGACCTCGCCGCGGCCGTCGCCGAGCGGCTGCTCTCGCGGGAGTCGCGCGAGATCCTGCGCCGCTTCACCGTCGGCGCGATCCGCTACCGCATCGACTGGGCCGGCGGCGGCAAGCGCCGCGCCGCGGTGTTCCGCGTGGCCGCGGCGGTGGAGGCCGAGGCCCCGGAGCTCGTGAACGATCCGACCCAGAGCACGTGGGACGTGGTCGTCTACGAGGGCGCTGGCCGGGTCCGGGTCGAGCTCGCGCCGCGCCTGCCCGACCCGCGGTTCGCGTACCGCCGGGGCGACGTGCCCGCGGCGTCGCACCCGACCATCGCGGCGGCGCTCGCGCGCATCGCCGGGGTGCGCGGCGACGACGTGATCTGGGATCCGTTCGTCGGCTCGGGCCTGGAGCTCTGCGAGCGCGCCTTGCTCGGGCCGTACCGGCGGCTCGTGGGGTCGGATCGCGATCCCCGCGCCCTGGAGATCGCGCGCGAGAACCTCGACGCCGCGGGCGCGCGCGGCGCGGAGCTCCTCCAGCGCGACGCGTGCGGCGCGCCGCCCCCGGGCGACGCGCCCACGCTGATCCTGACGAACCCGCCCCTCGGGCGGCGCGTGGAGCGCACGGGGGATCTCGACGCGATGCTCGACCGCTTCGTCGAGGGCGCCGCGCGCGCCCTCGCGCCCGGCGGCAGGCTGGTGTGGATCTCGCCGTTCCCCGAGCGGACCGAGGCGATCGCGCGCCGCTCAGGCCTGCGGCCCGAGGCGGTGCAGCGCGTGGACATGGGCGGCTTCGACGCCCAGATCCAGAGCTTCCACAAGGAGGCGCTCCGACCGCAGGCCATCGACGATCGAGGCGACCGCCGGCGCGGGGACCGGATCGACCACCCCCCTGCCGGGCGCGCTGGGCGCGGCCCCCAGCAGGCCGAGCTGCGCGGCGAACAGCATCGCCCCCGCCGCCAGGAGGAGCGCCACGATCACCGCGATCACCATCCCGAGCCGCCCCGAGCGGTCGGGCGGCGCCTCGGTGTCAAAGCCCCCGTCGTCGGGCCGCCCGACGGGCGCGGGCGACGGCGCGGCGGATGAGACCTGCGCCGCCCGCTGCGCTGGCGCCGCGCTCGGCGGCGCGGCGAGGGCGCTCTGCGGGGGCGNCTGCGCCGCCCGCTGCGCTGGCGCCGCGCTCGGCGGCGCGGCGAGGGCGCTCTGCGGGGGCGGCGAGGCTTGCTGCGGCGGGATGAGCGCGCCGGCGGCCGCGGAGCTCGGCCCGGGGACCCTGCCGCTCCCGTCATCGGCGCTCCCGGACACGGCGGCCGCAGGCGCGCCCGCCGCGCGATCGGGCGGCGCTGCGGGGGCGCGGCCCCTCGACGTCCCCTCGGCGAGCGCCTGCGGCGCGCTGAACGGCGCCACCGCCGCGACCTGACGCGGCACGACGGGCGTCAACGGCGGCGCCTCCCGGCTCCGCGTGGGGACGTCGTCTTCGTCGTCCTCGTCGTCGACGACGGTGGGCGCATCCAGCGTCGGCTCGTCGTGGATGCCGTCGTCGTCGTCGGTATCGCCGAGGAACGGCATGGAGTCTTGCTGCGGGTGCAGCCCCGCCAGCGCGTCGCGCCCCGCGCCCAGGCGATCGCGCCCGGCGAACGGCGGCGCTGGCACCCCGAGGGCGGATTGCTCTCGATGGCCGCCGGCCGGCGGCGCCGCGCCCGATCCCGGCAGCACGGCGCCGCTCACCCGATGCGCGACCGACACCGTCTCTGCGGAGCGCGGCGCCGCCAGGGCCGACCCCTCCCGCATGACGGCCAAGGCCTCCTCGCCGCGATCGGCGCCGAACGACTGCGTCAGCGGGACCGCCCCCACGCCCGGGAGGCGCCCCCGCGGGACGGGCGCGCGGGCGCGCGCGGCGGGAGCGTCCACGGCTGCCCGCGGGCTCGGGGCAGCGCCCGGTCGCGGGGCTGACCCGCCGGCGAGCGCCGTCGGCGGCTGCGGGCGCTCGGGCAGCATGGGCGGCGGAGGCTGGCCTGCCGACGCGGCCGCCGCGCGCTGCGCGATGATCTCGTCGAGCTGCGCGGAGCTCAGGGGCGCGACCCGCATCAGCGTGCGCACCTCGTCGTCGTCCTCGTCGCTCGTCGAGTCCTCGTCGTCGAGCGGAAGCAGCGTGCGCGCCGCGGGATCGGGGTGCCACTCCTCGAGGGCGCGCCGGAAGGCGGCGGCGTTCGTCGTGCGGGCGGCGCGATCGCGCTGGAACGCGTCGTCGAGGACCCGCTGGAGATCGTCGTCGCCCACGTCGAAGACGGCGAGCGGCGCCGGCGACGAGCCCGCGATCCGCTGCCGTGTCTCCACGTCGCTCCCGCCCCCGAAGGCGCTCGTCCCGGTGAGGACCTCATAGAGCGTCGCCGCGATCGCCCACACGTCGTCGCCGGGCGACAGCGTCCCGCCCGCGACGCGCTCGGGCGACTGGTAGGCGACGCGGCTCGGCGTCTGGCGCAGATCGGCCAGGATCGCCTTCGATGTGCGATCGACAGCGGCCGTCAGCACGCATTCGGGCGAGATGGCGCCGTGCGCGACGCCGAGCGCGTGCAGCGCCTCGATCCGCTTCGCGAGACGGATGGCCCAGCCAACGGCGTCGAGCTCGTTTAGCGGGCCATCGCGCAAGATCCGAGTTGCAAGCGTTTCCACTTACGAAGCCAGGGTAGTACCGGTCCGCCAAACTTTGTACCGGGATCCGCGTGCAGCTCGCCGCCGGGACGACCGGTTGTGGGAGACGCGCCTCGCCGCGAACCTCCCGGGGCGGCGCCCCCGACGGACGGCACGGTTTCGTCGATCCGCGCCCCGGGGGGCGGCGCTGGTCACGACCGCTCGCCCCCGGCGACCTCGGTCGGGACGATGCGGACGCGCCGCACCCTCCGGCCAGCGACGTCCATGGCCACGAGCGTGTAGCCCTCGCACTCCACCCGCTCGCCCGCCTCGGGCGGGTGCTCGAGCCGGCCGAGCATGTAGCCGCCGACCGTCTCGACGGTCTTCACCTCGGGCAGCAGCACGATGTGCGCGTCGCGCTCCAGGTCCGCGAGCAGCACGCGGCCGTCGACGTCGACGATGCCGCCGCCGCGCCGGTGGATCGGCGGCACCTCCTCGTCGTTCTCGTCGCGGATCTCGCCGACGATCTCCTCGATGAGGTCCTCCATCGTGACGAGCCCGATGAACTCGCCCGAGGCGGAGGTGATGATCGCGACCGGCACCTGGCGCGCCTGCATCTCGAGGCGGAGGCGCTCGACCGACGTGTTCTCGCGCGCGAAGATCGGCTTGCGGAGCAGCTCGGCCACGCGCGTCGCGCGGCGGCGCTGGCTCAGGACGTCGAACAGGTCGCGCAGGTGCAGGTAGCCGAGCACGTTCTTGCCGTGCTCGTCGAGCACCGGATACCGGGAGTACCCGGCGTCGGCGACGGTCCGCACCGCCTCGTCGATCGTCATGTTCGCGCGCAGGGTCGCCGCGTCGGAGCGGAGCGACATCACGTGCCGCGCCGTGCGCCGGCGCAGGTCGAAGATGCGCACGAGCATGCTGCGCAGCGCCGGGTCGAGCCCCGCGGGGCTCCTTGTCAAGAGCAGCCGGAGCTCCTCCGAGGTGTGCGCGATCTCCTCCTCGCCGGCCGGCCGGAGCCCGAACAGCCGGATGAACCCGTTCGCCATCGAGTTCAGCGCCCAGATCACCGGCCACATCAGGACGAAGAACCCGTGCAGCGGCCGCGCCGCCCAGAGCGTGACCTTCTCGGTGCGCTGGATGGCGAGCGACTTCGGCGCGAGCTCGCCGATCACCGTGTGGAGCGACGTGATCACGATGAAGGCGATGCCGACCGCGATGGCGTGCGCGCTGATCCCCGCCCACGCGCCGAGCGGCGCGAGCGCCGGCTCGATGAGGTGAGCGATCGCCGGCTCGCCGATCCAGCCGAGCCCGAGGGACGCGAGCGTGATGCCGAGCTGGTTGGCGGAGAGGTACGCGTCGAGCCGCTGCGACATCTGGAGCGCGAGCCGCGCGCGCGCGTCGCCCTCGCGCACGAGCTGCTCCAGGCGCGTCGGCCGCATCTTGACGATGGCGAACTCGGAAGCGACGAAGAACGCGTTCAGGAGCACCAGAAGCAAGGTGCCTAGGAGATAAACAACCGTCATGCAGGTCGACGTCCTCTGCCCGGTGCGCCAGGCCCCCCGCGCCCCCGCGGCGGCGAGCCGCGCTCAGATCCTCGCACGATCGAGGATCTTGCTCCGCAGATCCGGGTCGTCGTTGCTGAGCCCATCCACGAGGGCATCGGCCGGGGATTGCCCCCTGGCGATGAGCGCGCTGATCCGCTCGAGGTGGACGCGCTCGTCCTTGCCGTTCTTGTTCAGGCGCGCGCGCCGCTCGAGGCCGCCCGAGGCGATCGAGACGAGCTGCTCGGCCACCGCCGCGAGCGGCTTGCCGCGGAACGTGGCGCGGAGCGCGCGCTCGGCGATCATCGGGCGCACGGCCTCGAGCTCGTCGAAGCGGAAGCTCTCGGAGAGGGCGTCGGCCTCGTCGAGCGCGCGCGCGTCGTACAGGATGCCCGCCCACAGCGCCGGGAGCGCGCAGATCAGGTTGGCCGGCAGCGAGTCGGCGCCGCGGACCTCGATGGTGCGCTTCAGCCGGACCTCGGGGAACAGCGTGTTGAGGTGCATCTCCCAGTCGGCGCGGGTGGCCCGGTGCCCCTGGCAGCCGTGCTCGAGGAAGTCGCGGAACGTCTGTCCGGTGTTCTCGATCACCTCGCCGTCGCGCTTGATGAGGAACATCGGCGCCTCGACAGCCCACGCGACGTAGTCCGAGAAGCGGCGGCCGCGCTCGAGCACGCCGCGGACGAGCCCTTGCCGCGAGGGGTCGACGTCGAGCCAGACCCTGGCGCGGTAGCTCCGCCCGCCGAACATCGACCCCTCGTAGAACGGAGAGTTCGCGAAGATGGCCGTCACGAGCGGGGACAGCCGGAGCGCCACGCGGAGCGCGCGCATCGCGCCCTCCTCGCTCGCGTAGTCGAAGTTCGCCTGCACGGTGGCGGTGCGGCGCATCATGTCGAGGCCGTGCGCGCCGCGCGTCGGCAGGTAGCGCCGCATGATCGCATAGCGGGCCTTGGGCACCCACGAGAGCTCGGCCTGCGACGCGAACGGGTGGAACCCGATGCCGAGCCAGGCGAAGTTGAGCTCGCTGGAGATGTCGCGCAGCTCCGCGAGGTGCCCGGACATCTCCGAGCAGATCTGGTGGATTGTCTCGAGGGGCGCCCCGGACAGCTCGAGCTGCCCTCCCGGCTCCAGCGTCACCGAGGCGCCGGCCCGGACGAGCGCGATCAGCGGACCGTCGGGCGTCTCGTGCTCGGGCGTCCAGCCGTGCCGCTCGACGAGCGCCTGGAGCACGGAGAGGATGCTCCGCTCGCCCTCGTACGGGATGGCGGCGCCCGTCCTGGCGTCGACCCCGAACTTCTCCGCCTCGGCGCCGATCCGATGGTCGGACTCGGGCTTCACGGCCTCGTGGAAGGGAAACAGCAGGTCGTCGAACGTCTTCAACGGTTGAGACTTCGACTCACTCGCGTGGCTTGCGTCGGCCATCATCACGTTTCCGGTTTGTATCGTTCTCGCCTAGAGCGCACGCCTCAACAGGGGCGCGCGCTGCGCCGTGCGGAGCATCTTCGCGAGCGCACCGAGGTGCGCCAGCGTTGTCCCCGTTCCTCCCCCGAGCATCCGCGCGCCCGCCTCGATGAGCCGCATCGCGGATGCGGCCCAGGCGTCGCATACCTCGGCGGGCGCGAGGCGGTCGGCCCCGCCCGCCTGAGCCGCGTCGGCGCTGAGCAGCACGCCGACCTGGGCTTCGTCGGCGACGCCCTCGAGGCGCCGCAGGATGTTGAGCCCGAGGTCGACCGACGCGATCTCGAAGAGCAGCGCGTCGGCGCCGCTGTCGAGCGCTACCCGGGCGACCTCCTCGAAGCCCTCGCCGTCGACGGTGCGCCCGGCGCCGTCGAGCTCCACGAGCGACCACGTCGCGAGCTGCGTCGAGCTGGCGCTGACAACCGCGGCGCGGCGCGCGAGCCGCGCGACCGCGGGGGCGACGCACGCCGCCTGGGCTGGCTCGAAGCCGCACGCGACGAGGATCTCGCAGCCGGCCGCCGCGAGCCTGGCCGCATGGACCGCGTAATCTTCCGCAATCCGGTCGGCCATGGGCGCGGCGGCAGTGTGGCCCAGGATACCGGCCACCGCCACGCGGCGCGAGGCGGCGCCCGCCGCCTCGCTCGCGAGCTCGACGGCGGTCCCTGTCAGCGCGGCGGCGCGGAACGCCATGCCGATGGGCGCCAGCGCGCGCGTCGTCGTCGCGGACGTGAGCGCCCGGACGACGTCGATCCCGAGCGCGATCTCCTGCTCGTGGAGCTCCGCGATCGCCCTGGGCGACTCACGGAGCAGCCGGCCGAGGGCGGTGTTGGACGAGATCGCTGCGCCCCGGTAGCGGAGCGATGCGAGCGGATCGCCGCTGATGATGAGCGGACGACCTACCGGAGGCCGGGAGGTGGAGGCCTCGAGCGCGTTCACGTCCTTCGCTGCTTTCCAGGGCTCCTCTACCACCGGTCTATAAGGGGAAACTAGCCCAAGACGGCCCTTCCGCGTCGCGAAATGGTGCAGACCGGCGGGCTGGGGCACAGCGATCCATGCAGCGAAGTCGGGGACTACCTGACGAAAGCTCGCCTGCGCCGGGCGCGAGCTCGGGGCGGAGCGGGGGATCGGAGGTCATGAGGGCTCGGCTGTGCTACCGGGCCCTCCCACGGCGGGGAGGCTCCGGCCCGATGTCATACGACGGGGAGCCTCTGTCCCCCGGGCCCGCGGCCCCGACGCGCGACGAACTTCCGGTCGAAGAGCCGCACCCGCCGGACGAGCAGGTCGAGCAGGAAGACGGCCATGGCGGCGTAGATGAACCGCGGCCAGAGCTCCTCGTGGAAGGTCACCTTCTCCCCTGCCGGATCGAAGATGGCCGCCACGCCGTCCGGATCGACAGCGCCGCCGGTCGACACCGCAGCCTTCTCGAGGGTCGCGAGCTCGGGCTCGAAGCTCGCGTACTCCCGGGGGTACGGGTTCGAGACGTGGCCGTAGCTGACCGCGACAGCGCGCAGGGAGCCGTCCTCGCCCTCGCGCAGGTGCTCCGCCCGCAGCAGGAAGGAGCCGTACCGGTCCAGCGGGAGCGCCGTCTCGTACCGCCCTGGCGCGGTCTGCCGCATGTCGACGACCCGCGTCGTGCCGCCCGGCTCTGGCCCGATGATGCTGAGCCGGGAGGTCAGGTTGTTCTCGAACCGGTCGTCGGCCCCGAACGCGTCGACGGACGCGCGCAGCTCTCCGTCCACGATCTCGGCCTTCATGTCGAGCTCGCGGCGGTGCTTCTGGCGCATGTGCTCGTGGATGAGCTGCCCCCAGAACTTCTCGAAGCCCGGCCACCTCAGCCACTCCACGGCCCAGCGCGCCTTCACGTCGCTCGTCCAGGCCAGCGTCCACCCGAGGCCGACCCGCCACCGCGCGAGGATCGGCTCCTCGGTGTCGCTCGTGAGCAGCTCCTGGGCCGGCGGTGGCTTCAGCTTGGTCGAAACGTAGCCGTGCAGGTTCGGCGCTGTGCGGATGTCGATGCCGCGGAGGAACGCTGCGTCGCCGACCTGGGTGACCGGGAACCACTCCTCGACGGCCGCGGCGCGCGCGACCATCTCGGTCTCCCTGGTGAAGATCCGCGGCAGGTTGTTCGGGTCTGGCACCGCGTGGAAGCGCCCTCCGCCCACGTCGGCGATCATCTTGAGGAGCTGCTCGTCCAGATCGTTGCCCAGCCCCACGGTGGTCACGGTGATGGACTCGGCGATCATGGCGGACACGAGATCGCGGATGCCGCCCGTCGACGCCTTGCCGTCGGTGAGCAGGATGACGTGCTTCTTGCGCGCCTGCGTCACCGTCATGTCCTGGTACGCGGCGTCGAGGGCACCGAAGATCTCGGTCCCGCCGCCCGGCTGGATGCGCGCGATCTCACCGGCGATGCGCGAGCGGTTGCGCGCGGGCTGCATCTTCACGTAGCGGGTCGGCGCCGAGTCGAACGCGATGACCTCGATCAGGTCGTCCGATCCCAGGACCCCCGCTGTCGCCTTGGCCGCGGCCTTGGCCATCTCGATCGGCAGCCCGGTCATCGACCCCGAGCGATCCATGACGAGCGCCATCGCGATGCTCGGCATGTCCTTCTTGCGCTCGTTGTCCATCCGTACCGGCAAGATCCGCTCGATGGTCGTGCGGTACCAGCCGCCGAGGCCGTACCCCGACTCGCCACCGGCGAAGAGGAACCCGCCGCCGAGATCGCGCACGTAGCTCTCGATGATCTCCTGTCCCTGCAGGCTGAGCGCTTCCTTCGGGGTGTCGGACACGATCAGGAAGTCGTAGCGCTCCATCTCCTTGAGGGAGCCGGGGAAGCCGGCCGGCGGCCTGACGTCGACGTCGAGCTGCTGCGCGGTGAGCGCGCTCGAGAGCGGGCCAGCGTGCTGCGGCGTCCCCTCGATGTAGAGCACGGACGGGCGTCCGGGCACGTCGATGGTGGTCGCGTACCGGTTGTTCTCCTTGAACTTGTCGTCCGCGATCTGGTCGAGCTCGAGCGCGTAGGTCACCTGCCCCGCGATGCGCACGACGCTCTTGAACATGACGTCGTTCGGCCCCGCCTTGAGCTCGAGATCCCGGATGCCCTCGAGGCCGTTGAGCGCCTCGCCCTGGAACAGCCGCGCGCGCGCCTTCGTGGCGCGGCTGGCGTAGATGTCGGCGTGGATCTCGAACGTCTCGCCGACCTTGACCCGGTCCGGCATCCTGAGCTCCCGCACCGCGACCTCGGGCGGCGCGGGCCGCCGGTACGGGATCGAGAACAGCCGCACCCCGAAGTCGCGCGCCCGGTTGGCCTCGGCGAGCACGTCGCCGTCGGTCTGCACGCCGTCCGACATCAGCACGGCGCGCTTGAGGTGGCCGGGCGGATACAGGCCGTAGGCGAGCTGCAGCGCCGCCTGCAGGTTCGATCCCGCGCCGAGATCGCCGCGCTGCCCCTTCTCGTCCAGGTGGCGGCCGATCGCCGGCGCGCGCCGCTCGGCGTCGCCCCCTGCCGGCTCGCCGGCCGCGCGCTCGACGAGCCGCGGCCGCCGCGCGAAGGTGATCACCTTGATGACGCCGTCCTCCGGCTTCTCGACGAAGGCCTTGTCGAGCGTCGCGCGCGCGTCGTCGAGCGCCTCGTCCGTGACGGACTCGGAGACGTCGATGAGGTAGATGGTGGCGACCTTCTCCGTGGTCGCGGTCCTCGCGAGCCGCGACAGCCCGAGCGCGATCAGCGCGACGAAGGCGATGCGCAGCAGCACGGAGAGCACGCGCTGCGGGAGGGGAAGGTCGGCGAGCGACCCCGCGAGCACCCCGACGAACCAGGGCGCGAGCAGGAGCGCGCCGAGCATCTTCGGGTTGAGGAGCTCGTATTTCACCCCCTCGCGCACCCACGTGAGCGTCGGATCCGGATGGAGGAGGACGTACCTCCGGTACGCCCAGAACAGGATCCCGCCGAGGGCGACGCAGGTGATGGCCCACGCGACGACGCGGAGCTTGCGGCCACGGAACGCGCTCACACCGTCACCCTCCTGTGGTACGTGAACCACTCGATCGCGGTCACGAGGAGCACCGCCGCGAGCAGGTAGACCCAGAGCTCGCGGCGAACGCCGATCTTGAACTCGCTCACGGCGCCCGCGCCGCGGCCGTCGACCTTGAGCTCGGCGGCGGGGGCGATCGCGCTCTCCTGCGGCGCGGAGAGGTTCGCGGCGAACATGCTCTCCTCCTGCGCGCCAGCGCCGCCGACGCGCAGCGTGTAGAAGCCGGCGTGCTGCCCCAGGAACACGGCGCGCCCGTCCTGGATCGGGACCATGCGCTTCGTCCCGTCGGGCTGCTCCAGGCTCGCCGTCTCCGCGGACGAGGACGCCGGGATGTGCCAGACGGCGCCCGTGCGGAACGAGGAGATGTAGCTCGTGTCCTCCTCGACGAAGTTGTTGATCGCGTTGAGCAGGAAGAGCGGCCAGGCGATCCGCAGGGGAAAGTCGCTCTCGCGGACGTCGAACCCGAGCGCGACGAACTTCACGCCGCCGCGCCGCCCCTCGATGAGCAGCGGGCCCTTGTAGCTCCGTCCGACGACCCGGTCTTCCTTGCTGCCCTTGAGCGTGTGGGCGCGCGCGATGTTCACGTCGCTGAGCGCCGTGTAGCGCAGGAGCGGGTGCTTCGCCTCGAGCTCGTCGAAGCCCAGGCGGTAGTTCGGATCGTCGTCCAGGATCTCCTTGCCCACCTCGAACGGGAGGCCCGTCCCGGTCGGGTTGAGGTAGAGCAGGCTGCCGCTGCCCGCCGCGACGGTCGGCGCCACACCGTCGAAGATGGTCACGTCGAACGAGGCGGCCGCCGGGTAGCGCTGCGGCTCGACGAACGTCACGTCGAGGTACTCGTCGAGGAGCAGCGCCGCCTCGAGGAACATGTTCCCCGCCGTGACGACCTGGACGCGCGCGCGGCGCCGCTCGGGGAGCAGCGCGTAGGCGTGGTTGTCCGCGGGCAGGTCGTCGGAGCTGCCGTCGGCCAGCGCGAGCTTCGCCTCGAGCGTCTTCGAGGCGCCGGAGAGGTTCGGGTAGAAGCGGGGCAGCTTCTCCTTGGGCTGGAGCCGGATGCGCGTCAGGTCGGTGAGCTGGCCGTCGCCGAGCAGCGACAGCTCGAGATCGAGCGGCTCGTCGCTCGTGTTCGTGACCTCGAGCATCACCTCGTAGCGGCTCTTGTCGAGCGGGTAGCGCCGCACCGAGAACTCGGTGATCGCGGCGTTCCGCGAGCCCTTGCCGATGGGCAGGAACGACAGCTTGACGTCGCCGAGGCGCACGGCCCCCCCGGGATCTGCCGGCTCGCCCAGCGCGCCGTCGCTCACGACGATGATCTCGGGCGACGGCAGCCCGCTCAGGGTGTCACCCGCGAAGCGGAGCGCGCGCGCGAAGTCGGCGGTCGCGTCGGTCGGCTTCACCGCGGCGACGGCCGCCTCCAGGTCGGCGATCTCCCCGGTGAGCGTGGACAGGGGCGTGACGGCCGCGTCCATCTGGGCCAGCAGCATGCGGTCGCTGCCGGACAGGCCGCGGACCATCTTCCTGACCTCTTCCTTCGCGAGCTCGATGCGCGAGGGCGCGACGTCGATGGCTTGCATGCTCGCGCTCGCGTCGATGAGCACGACGATGTTGCGTCCCTCGACGAGGTTCGCCTGCGGGCGCGGATCCCCGAGCGCGAGCAGCAGCAGCGCGAGCAGCGCGAGCTGCAGGAGCAGCGAGAGCAGCCGCTTGAGCTGCGAGAACAGGCTCGTCGCCTCCTTGTCCCGGAGGACGCGCTCCCAGATCTTCGAGAAGGGGACGGCGACGGGCCGCCGGCGCAGCTTGAGGATGTAGAAGACGACGACAACGGCCCCGGCGAGGGCGCCGATCTGGAGCAGGGTCTGCAGCGGGACGCCGGTGAAGTGCAGCATGGCTACCGGAGGAAGCCGCCTCTGCGGAACACGCGCAGGATCAGCTCGTCGAAGGGGACGGACACGTCGGCGCGGAAGTAGCTCACCTGCCGCGACGTGCAGAAGCGGCGGATCTCGTCGAGGTACTGCTCGTGCGCCGCGGCGTAGCGCTCGAGCACCTTCGCGGTCACCGTGACCTCGCGCTCCTCCCCGGTCTCGCAGTCGTAGACGCGCACGTCGCCGCGCAGCGCGGGCCGCGCCTCGCGCGGGTCGGCGATGTGGAGCACGAACGGCTCGAAGCGGTTGTACCGGAGCACGTTGATGCCGCGCTCGAAGCCCACCGGGTCGTAGAGATCGCTGAGGATGACCGCGAGCCCGCGCCGCTTGTGCTGCGCCACGAAGGTCTTCATCGCCTCCCCGAGGTCGGTCGCGCCGTCCGCGCGCGCCTGCCCGAGGAAGCGGAAGATCCTGAAGATGCGCGCCTTGCCGCGGGTCGACTGCATGCGCCCGCTGATCTCGTCGGTCGCGGTGACGATCGCGATGCGGTCGAGGTTGGCAAGCCCCACGTACGCCAGCGCGGCGCAGAGGCGCTTCGCGTGCCGCAGCTTCGCGCCGTCGCCGAACGCCATCGACGCCGACGTGTCGAGGATGAAGTAGATCGAGAGGTCTTCCTCCTCCTCGTAGAGCCGGATGAGGAGCCGGTCGAAGCGCTGGTACGCGGCCCAGTCGAGGTACCGGAAATCGTCGCCGGGGGCGTAGTCGCGGTGATCGGCGAACTCGACCCCGGAGCCCGTCTTCTTGGTCCGCCGCTCCGCGCGCATCGCGCCGGAGAAGACGCGGCGGCTCACCATCGCGAGGTAGTCGAGCTTGCGCTGGAACTCGTCGTCGAAGAGATCCTCGTCGGAGGCGCTCGCGGAGAGCGGGGAGAGCGCGGAGAGCCGTCGGAGCGGCGCAGCGGCCCTCTTGAAGGCGTCGAAGAGCCCCATGCTACCTTCGACGTTCCCTCATTTGCTCTCCGGCAGGTGCTTGAGGATCGCCTGCAGCACCTCGTCCGTCTTCACGCCCTCGGCCTCTCCCTCGAAGTTGAGGAGCACGCGGTGGCGCAGCGCGGGGAGCGCGCACGCCCGCACGTCGTCGACCGACGCCGCGAACCGCCCCTCGAAGAGCGCCCGGATCTTCGCGGCGAGCAGCAGCGCCTGCGCCCCGCGCGGCGACGCGCCGAACTTCACGAACCGCTTCACCTCGTCGAGGCTCTCGCCCTCGGTCGGGTGCGTGGCCTGGAGGAGCCGCACCGCGTAGTCCTGGACGTGCTTCGCCACGGGCACCTCGCGCACGAGCCGCTGCATGGCGGTGATCCGCTCCCTGCTCAGGACCGGCCGCACCGCGATCGCCTCGGTCCCGGTGGTCCGCTCCAGGATCGAGTTCAGCTCGTCGCGGCTCGGGAACGGCACGTGAAGCTTGAAGAAGAACCGGTCGAGCTGCGCCTCGGGGAGCGGGTACGTCCCCTCGCTCTCGAGGGGGTTCTGCGTCGCCAGGACGAAGAACGGCTCTTCGAGCGTGTAGCTCTGGCGCGAGACAGTGACCCGGTGCTCCTGCATGGCCTCGAGGAGCGCGCTCTGCGTCTTCGGCGTCGCGCGGTTGATCTCGTCGGCGAGGACGATGTTCGCGAAGATCGGCCCCTTGCGGAACGAGAACGACCGCTGTCCGCCCGCGCTCTCGTCGATGACCGTGGTGCCGATGATGTCCGCCGGCATCATGTCGGGCGTGAACTGGATGCGCGAGAACTGGAGGTCGAGCGCCTCGGCCATCGTGCGGACGAGCATCGTCTTGCCGAGCCCCGGCACGCCCTCGAGCAGCGCGTGCGAGCCCGCGAGCATGCACGTGAGCACGCCGTCGACCACCTCGCGGTTGCCGACGATGACCTTTCCCACCTCCTCGCGCAGCTCTCCGATGCTCGCGCGGAACTCGTCCACCTCAGCGCGCGCTGCTTCCTTCGTCTTGTCGGCCATAGCTTCCTGCTTCGATCCCGCTGTCGCGGAGCGTCCGTGGAGGCGCGGTCGCGTTCGAGCCGCCGGCTCGACTCACTCGCGCGGCCTGATCAGCTGGAAATACCGGTTCACGTAGAACCGGTATCCATCGGGGATCTGGTCCTTGTTGATCTGCTGCTCTGCGACTGTGTGATAGTCGGTGAAGACCTTCTTGTAGCCGGTCCCCTTGAAGCCCCGCTCGGCGGCGCTGAGGATGACCTCGCTGTTCGAGGGCCCCTCCTGGGTATCGAGCCCCTGCGCCTGGACGTCCTGCGTCCCCATCTTCGGGTCCGTGCGCTTGCCCGCGACCTCGCCGCCACGGCCGGAGCCGGCGCCGTCGCCGCCCGGCTTGTTGCCGCCGTTGCTGTTGCCCTGGCCGCTCCCCTGCCCGTCCTGCCCCTGGCCTTGCCCGCCCGGCATCAGGATCTTCTTGCCGCCGGGCCCGATCACCAGCTCTTGCCCCTGGCCCTGCCCGCCCTTGCCCTGGCCTTGCTGGCCGTCCTGCCCTTGCTGCTCGCCCTGGCCCTCCTGGCCCTGCTGACCCTGCCCCTGCTGCTCTTCGCCGCCGCCCTGGCTTCCGCGGGCGCGCTTGCCGAAGCGGAGCATCCTGGCCATCCGCTGCTTGCCGCCCTGCCCCTGCTGGCGCACGAGCTCCCGCAGCTCCTCGAGCCTCTGGCGCAGCTCTTCCTTCTCCTGCTCGGACATCTCCTCTTGCTGCATCCGGTTGATGTCCTCGGCGGCCTGATCGAGATCGTCCGCCGACATCCCGAGATCCCGCATCAGATCCTCGGCGGCCTTGGCGAGCTCCCGGTCGAGGCGGTCGAGCTGACGTCCGGTCCGCTCCTTCTGCTCGGCGTCGCGGTCGAGCCGCTCCAGCTCGCGCTCCTTCTTCTTGAGCAGCCGCTCCTCCTCGGGCTTCCGCTGGTCGCTCGTGGAGGCCTTCTGCTTCTGCTTGAGGAGCTGCTCGCGCACCTCGGCCCGCTTCTCGTTGATCGCGGCGAGGGCCTCCTTGCGGCGTGAGGCTGCCTCGGCGAGCGCCTTGCGCAGCCGCTCGATCTCGGCCTTGTCGAACTTCTGCTTCTTGTCGCGGAGCCTCTCGGCGAGCTCCTTCAGGTCCTTCTTCGCCTTCTCGAGGTCCTTCTTCTCGAGAGACTCGCCGACGCCCTTCGCCAGGTCGCTCTTCTTGAGGTCGAGCCCGGTCTCCTTCAGCGCTTCCTCGAGCGCCTTCAGGTCGGCCTCGGCCC
The DNA here is from genome assembly GCF_001589285.1 of Sorangium cellulosum. Classification (GTDB taxonomy): domain Bacteria; phylum Myxococcota_A; class Polyangia; order Polyangiales; family Polyangiaceae; genus Sorangium; species Sorangium cellulosum_G. The sequence continues at coordinate 33,411 of NZ_JEMA01000604.1, read as the reverse complement.
CCTTGAGGAGCTCGCGCTCGAGCGCCTCCATGCGGCGGAACGCCTCGGTCCGATCGAGGCGTTTGTTGGCGATGTCCTCGATGAGCTGGTTGAACCGCTCGACCGCGGACTTCATCTCCGGGCTCTGGTCCGGCCGGTCGAGCGCCCTCGCCGCGTCCTTGAAGAGCTCGATGTCATCGGGCGACATGGCGAGCGCGTCGATTGTCTGCGCGACGGGCGCCGTCTTGCGCGGGGTCCGCACCTCGAGCAGCGCCACCGCGAGCACGCCGAGGCCGACAGCGGCCGAGGCCAGGAGCTCGCGCGGGACGGCCAGCGGCGCGGCGCCGGCGGGGCGCAGCCCTGCGGCGCGCTCGCAGGCGTCGTCGATCGCCGCCTCCATGAGCGGGGTCCGCTGCGCGGCCGGCAGCGCGTCGAAGGCGAGGGCGTTCGTGAGCCGGTCGTGGAGGCCATGGTGCCGGTCGAGCGCCATCGTCCCCGCGCGCGGAGGCAGCCGGCGCAGCATGGCGACGACGAGGGTGGCAAGAACGAGCAGCCCGGCGCCGAGGAGGAGCTGCCGCGCGCGCTGCTCGCCCAGGTGCGCAGGAAGCGCCTTGTGGGCCGCGAGCGTGCCGGCGGCGATCGCCAGCGCGATGGTCAGCGCGCTCGGCAGGGCGCGGAGCGCGCGTCTGAACCGGAGCCTCAGCTCGACAGCGAGCGCGGCGCTGCGGATGCGGTCCAGGTGCTTCGTGCGAGAGTCGCTCACGGTGCTCAGCGCTCCGGACGCCCCCCGCGGGGGCCCTCGAAGTGGAAACGTCGCAGCATTGTACCCGCTGACGGGTCACGCGCCCGAAAGTTCCTGGGAGACGCGGCGCGCGGCGCGCGAGGCATGACGCGCGGCAAACCCCGACAATTCCCGCGCAGGGTAGCTTCGACGTCGGCGGACAGGCGGCATCGGTGCGCGATGACGACCGGCGCGTGAGGGCCCTCGCCCGAGGTCTGTCCGGGCGGCGTCCCTCTCCCTACTCGGCCTGGCGGCCGAGCGCGTGCGTGGCGTGAGAACAACGTGACCGAGCGCCGCGCGCAGCGCGGGCCCCGGGTTGGATCACTTCGCCGTCTTCTTCTTGGGTGCTGCCTTGGTGGCGGCCGGCCTTTTCGCCGCGCCCGGCTTTGCAGACGATTTCTGCGAGGCAGCCGTCTTCTTCGCCGCCCCCGGCTTCGCGGCCGACTTCTTCGCCGCGGCCTTCTTGGGCGCCGCCTTCTTCGCCGCGGCCTTCTTGGGCGCCGCCTTCTTCGCCGCGGCCTTCTTGGGCGCCGCCTTCTTCGCCGCGGCCTTCTTGGGCGCCGCCTTCTTCGCCGCGGCCTTCTTGGGCGCCGCCTTCTTCGCCGCGGCCTTCTTGGGCGCCGCCTTCTTCGCCGCGGCCTTCTTGGGCGCCGCCTTCTTCGCCGCGGCCTTCTTGGGCGCCGCCTTCTTCGCCGCGGCCTTCTTGGGCGCCGCCTTCTTCGCCGCGGCCTTCTTGGGCGCCGCCTTCTTCGCCGCGGCCTTCTTGGGCGCCGCCTTCTTCGCCGCGGCCTTCTTGGGCGCCGCCTTCTTCGCCGCGGCCTTCTTGGGCGCCGCCTTCTTCGCCGCGGCCTTCTTGGGCGCCGCCTTCTTCGCCGCGGCCTTCTTGGGCGCCGCCTTCTTCGCCGCAGCCGCCTTCTTCGCCGCGGCCTTCCTGGGCGCCGCCTTCTTCGCGGCCGCCTTGTCAGTCGCGGCGCCGTTCGCCCCCGACGTTTGCTGCGCGCGCGGCGCCGGCGCTGACACGGGCTCTTCGTGCTCCTCGCCTTCGCCGCTCGCCTGGGCGTTGCTGCCGTTCGATCCGGGCAGCGCCTTGGCGTAACGCGCGAGCGTCTCGCGCACGCGCGCGTCGAGCTCCCCGAAGTCGAACGGCTTGTTCAGCCAGGCGTCCGCCGCGAAGAGCGGCGACGTCATCTCGTTCAGGTTCTCACCGATCCCGGTGAGCATGATGACGCCGGTGTTCGCGAAGGGCCGACCGTCGGACGTGTCGCCCTTCAGCCGCTTGCAGATCTCCCAGCCGCTCATGCCGGGCATCATCACGTCCAGGATCACCAGATCCGGCGTGTGCTCGCGCGCGAGGTCCCAGGCGGCGTCGCCCTCGGAGGCCTCGATCACGGCGAAGCCGAGGCTCCTCAGATGACGCGCAACAAGGCTCAACATCGCCGGTTCGTCTTCAGCCACCAGCACGCGGGGCGGCGGCTTCATGCTCGCGGAAGGCATCGTAGATGCGGATGAGAGTACGTGCGCGCGAACCGGTCAAGAGGGAACGATCCTCACGCCGCGCGTCGAGCCCGCGCGGCCGCGGCGCGCGCTCGGCGCCGCCCCGCGCCCCCGGACGGCGACGCCGAGCGCCTTCGACGCGGTCACGCGGCGCGCGCGAGGGCGATCTTCTCCGTCTGCCCCGCCGCGTAGAAGCGCCGCAGCGCAGCGAGCAGCTCGGCGTGCCGACCGCGGCGAGCAAACTCGACCTCGAGCCGGCCAGCGAAGCGCGCCGCCAGGTCGTTCGCGATCCGGTAGCGGTCACCGGTCTCCGTGCCGGGGGGGTCCATGAAGGTCACCCGCTCGAAGAGGCGAGCGCGGATCCGCGCGGCGCGCTCGGGCTCGAAGCGCCGCGGCCCGGGCGGAGCACCCTCGCCGCGATGCCCGAGCGGCGGGCCCGGGAGCTCGACCTTTTCGGCCAGGCCGCCGTGGACGAGCAGCACGTACTTGTCGACCTCGGCCTGGAGCTCGAGCTCGAGCTGGGTCGCCGGGAGCTCCCGGCGCGCCCGCTCGGCCACATAGAGGAAATGGCTCACCCCCTCGACGATCTGGCAGATCTCGTCGAACGTCCCCGCTCCGCCCCGCGAGATCGCGCGGCGGGGCAGGTGCAGGGCCACCTCGATGTCCCCGTCCGCGTGCCGGATCAGCAGCGCCTCGCGGGCGCCGCCGTCCGTCGGCCGGATGAAGTCGTCGACGGCGGGCGCGTCATCGAGCGCGTAGGTCCACGCGAGGTGCTGCTGGATCCGGGCGGTGAAGGTCGCGCCTAGCATCAGTTGAGCCCGCCAGTCCCGCGGCTCGGCACGAGCCCGCGCGCCCCCAGCTCCTCGGCGAGGCGGCTGGAGCCGGTGCGGACCCAGCGCTCGTACAGCCGGAGCACCGAGCGCTCGTCCCGGGCGCCGGACGCGAGCGTACCGTCGGCCACGTCGTTCAGGACGGCCGCGAAGCGCTCGAACTTCTCCGCCATCTCCGAAAGAACATCGGGGCCCTGGCCGACGCCCGCGTTGAGGCGCAGCATAGCGGCGGCATGGTGGTAGGCGGTCGAGCCGACCCCGACCACATAGCCGCGGTCGACCCCCTTGAGCTCGATATGGCCGCCGAAGAAGCCGACCGCGTAGAGCACGCCGTCACCGAGGTTGCGCAGCCGCCGGAAACGCTCGGCCCCGGAGGCCTCCAGGGCGTCGCGCAGCAGAAAGGTCAGGGGCTGGTTGAAGGCAGACTCGGCGTGCTCGTCCGGGTGAGCGAAAGCACAAAGCAGACCGACGAGGTAACTCGAGGCCGCCTCGGTCGCGGCGACGTTCCGAACTCGGAGCGCCTCGTCCACAACCTCCTGGAAATAGCGGGTCATGCTCGGGGACACAGAGATCGCTTGGCTCACGGGGGCACCTCACTTGCGCGGGTGCCCTGGATACCGACGTAACCCGGGCTACCGCGCGCTCAGGTCAACCAGACACGTCCTGTCGGCCTCCATCGGGCCGGAGACCGTGAGGACGTCGCGTCGCTGTGCTGCCGCATTTCCGCCCTCATATGGTCACTCTAGCCGACGGACCGCGCCGAGCCCAGCCTCACGCCCCGCACTTCTCTTGCGATCTCCGGGACTTACAGCCACCCCAGCGCCTGGCTGCTAACGCGCGAAGTACCGGGCGGAGCCGCGCTTGACACCCTCCGGGGGGTGACTATCTTGCGCGCCGCCCGCTAGCACTCGTCGGAAGCGAGTGCTAGCAAAGTGCCCAGGCTGCAAACGTACGGGACCTCGCTGCCGCTCAGGCCGCGGGTCCTGCCGTCTCGAGGGACGCGGCGCTCGTCCCCGGAGGATTCGCAAGATGAAGATTCGACCGCTCCAGGACCGCGTGATCGTTCAGCGCGTGAAGGAAGAAGAGAAGACCAAGGGAGGTCTCTACATCCCTGACACGGCCAAGGAGAAGCCGATCGAAGGCACGGTCGTCGCCGTCGGCAACGGCAAGGTCGGCGAGGACGGTACCGTGCGGAAGCTCGACGTCAAGGAGGGCGATCGCGTCCTCTTCGGCAAGTACTCGGGCACCGAGGTCAAGATCGACGGCGAGGAGCACCTCATCCTCCGCGAGGACGACATCCTCGGCGTGATCGAGAAGTGACGCGGGCGACAGCAGGAACTTAGGAGAGACACCATGGCAGCCAAAGAAATCATCTACAACGAGTCCGCCCGCAGCATGATCCTCGCGGGCGTCAACGCCCTCGCCGACGCGGTGAAGGTCACGCTCGGCCCGAAGGGGCGCAACGTTGTCATCGAGAAGAGCTTCGGCTCCCCGACGGTCACCAAGGACGGCGTGACCGTCGCCAAGGAGATCGAGCTCGAGAACCGCTTCGAGAACATGGGCGCCCAGATGGTCCGCGAGGTCGCCTCGAAGACGAGCGACATCGCCGGCGACGGGACGACCACCGCGACCGTGCTCGCGCAGGCGATCTACCGCGAGGGCTCCAAGCTCGTCGCGGCGGGCCACAACCCGATGGAGATCAAGCGCGGCATCGACAAGGCGGTCGAGGCGATCGTGGGGCACCTCCACAGCTCGGCCAAGCAGACCAAGGACGCGAAGGAGATCGCGCAGGTCGGCACGATCAGCGCGAACGGCGACGAGACGATCGGCAAGCTCCTCGCCGACGCGATGGAGAAGGTCGGCAAGGAGGGCGTGATCACGGTCGAGGAGGCGAAGAGCGCCGACACGACGCTCGACGTGGTCGAGGGCATGCAGTTCGACCGCGGCTACCTCTCGCCGTACTTCGTGACCGATCCCGAGGCGATGAAGGCGAACCTCGAGGACTGCTACATCCTCATCTCGGAGAAGAAGATCTCCAACATGAAGGACCTGCTCCCCGTGCTCGAGGCGATCGCCAAGAGCCAGAAGCAGCTCCTCATCATCGCCGAGGACGTCGAGGGCGAGGCGCTCGCGACGCTCGTCGTGAACAAGCTCCGCGGCACGCTGCACTGCGCGGCCGTGAAGGCGCCGGGCTTCGGCGATCGCCGCAAGGAGATGCTGAAGGACATCGCGACCCTGACGGACGGCCAGGTGATCGCGGAGGAGCTCGGCCTCAAGCTCGAGAACGTCACGATCAGCGATCTCGGCCGCGCCAAGACGGTGATCATCGACAAGGACAACACGACGATCGTCGGCGGCCAGGGCAAGAAGGACAAGATCAAGGCCCGGCAGCAGGAGATCCGCGCGCAGATCGAGAACACGACGAGCGACTACGACCGCGAGAAGCTCCAGGAGCGGCTCGCGAAGCTCGTGGGCGGCGTCGCGGTGGTCAAGGTCGGCGCTGCGACCGAGACCGAGATGAAGGAGAAGAAGGCCCGCGTCGAGGACGCGCTCCACGCGACCCGCGCGGCCGTCGAGGAGGGCATCGTCCCGGGCGGCGGCGTCGCGCTCATCCGTGCGCAGAGCGCGCTCGAGAAGATCCAGGTCAACGACGAGCAGCGGTTCGGCGTGAACATCATCCGCCGCGCCATCGAGGAGCCCCTCCGCCAGATCTCGGCCAACGCCGGGGAAGAGGGCTCGATCGTCGTGCAGAAGGTGCGCGAGGGCAAGGACTCGTACGGCTACAACGCGGCCTCGGGCACCTACGGCAACCTGCTCGAGATGGGCGTCATCGATCCGGTCAAGGTCGTCCGGTCGGCGCTCCAGAACGCGGCCAGCGTCGCCAGCCTGATGCTCACCACGGAGGCGCTCATCGCCGAGCGGCCGAAGGAGGAGAAGGCGTCGGCCGGCGGGGCCCACGCGGGTCACGGCCACGACTTCTGATCGCGGCCCAGGCAGATAAGCCTGGCCGGCGAGGGCCGACTTCCTCCCGGGGAAGTCGGCCCTTCGCCATTTCGACTTCCGGCAGGCCGCGACGCGTGATCTGATCGCCGCAGGTTCGCGATGAGCACCCTGACTACCGAGCGCCTAGATCTCACCCCGGTCTCGCTGCCCCTGCTCGAGGCGGTCATCCGCGGAGATCGCCTGGAAGCCGAGGCCCTGTCCGGCGCGCACTTCCCCGACGCGTGGCCTGGGCGCGCGCTCGTCGAGCGCGCCTTCAGCTCGCCGCTCGACCGGCTGCGCGACGATCCCGAGGCCTTCCTGTGGGGGACGCGGCTGATGGTGACGCGCGGCCAGGCGGCGCGCGTCGTCGTCGGCAGCGTGGTGCTGAACGGCCGGCCCGACGCCACGGGGACCGTGGAGATCGGCTACGGCGTCGAGGGCAAGTCCCAGGGGCAGGGCTACGCGACCGAGGGGTCGCGCGCCGTCCTGCACTGGGCGCTGCAGCAGGCAGCCGTCAGGCGCGTGATCGCCACCACGCCGGCCTGGCACCGCGCGTCGCTCCGGGTGATCGAGAAGCTCGGGATGCGCGCTGCCGGGACGCTCGATCACGATTTCCTCGGCGAGCTGCTCGTCTTCGAGCGCTTCCGCGAGTAGCGACGCCGCGTCCGCCGGCAGGCGGCCCGCGGCGGCGCGGCTCACCCGCCCTCGCGGATCCCGCCGCCGCGCGGGTCGCGCCGCCGCGCCCACTCGCACATCGTCATGCCCGCCGCGATCGCCACCGGGTACGAGTGGTTGATCCCGTACATGGGGATCGCGATCACGTCCTCGCAGGCGTCGAGCAGCGCCTGCGGCAGCCCGTCGTCCTCGCTGCCGAAGAGGAAGACGAGCCCGTGCGGCAGCGGCGCTTCCCAGAGGGTCCGCCGCGCGTGGTCGCGCTCCACGCCGATGAGCGGGCGGCCGCGCGCCGCCTCCAGGAAGGCTGCCTCGTCGGGGCACTCGATGATTGTCTCGTACTTCTGCATGCCCATCGAGGCGCGCTCGTAATAAGGCTCGGTCCCGATCAGGAAGATCTCCCGGACCAGGAACGAGTGGGCGACGCGGATGATGGCCCCGATGTTGAACGGGTTCTTCGCGCGGCACACCGCGACCGAGAAGTCGTTCCGCAGGGGCGCGAGCTCTTCGCGGATCTCCCGGGTCGTGAGCCCGAACGGCGGGATCTTCACGGCGCGCCGGCCCCTCACTCGACGGCGCCGAAGCGCTCGAACAGCGGGTAGATGGGCCCGGCGTGGACCCGGAGCCGCTCGGTCGCGCCCGTGGCGTGCTTGACCAGGAGCACGAGCCCTGTGCGCGGCACGGCGTCGAGCGCGCCCCGGATCTGGGCGACGGTCAGGCTCCGCACGGCCCGCCCCGCGATCTCGAGCACCTCGTCGCCCTTGCGGAGCCCGGCGCGCTCGGCGGGCCCCCCCTCCACGGTCCGTGAGATGAACGCGGAGCCCGAGTAGAGCTGGTACCAGAGGCCAAGGCCGATCCTGGCGTGAGCCGGCTGGAAGGCCAGCGTGAGCGAGCCGCCACCCTCCAGATCGACCTGGATCTCGCCGGCGGCGCGCTGCGCCTCGGTGGGGCGGCCGATGTCGCGCACGCCGATCGGTTTGTCGACGAGCGGATCCGACTCCCAGACCTCGACGCGGAGCCAGTCCTCGGGTGCGACGCGGAAATTTCCGCTGGGGCCATCCGGCCAGGTCGGCTCCACGGTGTCCGACTGCACGGCGGTCCGGAAGAGCTCCACGCCGTTGACCAGGACGCGGGCGTAGGGGTCCGGGAGGCTGCCGTCACCGGGGGGATCCCAGGCTCGACCGTCCCGAGTGCGCTCCGGGACGCGCGCCTCGACGATCCGGAGCCACCGGACGTCCTCGGGCGGCGGAGGATGGAGCTCCTGCCCCGGAGGCGGCGCGTGGAGCCGGGACTCGAGCTCCGGGTACAGGGCCGAGCAGCCGCCTGCGCCGAGCAGCACGCCCGCCGCGGCGAGCAGCTTGAGGAACGCAGGCAGGCAGAGCGCGCGACGCTTTCGGCGGGCCAAGATGGCGCCATTTTTGGCCGGAGCCGGCGTCAGCCGCAACTAAACCGTGCTATTTCCGGCGCCCATGCAGGACTTGCCCGTCATCGCTACCAGCGACCTCAGCGCGCACGTCGGCAGCACTGTCGCGCTCCGTGGATGGCTCTACAACAAGCGCTCGAGCGGGAAGCTCCACTTCCTCGAGCTGCGCGACGGCCTCGGCACCGTCCAGTGCGTGATGGCGAAGAGCGACGTCGGCGACGAGGTCTTCGCGGCCGCCGACAAGGTCACGCAGGAGAGCGTGATCGAGGTCACCGGCGAGGTGAAGGCGCACCCGAAGCGGGCCGGGGTCTTCGAGGTCGTCGCGGCCGGCTTCCGCCTGATCGCCCCGACCGCGGGCGAGTACCCGATCTCCCCGAAGGAGCACGGGACCGACTTCCTCATGGATCACCGCCACCTCTGGCTGCGCTCGAGGCGGCAGCACGCGATCTTGCGCGTGCGCCACACCATCATCCAGGCCATCCGCGACTTCTTCGACGGGCGCGGGTTCACGCTCGTCGACGCGCCCATCTTCACGCCGAACGCGTGCGAGGGGACGAGCACGCTGTTCCAGACCGACTACCACGGCGACAAGGCGTACCTCACCCAGTCGGGGCAGCTCTACATGGAGGCGGCGGCGGCCGCGTTCGGGAAGGCGTACTGCTTCGGGCCGACGTTCCGCGCGGAGAAGTCGAAGACGCGCCGCCACCTGGCCGAGTTCTGGATGGTCGAGCCCGAGGTGGCGTTCATGGACCTCGACGGCGACATGGACCTGGCCGAGGACTTCCTCTGCTTCATCGTCGAGCGCGTCCTCGAGCGGCGCCGCCCCGATCTCGCCGTGCTCGAGCGCGACGTGACGAAGCTCGAGGCCGTCAAGAAGCCGTTCCCCCGCATCCGTTACGACGAGGCCGTCGCCATCCTGAACGAGGCGCGCGCGGAGAAGCGCAAAACTGCTGGAGAAGCTGGAGTCCCGGACTTCCCCTGGGGCGAGGACCTCGGGGGCGAGGACGAGACGATCATCTCCAGCCGGTACGATCGCCCCGTCATGATCCACCGCTATCCGGCCGAGGTGAAAGCCTTCTACATGAAGCGCGATCCGACGGACGCCCGGCTCGCCCTCTGCGTCGATGTCCTGGCGCCAGAGGGCTATGGTGAGGTGATCGGCGGCGGGCAGCGCGAGGATGATCTCGCCACGCTCGAGCGCGCAATTGAGGCGCACAAGCTGCCCCCCGAGGCGTTCAGCTGGTACCTGGATCTGCGCCGGTATGGCACCTTCCCGCATGCGGGCTTCGGGCTCGGTGTCGAGCGGAGCGTCGCCTGGATCTGCGGCCTGCCCCACGTGCGCGAGACGATCCCGTTCCCGCGCATGCTGAACCGGCTCGCGCCGTAGTGCCGCGCGTCAGAGATCACGCCAGGACTGCCGGCGCTGTTTCGAGCGGCTTGGCCCACGGCGCGATGCGCCACGACGTCGACGCGATGGGCTGACGCGAGAAAGCAGACGAGGTTAGCCGCGCCTCGCACATACCCGTGCGTACCCGTGCGTGAGAGATCTCGCCGCGCGGGTAGCGCCAAGGGGACGGTCGGGGAAGCGGTGAGCGCGAAGAGTGAGAGGTCACGCGACCGGCGCGACGCGCGGCAGGCAGTGTGGTCAGGCCGTGCCCGCGGCCAGCCTCGCCGCTGGGGATCCGTTTTTGCTCCGCTTGCACGGCGACTCTGTCGTATCAAGAAAGCATAGGGCGCAACCCGCGACCCACGCTCACGCGGCCGACCGACGGAGCCACCCCTGCTTGCAGATGAGGGAGCGCTCTACCGGCGAGCCGGACACGGCCCCCGGCCCCCGACCCAACTCGCGAGGACAAAGCTATGGCTCGTCTCGTCGGCTTTATCGGTAACCGTCCGGATCTCGGCGCGCGTGCGATCGAGCTTGAAGATCGTGCCCTCGTCGTCCGCCGAAGGGAGGGCGTGATCCCTGGCTGGGGTGTCGGCTTCTACCAGGGAGGAGAGATTCTCCTCAAGCGCCGGCCGATCGACGACCGGCCCGAGATCAGCCTGGTCGACATGACCAAGGACGTGCGCGCCGACATCCTCGTGGCGCATGTCCGGGCTGCGACCGTCGGCAGCCTGCGTACGGAGAACACGCACCCGTTCCGTTACCGGCAGTGGCTGTTCGCCCATACCGGCACTGTCGAAGGGTTCGCCCGGCTGCGGAGCCAGCTCAGCGACTCGCTGCCGCAGTTTCTCCAGCGGGACGTCCGCGGCGAGACGGACAGCGAGATCCTCTTCCACCTGTTCCTGTCCTTCCTCCACGACAGCAACCAGCTCGATCGGCCCACCGTGGACGCGGCGAGCGCGCGGGCAGCCCTCCGGTCCTCCATCGCGCTCGTCGATCGGCTCTGCGCAGAGGAAGGGGCCGGGCCGAGCGCGATGAACATCGTGGTCACGAACCCGGAGTACCTGCTCGTGGCCCACGGCGGCACGCCGATGGCGTACCGCATCTACCAGGGCAACGAGGACATGGAGCGGCTGCTGAGCGACGGCGGCCTGGGTCGCATGCGCATGCCCGACTATGCGGCGAGCCGGCTGACGCTCGTCGCGTCGGACTTCGACGACGAGCAGGCCCCCGCGGGGTGGACCCCCGTCGGTGAGCGTGCGATCGTGACGTTCACGCGCGCCGATGAGCCAGCGGTCGAGCCGATCTGAACGCCGCCACGCCCCGCAGAGGCGCCGGGCGCACCCATCGCCGGCCGGCGTCCCTGACGTCGCGCAAGCTCCGCCGGGGCCCCCCTCGCTGTTCATCGTCGCGCTCCTCGGCTCGTCCCTCCTCGGGTGCGGGCTGGGCGGAGCGGCCTCGTTCCCCGCGGCCTCCGAGCTGCCCGAGGAGCGTCGCCGCCCCGACGGCGTGGCGATCGATCCGGCGAGCGCGCCTCCGCGACCGGTGAATGAAGCCGATGCCCGCGACGGCGTCGTGACCCTTCGAACGCCGCTCGGCATCGGCCTGGCGCTGGACGTCGTGGCCGAGTTCTTCCAGCGGGTGACCGCCGAGGACAGCGAGGCGCTGAGCGAGCTGCTGACGCGCGACGCCCTCGCGATCCAGACCGGGTCCGGCGGACAAGGGCAGCCGCCGAGCGCTGGGCTCTGGTGGGAGCAGCGCTTCCGGCGGCTCGAGTACGGCAAGCTCGCCGGAGAGCCTGTCTACCGGGAGTCGGAGCTCCAGATCTTCCGGGCGGAGGACGTGCTCGCGACGCCGCAGCACCCCGCGATCCAGCCGGAGACGCTCGACGACCAGGACGTCGTGATCCGGGTGCCGATCACGACCGCCCGGATCGCGGCCGATCGGCTGCTCGGCGACGAGATCGTCGTGTGGCTACGGCGAGACGGACCGCGATTCAGGATCTATCGGCTGCTCGAGGACTTCCAGCTACAGTAGGCTTTGCGCTCGTGCCGCATCTCCGGCAAGATCGACGCTCGATGAGCCGCCTCAAGATCGCGTTCGTTGGCTCCGGGGGGGCGGCGCGAGGCCTGGCGCACCTCGGCGTGCTGAAGGCCTGCGAAGAGCTGGGGATCCATCCAGAGATCTACGTGGGCGCGGGCGCAGGCGCGCTTGTCAGCGCGACGTACGGGCAGGACATCCCGCTCGACGTGCTGCTCGACGCCTACCGCCTGCCGTGGCGGCGCCGGCACCGCGGGCCTCGCCTCCACGTGTCGAGCTTCTTCGGTGCGCCCGCCCTGCGCGATCTGCTCGACCCGGGGTACCTCTGCTCGGGGATGTTCTCGATCGATCGGCTCGAGCGCTACGTGCGTCGGACGCTGCCGATCAACGATTTCCGGCAGCTCCCGCACGCTGTCTACGTGACCGCTGTCGACGTCGACAGCGCCAAGCGCGTCGTCTTTGGCCCGGGCTACGACGAGGCGACGCCGATCAGCCAGGCCGTGGCCGCGAGCTGCTGCGTGCCCGGCCTGTTCCGGCCCTACCGCATCAACGGCCGCTATCACCTGAGCGGCGAGGTGATCCGGACGCTCTCCGCCGACGTGGCCGTGAACGCCGGCGCGAACATCGTGATCATCTCCAACATCTACCGCCCCGAGGAGCGCGACGGGTCGCAGCGCTCGATCGCGAGGAGCGGCGCGCCCGGCGTGGTCCGGCAGTCGCTCAGCATCCTGCTGGCCGAGAAGGAGCGTCGCGGCGTCGAGCTCCTCTCGAAGCTCTACCCGAACGTCACCTTCCTCGACGTGGCGCCCGCGGTCGGCCGGTACAGCTACATGAACCGGTTCGCCGCGAAGCCGCTCGTCCTGCGCGGCTATCGGACGGCGCTCCGCGTGCTCGCCGCCGCGAAGGAGAAGGGCGTCTTCGATGTCCCCTCCTCGAAGAGCGCGCTCAACTAGAGCCGCGGCCGAGCGCTACATCCCCGCGACGATGCGGTACTCGTCCTGGTGCTCGACAAGCTCGAGGCGGTTGTCCTCCACCTTGCGGCGCCACTCTTCGCCCTTGCGACCCGGGATGCGATAGCTGGCGCTGTAGGTGTAGTCGACGAAGATGACGTCGTCCTCCCTGAGGACCCGCCGGTAACGGATCTCGTAACGGATGGCGCGCGCTTCCTGGAACTTGCCGTTGAGGTACTCGCGCAGGCCGGCGTAATCGAGGTCGTCCGCCGCATCGATGTTGCCGCCGTCCTCGTAGTACTTGGGCGAGGCGAGCTGGAGGAGGGCGCCGACGTTCTTGCTCTCCACCGCGTTGCGGTACTTCTCGCAGAACGAGATGATCTTGCGGTTGTCGTCGTTGTCCTCGACATCCGTGTTCGGGATGTAGTGGGTCGCGCAGCCGGCGAGGACGGTGGAAGCAACGACGAGTAGTGAAGCGACAGCGTTTGTTTTGCGGCAGAGCATACGCGGGCAGGACAACGCTCAGGGGAAGCTGCTGATTCCGGCCCGGGACCTTGCCAGATCGGGGTGCAGATCGGCAAGCGAAGCGAACAAGAACGCCGCGGATGGCGCGGACGGGTGTACCGGCGCTATCCGCGGTCTTCGAGCCAGCGAAGGAGGGCGAGGTGGCCGACCGGGCCCTCGTGGTCCACCGGGAGGTCGAGATCGACCTCGCGCAGGCGCGCCGCGTCGCCGGGGTCCGCCTGGAGGAGGAGCGCGACGGCGCCGCAGGTGAACGCCCGCGACCGCGCGCCGATGAGGCCGAGGAGCTCGCGCGCGACCGGACCCGCGTCGTCGGCCGCGAGGACGACCATGCGATCGGCGTCGGACGACGCGACGAGCTCGGCCGCGGCGCGGAGCGCCTCCAGCGCGCCGCCGAGCCCGGCGCCGACCGCGAAGCTCGGCCCGGTGAGCTGGTACGCGATGGCGCACTCGCCCGCGATCGCGTTCGGCGACGTGGCGGGAAAGAGGCGCGGATCGACGAAGCGGGCGCCGCGCGCGCGGCGGCGGGCGTCGTAGATCTCGTTGGTGTCGAGCGTCGCGAGCGCGTGGCCCGCGACGATGCCGGCGCCGCGCAGGCCGTCGGCGCCGACGGCCGCGGCGAGGGCCGCCACCGCGGACAGCCCGAGCCGGCAGAGCGCGTCGAGGCGCGCGAGGCGGTCGCGCGCGACGCCGGTCGCCTCGGCGAGGCGCACGAGATCGGAGCCGGTCACGCGCGCATGCGCGCGGAGATAGACGGGGCGGGCGGTCCGCGGCCTGCGCCCGCTCGGGGAAGACGTGAGCAGGAGCGCGGCGTTGGCGCCCCCGAACGCCGCCGAGAGCTTGAGGGCCGCAGAGAGCGGGCGGGGCTCGGCGCGCTCGAGCAGGAGCGCCGGGGCGTCGGGGTCGAGCTCGCCCTCGGACGCCGCCGGGGGGGCGATGCGCGCGGTGAGGGCGGCGGCGGCCGCGAGCGACTCGAGCGCGCCCGCGGCGCCGAGCGTGTGCCCGATCTGCGCCTTGAACGGGTGGACCACCGGCGGAGAGACCGGAGCGCCGCCAGGCAGCCCGCCCGTGCCGTCGGCAGGGCGGGGCGCCGCGAGCAGCGCGGCGATCGCGCGCGACTCCATCGCGTCGTTGTAGGGCGTCGCCGTGGCGTGGGCGCTGACGAGGCCGACGCGCGCGGCAGGCCACCCGGCGTCGGCGAGCGCCGCGGCGCCGGCGCGCATGAGCCCCGAGCCCGTGCGATCCGGGGCGGTGATGTGCACCGCGTCCGTCGATGCGCCGAAGCCGGCGACGCGCGCCGTCACCGGGGCGCCGCGGCGACGATCCTCGCGGACGAGGGCGATCACGGCGGCGCCCTCGCCGAGCGCCATGCCGTCGCGGCCGACACGAAAGGGGCGCGATCTGGACGCCGTTGTCGCGCGGAGCGCCTCGAAGCCGGCGGCGACGAAGACGCTGAGCGCGTCGTAGCCGCCGGCGAGCACGAGATCGCAGGCGTCGCGATCGAGCCAGCGAAGGCCGAGGCCGATCGCCAGGGTGCTCGCCGCGCAGGCCGCGAGCAGGTGCGTGCGCAACGGGGTCCGCTCCAGCCCGAACGCGGCGAGCGCGTCGTTGAACGGCGCGAAGTAGGTCGCGCCCGGGGCCAGCGCGGCGAGCGCGCCGGCGTCGGCGCCCTCGGCGCGCGCGGCGAAGAGCCGCTCCGCCGTGAGCATGCCGCCGCTGGAGGTGCCGAGGGCGATGCCGATCCGCTCGCCGCGCCAGCCCGGGCGCACGACCTCCAGGGTCGCGAGCGCCTGGGAGAGCGCCGCCTTCAGGAGATCCGTCGCGCGATCGGGGCCGGAGGCGACGCCGAGCTCCGCGGGGGCGCGCGCGGCGAAGGGCCGCTGGAGACCGGCGCGCGCGAGCTCCGCGTCGTGCGCGATGGCGACGGGCGCGGGCTCGCCGGCGTCAGGGACCTGGTAGGCGAGCGGGCCGAGGCCAAGCGCAGAGACGGCGCCCGAGGCGATCACGCACGCGTCGCTCATGAGCCGTCCCCCGGCCGGATCGCGTCGGGATCGACGAAGGCGCGCGGATCCGGGGCGCGATCGCGCTCCTCGGCCTCGCAGATCACCGTGACGAGCAGCCCGGTCGAGGCCTGCGCGTAGCGGACGTTGCCGCAGCCCATGCGCTCGGCGATCACGACCTCCTCGTCGAGCTGGCGCCGGCGCGCGTCACCGGCGGCCGACCACGTCGTGCGGCGCGCGCCGATCGAGCCGCGATCGTCGATCCGCAGCTCGATCACGGCGTCGCCGTCGCGCAGGACGAACGCGTCCACGCTCGCGGCGCGCTCGTACCAGAGCAGCGTCCCCGCCGCGGGGTGGAGCATCCACCAGCGGAGGAAGTCCACCGGCAGGCCGCGGAGCGACGCGCGCGGCGTCGACGCGTCGCCGCGCTTCAGGAGATCGAGCGCGGGGACGGCGAAGCGGAAGCGGTCGCCGCGCGTCCACAGATCGAGCGCGGTGGTGCCGCCCGGACCGAGGAGGATCATCCGGAGCGCGCCCTCCGGCTCGACGGCCGCGCTCCCCGCCCCGCGCGCGCGCCCATCGACGACCTCGGCCGGCGGGGCGATCGCGATCGCGCCGCGCGCCTCGATCACCTGGCCCGTGCGCGGCTCCCGGAGCGACAGGCGGACGCGGAGCGTGCGCGGGCCAGCCCCCGCGACCTCGCGGCGGAGGTCGGCGAGGCGCTGGCGCCCCTCGCGCCACGCGGGCGCGGCGGGCGCGTCAGGCGCGGGGCGAGGCAGGAGCTGCGCGAACTCGGCGTCGAGCGCGCCGCCTCGCCGCGGTCCCTGGACGGCGCACGCGGGAGCGCACGCGAGCGAGAGCAGGAGGCAGGCGGCGCTCACCGGGCGGCGCATACGATGGTCGGCCCCACGCAGCGGTGTCGTCACGCGTCGCCGGGAGCGACCAGCAGGATCGCGTATCCGCGGTCGGGTGCGCCGCCCAGGATGAGCACGCTCGCGAGGGCGCCGCTCGCGAGCGCAGCGACAGCCGCTGCGGCGGCGAACCCGCCGGCGCCCTCGTGATCACCCGAGCGCGACGCCAGCGTGGACCGCGGCACCTCGGCCCACGGCGAACCGCGCAGGCACGCGACGAGGCGATCTTCCTGCCGCCCGACGAACACAGCGGCCGGCGTCGGGGCGCCGGGCTGCGCTCGCTGCGCGCCATCGGTCGACAGATCGAGGGGAAGCGGCGCTGGTGCTCCCGCGAGCATCCCCACGCCGTCGCCGCGCCAGGAGTTCCACCAGGCCACCATCGCGATGGGGCGTGCCCCGCGCTCGCGCACGCGCGCGGCGCTCTCGAAGAGCAGCACGGCGGCGCCCTCGCTCCGCACACCGCAATCGACGACCTCCGAGCAGATCGGGCCGAGGCATCGCTCGATCATGGGGCTCGCCTCCTCGACGCTGCCGGCGACGAGCGCCTCGCCCTCCCCGGCCGTGATGAGCTCGATGGCCGTGACCATGGCCGACTCCGCCGTCGCACCGAGATCGGCCATGGCGAACACCGGCCCGCGGAGGCCCAGATAGATGGAGGCGTGCCCGACCGGCGACGACGGAACGAGGTTCGGGAAATCGGCGGGGCTCGCGTACTTCGCCCCCTTGTCGTAGATGCGCCGCATGTACGCGGTCGAGGCGTCGACGCTGCCGAAGGAGGCGCCGACGATGGCGCCGGGCAGCGTGCGGCTCGGCGCGGCGTCGGCCGCCGGATCGCCCGCGCTCGCGCCGGCGTCGAGCTGCGTCGCGCCCCTGAGCCCGGCGTCCTCGATCGCCGTGAGGACCGCGGCCGTCGTCAGCCGGCCAGCGCGATCGAGCCGCCTCGCGCGCGCGAGATCGAGGTGCGCACCCGTGTTGAACGCGATGGGCCCCTCGGCCGGCGGAGGGCCAGGCTCGAGGTAGGCGGCGCCGCCGCGGGACGAGAGGACGCCGAGCGGGCCGATCGTCGCGGCCGCGGTGACGGCGACCGAGCGCCGCCGCGGCGCGCTGCCGGCGCCGAGCGGCGGCGGGAACCGATCGGGCTGAGCGAACACGAGCACGCTGTCCGTGCCGCCGAAGCCGAACGAGTTCGACATCGCCGAGCGGATCGGCGCCTCGCGCGCTTCCTTGAGGTGCAGGAGCTGGCACTCCGGGTCGACCTCCTCGAGGCCGCCGGTCGGCGGCATCACGCCGCGCGCGATGGCGAGGGCGGTGATCGCTGCCTCGATCGCGCCGGCCGCGCCGAGCGTGTGCCCGATCTGCCCCTTCGACGACGAGACGGCGATGCGGCTCACCTCGGCGCCGAGGCAGGCGCGCAGGGCCGCGCTCTCCATGACGTCGTTCAGCGGCGTCGCCGTGCCGTGCGCGTTGACGTAGTCAAGATCCGAGGGCGCGAGCGCCGCGCACCGGAGCGCGTCGCGCATGACGCGGGCGGCGGTGCGCCCCTCGCGCTCGGGGTTCGTGATGTGGTGCGCCTCGGCGCCGGTGGCCCAGCCGCGGAGCTCCACGATCGGCTCTGCCCCGCGCGCGCGCGCGGCGTCCTCGGACTCGAGGAGCAGAAACGCCGCGGCTTCGCCGAGGTTCAGCCCTGCGCGCCGCCGGTCGAACGGGCGGCACGGCTCGGGATCGACGGCCGCGAGCGCGCCGAAGCCGGTGTACGTCAGCCGACACAGACCGTCGGCGCCGCCCGCGAGGACGCGGGTGGACAGGCCGGCCCGGAGCCAGGCCGCGCCCAGCAAGATGGCGTTCGCGCCGCTCGAGCAGGCGCTGCAGACGCTCCTCGCCCGCCGGAACGGCCCCACCGCGGAGCGGACGTGATCGGCCGTCGACGAGAGCGGGTGCGAGAGCATCCGCTTCAACGGAGCGATCGCGCTGGGATCATGCGACAGCCAGGCGAGCAGCTCCTCTGTCTCGAACATGCCGGCCGTCGTCCCGCCGACCACCAGGTCGACCGGCGTCGCCCCGGGGTCGATGCCCGCGTGCGCGAGCGCCTCGCGGGCCGAGAGGACGGCCATCGCGTCGGTGCGTGACCACCCTTCCGCCTCGCCCGGAGGAGCGACCTCCTCGGCGGAGAGACCGCGGACCTCGGCGGCGACACGCGCGCGTGTGCCCGGGATCTCGAACAGGGAGAGCGGGGCGAAGGCCCGCTCTCCTGCGATGAGCCGGTCCATCGTCGCCCTCGCCCCGCGCGCCAGCGGCGAGACGATCCCGACGCCCGTCACCCAGATTCGCACGCTCGGACGGCTCTCTGCGGCTCGATCACGCCGCCGCGGTCGACCTGAGGATGTGGGCCACGAGCGCGTCCACCGACGCGAAGATCGGCCGCGCCTCGTCGCCCTCCGGAATGCGTACGCCGAAGCGCTCCTCCACGCTCATGGCGAGCTGGAGCGCATCCAGCGAGTCGAGGCCCAGCCCCTCGCCGAACAGCGGCGCGGCGTCGT
The DNA here is from genome assembly GCF_001589285.1 of Sorangium cellulosum. Lineage (GTDB taxonomy): Bacteria > Myxococcota_A > Polyangia > Polyangiales > Polyangiaceae > Sorangium > Sorangium cellulosum_G. Next base: position 14,903 of record NZ_JEMA01000604.1, on the reverse strand, counting down.
CGATGTCGGCCGGCGTCTTCCCCTCGAGGTTCAGCTCCTCGACCATGAGCTCTTTTAACTTCTGCCGCACGTCCTGCGCGTTCATGAGTACTTCCCTGCGGGGTAGCACAATTCCGCGCCTTTCTACCAGGGGGCAGCGCTTTTTCTGTCGGTTTGGTAAAGAGCGCCCATGGCTCTCGTCGACTACGCCACCTCTGCCGGCGTCGCGCTGCTTACCCTCAATGATCCGCCCGTCAACGGCTACACGCACGAGATGATGAAGGACCTCGATGCGGCCATCCTGGAGGCCCGCTTCGACAACGATGTACATGTCATCGTCGTCACCGGGCATGGCGAAAAGTTCTTCTGCGCCGGAGCGAACATCAACATGCTCCGCGAATCGGACCCGACGTTCAAATACTACTTCTGTCTGCACGCGAACGAGACGTTGAGCCGCCTCGAGCACACGCCAAAGCTCTGCATCGCGGCGCTGAACGGCCACACTGTAGGCGGCGGCCTCGAGATCGCGATGGCCTGCGACCTCCGCATCGCCCGCAAGGGCGCCGGCAAGATCGGGCTCCCGGAGATCGCGCTCGGCGTCCTTCCTGGCACGGGCGGCACCCAGCGCCTCGCCAGGCTCATCGGCAAGTCGCGGGCGATCCAGCTCATGTGCGAGGGGCAGACGTTCGATTTCGATACGGCGCTCGCGGTTGGCCTGGTCAACGACGTCTGGGAGACGGCCTCCCATGACGAGTTCATGGACCGGATCCTCGCGTACAGTCACACATTCACGCTTCCGGACCGCGCGGCTCTGGCGGTCGGACGCATCAAGCGCGCGGTGCAGACAGGCTTCGAGGTTGGTCTTGAACAGGGGCTCGCCCTCGAGCGCGAGCTCCAGGCGGAGCTGTTCGCGTCGGAGGACGCCCGCGAGGGGCTCGCCGCGTACATGGAGAAGCGCAAGCCGATGTTCCAGGGCAAGTGAGGGCGCCACGCACGGGCCATATTTCTTCAACCACCCCGTAAGCCGCGTCCAGGTTGCCCCTGTTCTCTGGACCGGGGTGCCATGCCGTAAGAAAATTCACGGTCGAAACAGCGTCGTCCGGGTGGCGTGACGATTTTCAAATCAGCGGGGGCTGCTGCACGTAAGTTCAGGCATGCAACAGCCTCTTGAGCACGTGCCGCTGCCAGAGCGGCCCAGCTTCGAGACCGTGTACGCTGTGGGCCTCTCCTTCCTTCGGCAAGCGCTCCGCTGGCTCGGGGTGGCAGAGCGCGACGTCGACGACGTCCTGCAAGACGTCATGATCGCCGCGTACCACGCGCTCGACGGCTTCGATCCTGGGCGCAGTCCCCACGAGGCGCGCGCCGGCCATCCCCCGCGCGACGATGGACCGGGCCCGGGCCGCAGCGCGCCGCACGCCGCGAGCCCGCTCCGCGACCCCCTCAGGCGCTGGCTGTTCGGCATCGCCTGGCGACAGGTTGGCCACTACCGTGAGCGCGCCCACCGTCGTCGAGAGGTCGCGGTTGGCGCTGGGACGAGCTGGCCGTTCGATCTCGCCGACCCGGGGTTGAGCTCGGAGCAGCTGCTTGCCCGTGAGCAGAGCGGCCAGCTCGTCGGCCGGCTGCTCGGAGCGATCGATATTGACCGGCGGCTCGTCTTGATCATGCATGACCTGCTCGAGCTCACGGCCGCCGACATCGCGCGCGACCTGGACGTGAACGAGAACACGGTGCGCAACCGCCTCAGGCTCGCCCGCGAGGACTTCCGCGTGGCCGTGAAGCGCATGAACGCCGAGGACCGCCGCGCGCTGCGCGACCCCCTGAGGCTCCCGGTCGCCGAACGCTCCCGAGCCGTCGAGGACGAGTCGCTCATGAACGCGGCCCGGCTCATCCCCGAGGTGCCAGTCGCCATCCGGCACAGGATCTGGGTCGCCGTGACACGCGCGATCACCAGCGCGAAGGCGGCCGGCGCCGATGCGCTGGCCCTCGCGGCACCACCCTTCTGAGCTGCTCGCCGGACGCGCTGCACGGAGCCCCGCCGCCCGAGGCTGGGTCGGCCGTGCTCAGTGTTCCAGCATCCTGCCGTAGTGCTCGGCGATCGCCGTTCCCCCGAGGCGGGAGAAGAAGGAAGAGTAGCAGATCCAGATCGCCAGCCCACTCATGTCGTCGAACATCGGCGGGAGATAGGGCGGCGGGCGGACGATCCCATCGGTCACGTGCGCATGGAGAACGGGGACGTCCTCGTGCGCGACCTTCCCGGCGAACAGGAAGGGAATGAGCATCGCGCGATCATGCTGAATGGCCGCGCGCATGAAGGCGTAGTTGAGGACGATCCCCTTGCAGTAGCAGGCGTCCTTGGTGAAGGGCGCCCCCCCCGCAAGCACGCCGCCGCGGAAGACGCGCCGGGCATTCTGGAAACACTCTTCCTCCTCGTACCCCTCGGTGCGGTACCACTCGAATACGTCGAGGAATGACGCCCCGTCCTCCGCCTTGTCCACCGCAAGGATGCGGTCGTTCAGCTTCTTCGCCCGACGCGGCGTGCTCCGGAAGGTGAGGATCTCGACAAGCACCGCGAGCCCCTCCTGAACTGCCGTGGTGCGCGGGGGCCCCTTCGCGAGCCAGCGCGCCACCGGCTGGGCCTGCCCGTTCAAGCTTGTCGCGACGTGCACCCACCCCTCGTGCGCCTCGAGGATGTCGACATCGCTCCTGGAGAACATCGCGCCGCTCCGGATCTTCACGTAGTCGCTCCCGGCAGCGGCATCGGCGAGGAGCGAGTCGTCCACCTGCACGCGGATCGACGCGCCGCCGAAGAAGCGATCGAAGCGGGCGTTCAGCTCGAGCGCCGCCATCTCCGCCGTGATCTCACGCTGCTGCGGCGGGCCGAGCCGCTCGCCGCCGATCGCCGTCAGGAGGTCGTAGAGCACGAAGCCCATGTCCCGCACGCTCGTCTTCCCGTCCGGCAGCTTGTCCTTGGGCGAGCCGTAGAGCTCGCGGGACAGGGTGTAGAACGCCTTCGTTCCCCGCCCCATGAGCATGCTCACGACCTTCCTGTACTCGTCCGCGGTCGCGCGGAGGATCTGCCCGAGCCGATCGCGCTTGCCGAGCTCCCGCTCGGCGTCGCGGAGGATCTCCTCGATCTCGCGCAGCTTGGCCGCGGGATCGAAGCCGAGGTCGTCCGAGTAGGTCACCCTGGGCAGCTCGCGCTGCTTCGAGCGGAGAAATTGCTCCTCGACCTCCGCTTCCCACCGGAGCGCCTGAAGGATGCGGAGCGGTCGCTGCGCCTCGAGGACGCGCTGGCCCAGCGTGGCGAGGATCTCCTTGTAAGAGCGCCACGGCCCCCCGACCGGCGGGAGCGGCGCGTGCGGGATCGGCCCGTCGCGCAGGTTCAGCGACTCGAGCGGGGCCGACGGCGCCTCTCCGCTCTCCCCGCCGCCGTCATGGCCGTCCTCCCCCACCGAGCCGGACGCGACCACGCCTCCCTCGGCCGCGCCCGTGCCATTGCTCTGCGGCTCGTTCGCCGGCTCGCTCGCTTCGAGCTCGCGCGGCGCCTCCCCGTCCGGGTCGCGCGCCCCCCTCCTCTCCCGGGCCTCAGAGCTCTGCGCCATGACAACCGATTGCTAACACCGGCGCACCTGTCGGAGCAAACCTCCACGGGAGCCGAACCTCCGCCGCGATGAGGACGGGCGGCGCCCGGTCCTTGTCGGCATCGCAACCTCAGGGTACGAGCCCTGCCCCCATGAGCGATCCCGAGCACAGGAATGACGACGCGATGACCGCCGACGAGGAGTCGAGCTCCCTGTCGGACGCCGCGCTCCTCGAGCGCACCGCGGACGGGGCCAGGCGGCTCCGCGCGGCGATCGCCGAGGCGGTGGTCGGGCAGGACGACGTCATCGAGGGCATGCTGATCACGCTCGCCGCGCGCGGTCACGCGCTGCTCGTCGGCGTCCCAGGGCTCGCCAAGACGCTGCTCGTGGCGTCGCTCGCCAGAGCGCTGGACCTCAGCTTCGGGCGCGTCCAGTTCACGCCGGATCTGCTGCCCGCCGACATCACAGGGACCGACGTGCTGCACGAGCAGCACGGCTCCCGGAGCCTGCGCTTCCAGCCCGGACCCATCTTCCACAACCTCGTCCTCGCGGACGAGGTGAACCGGACGCCGCCGAAGACGCAGGCCGCGCTGCTCGAGGCGATGCAGGAGCGCAAGGTGACCGTCGGGACCGCCACGCACGCCCTCCCCGACCCGTTCCAGGTCTTCGCGACGCGAAACCCGATCGAGCAGGAAGGGACGTACCCGCTACCAGAGGCGCAGCTCGATCGGTTCCTGCTCGAGATTCACGTCACGTACCCGAGCGAGGCCGAGGAGCGCGAGGTGGCGCGGCGGACGACCTCGGGGAAGCCGCCGGCGATCGCGGCGGTGCTCAAGGCGAGCGAGGTGCGGGCCATCGGCCGCCTCATCCCGAGGATCCCGGTGACCGACGAGGCCGTCGACCTCGCCGTGCGCCTCACCAGGGCGACGCGGCCGGGCACGGAGCGCGCCGCGCAGGAGGTCCGAGACTACGTGCGCTACGGCGCCGGGCCTCGCGGGAGCCAGGCGCTCGTCATCGCGGCCAAGGCGCGCGCGGCGCTCCGCGGCGAGGCCGCTGCAGACGTGGATGACGTGAGGGCGCTGCTGATCCCGGCGCTCCGACACCGGATCGTGCTCTCGTACCGCGCCGAGGCGGACGGCGTCCGCGACGTCGACGTGCTGAGCGCCGTGGAGCGATCGGTGCGCTGAGAGCGGCGCCCGGGCGCGGACGCCGTTCACCGGGACCGGGGCGCCTGTTGCTGCGCTTCCTTCACCGGGTTGACCGTCTTCATGGCCTTCAGGTCCAGGGCGAAGCGCACGACCCCGGGCCCGCGCCCGTCCCAGCTCACCGCGACGACGCCGCTCTTCTTCAGGCCTGTCCAGCCGATGTCGCCGACCAGCGACGTCACCAGCGCCGACAAGGAGGGCTCGTGCCCGACGAGCGCCAGCGGCTGAGCGCCCTGGTGTTGCGCGAGCAAGCGAAGGATCTCGGCGGTGTCGCGTGAAGGAGACAGCTCGGCGACCACCGAGACCTCGTCCGTCAGCTCGGCGGCCTCGGCGAGGATCTCCGCTGTCTGCACGGAGCGCACGAGTGGGCTCGTCCAGATCGCCGCAGGACAGCGGTCCTTCTGCTTCGCGAGCCACCTCGCGACGCGCCGGGTGACCTTGCGGCCCTTGCCCGTCAACCAGCGACCGGCGTCGCCGAGGTCGGGCGCGTCGTCCACGGCCTGTCCGTGGCGAATGATGAGGATCTCCATGGCGTGACCTTAGCCCGGGTGACCGCTGGCAGGGGAGCGCCGGGCGCCGCAGGACGGGAGCGCCGACCTGCGGCGCATCAGAACTCGCACTGGTTCGTCGCGGCGTTGCAGTGCGACCCCGACGCGACGAAGGGACAGACGCTCCCGAAGAAGGCGCTGCACGGGATGCCGCACGTGGACGACGTGTGCGTGTAGCAGATCTGCCCCCCGTCGCAATCCGCGTCGGAGGCGCATCGGCAGTTGAAATCGTCGGGGATCCCGTTGCCGTTTTCATCAAGGCCGTCGCAGCACTCCGTCACGTAAAAGTCGCTTGCGCTGCAGTCCTCGTCGGCGCAGTCGAGCTTGCCGTCGCAGTCGTTGTCGATCCCGTCCGTGCACGCCGCGGTCCCGAACTCGGGGCCCGGCGCGGCGCCGCGCGCGCAGTTGCGGCACGGACCGAAGGTGGCGCAGCCGGGATCGGCGCAGTCGACGTAGCGGTCGCCATCGTTGTCGATGTCGTCGTCGCAGACCTCGCTCGGGTTCGGGACGATCTCGACGTTGAGCGTGAAGCGGCCCTCGTTGGCCCCGCTCGCGGGATCGATCGTGTAGCCGTCGAGGAAGACGAAGTACGTGCCCGGGTACAGGATGCTGAACTCGAGCAGGGAGGACCAGGACTCGCCGCCGCTGTCGTCGTCGCACCCGATCTCGCGGCCGGAGTTGCAGACGCCGGTGCGCACGTAGAGCACGGAGTCGAAGCTCGATCCGCGGGAGTCGAGGTGCACGCGAGACGGCTCGGTGAGCACGAAGTAGAAGACCGCCTCGCCGGCGTCGCCGCCGCACGCGCCTCGCGTCTCGCTCACGTGGCCCGTGGTGTCGCCCGTGTAGGTGCCGGTCCCGGGGATGAGCTTCGGCGACAGGCAGTTGGCCTGCGCGAGCACGCAGAACGGGTTGCTCGCGCAGTCGGGATCCCTGCAGTCGACCAGGGTGTCATGGTCGTCGTCGAGGCGGTTGTTGCACTGCTCCGGCGTCGGCTCGCAGCTCGGCGCGAAGATGCACGCGCTGTCCGCGCAGTCGATGCGCTCGTCGCAGTTGTTGTCGAGGCCGTCGTCGCAGACCTCGGGCACGCACACCTCGCAGGACGGCGCGGAGATGCACTGGGGATCCGCGCAGTCGACGCGCCCGTCGCAGTCGTTGTCCAGGCCGTCGTCGCACCGCTCCGGCGAGCCGGGCGGCTCGCACGCGCAGGGGAAGAAGCCGCGGCAGTCCGGATCGCCGCAGTCGACCAGGAGGTCGCAGTCATCGTCCGCGCGGTTGTCGCAGACCTCTACCCGGGAGCTGCAGGCGCACTGCGGGTCGGCGCGGCAGTCGACGTCATCGCAGTCGAAGGCGCCGTCGCAGTCATCGTCGAAGCCGTCGCCGCAGCTGCCGGTCTCGGAGGCGGAGCAGCCGCAGGCCGCGGTCCCCGCGCAGTCCGCGTCGAAGCAGTCGACGATGGTGTCGCAGTCGTCGTCGACGCCGTTCTGGCAGTCCTCGCCGCCGGGCCTCGGGGTGCAGCCGCAGGTCTCCGCCGTCGCGCACGCGGGGTCGAAGCAGTCGGCGACGCCGTTGCAGTCGTTGTCCGCCGCGTCGGTGCAGCGCTCAGGCATGCCCGGGAAGACGGCAGGATTGAGGTCGTTGCAGTCGATCCCGCCGCACACGATCGGACGAAGGCCGTCGCCGTCGTCGTCGCGGGGGGCGTGCTCGCAGCGCCCACCCTCGCAGTCGTCGCTCGTGCACTCGTCTCCGTCGTCGCAATCCGCAGGACTGAGGCACGCCTCGAAGCCGCCGGCGCCGCCGATGCCGCCACCGCCGACGCCGACGCCTCCCCCGGCGCCCGCGTCGGAGAGCGCGAGGAGGCTCGTCCGACCACACGCCCCCGCCGACGCGCCGAGGGCCACGCACGCCGCCAGCGCGACGAAGATCCGTCGCATCCCTGGGGACCGCGGACGCGCTGCCCCGACCCCTGCTGAAGAGCCCGGCTTCATCTATTACCCTCTCGCACCGGCCGCATGGCCACGCGTTCGGTCCACTCTACACACCCGGCTTTCCATGGAAGCAAGTTTTGAGCCCTTGACGCGGCGGCGTCTTGCTCGACCTTGCTGGGCTGAATCGAGCGCTGCAGCGGCGCGTGAAGGCGCCGGGCAAGCGGGCTGTGCTGCATCAATCCGGCCGGGCCGCGCCTTGATTGGTTGCGGGTCGGCGCTTGCGCGTGTAACGAGGCTCGGTGGCCGCGCAGCTCCAGATAGAGTACGAGCGGCCGCCTCCCGGTTTACAGCGCGGCCGTTACCCTGCGCCACAATGGGTCATCCTGGCGGTCGGCGCCGCCGTGGTGCTCGGCGCCGTCGCTCTCCTGATCTGGCGGGCGCGGCGCGCCCTCAGCGAACGAACGAGAAGCGGGCCGCGATCTTCGGCGCGCCGATGATGTGGCGCAGCCCGGGCGGACGATCCTCGACCCTCGGTGCGATCGCGGGTTGACACCGAGCGGACGGGACCGGTAGGCACCATAGAGGGACGCGTTCCCGGTCGGCTGATGTAGAGTGCCGCCCGAGCGCGCGACAACCGGGGCCAGAATGCGGCCCCAGTGAGGCCCATCTGGGCCCTGAAGAGCGCCGCGCAACTGCGGCCCGTGGATACATGGCACCGATCGAACGTGGCGTTGAGCTTGTACAGCGCGTGATCGCGCATCTGAAGAAGCGCCCTTCCAGCGATGCCGCCGTGGGAGCGAGCTCGGCGGCGCTCGATGCGCTCGAGTCGAAGCTGATGGTCGAGCTGCCGCCCACGCTGCGGGCGTTTCTAGGGTTCGATTTCACGCTCGATAGCCTGGGTCCGCGGTTCAAGGGGCGGCATCGCTTCGGGCACGATCCTTCGGCGCCTCGACCGAAGCTCACCTCGGTCCGCAAGCTCGCCGAAGCGAAGACCGACCTCGGCTGGACCGAGTCGCGGCTCCGGGGCAAGGTCGTGCGGCTGCCCAACCTCCCCGGTAAGCCGTGGAACGCGCTCTACCTCGGCGAGGCCAGGCGAGACGGTGAGCTCGTCATCCTCGGCCTCGACAACGAGGACACGAACGTCCGGGTCTTCCCGCGCTACACGGCGTTCGACCTGTACCTCGTCGAGCAGTGCGGCCTCGCCAGGCTTTCCGAAGCGCAGCGCCTCGAGGATCTCGAGTCGCACATCGCGCTCAACCCCGAGCTCGGGACCGCGGAAGAGGACGACGAGGGCGACACGGAGTATTGATCGGGTGCAGCGACGCCCGCGCGGCTGGCGCCGCTCGGCTGCGGACGAGGCTCGTGACGAACGCGATGGCTGCCGGTGCGGAAGCGCTCCACTTCCAGGTGGGCGACGGCGACCCCCGCGACCGGCTCGACAAGCTGGTCGTCCTCCTGCTCGAGCGCGCCGGCCGATCGACCTCGCGCGCGGCGGTGCAACGGTGGATCGGCGCCGGCCGGGTCCTCGTCGACGGGGAGCCCGCGCGCGCGTCGGTGGCCGTGCGATCGGGCGCCCTCCTGGAGATCCGGCCGGAGCCGCCGCCGCCGTCCTCCGCCGCCGCCGAGCCCGACGTCGTCATCCCGGTGGTGTACGAGGACGAGCACCTTCTCGTGATCGACAAACCCGCGGGGCTCGTCGTGCACCCGGCGCGCGGGCACGAGTCGGGCACGCTGGTCAACGGGCTGCTCGCCCTGCCCGGGTTCGCCCTGGCGCCGGCCGATCCGCGCGATCCGATGGGCCATGTCCGCCCCGGGATCGTGCACAGGCTCGATCGAGGTACGAGCGGCCTGCTCGTCGTCGCCAAGGACGAGGTCACCCGCGAGGCGCTGAAGGAGCGGTTCGCGAGGCACGCGATCGAGCGCGAGTACGCCGCGATCGTGGCGGGCGAGGCGCGAGACGCGACGTACGACACGCTCCACGCCCGCCACCCGACCGACAGGCTCCGCTTCACGTCGTGGATCCGCGGCGGCGCCGGCGCGCACGCCGCGGCGCCGCGCCGCGCGGTGACGCACGTCCGCGTGCTCGAGAGGCTCGGCGACGCGGCGACAGTCGTCGCGTGCTCGCTCGAGACAGGGCGCACCCACCAGATCCGGGTGCACCTGGCCGAGCGCGGCAGGACGCCGGTCCTCGGAGACCCCCTCTACGGCAAGCCGCCGAAGAAGCCGGCGGTGCGGGCGATCGCCGAGGAGCTGGGGCGGCAGGCCCTGCACGCGCGCGTGCTCGGGTTCATCCACCCCGCCACGCAGAAGCCGGTGCGCTGGGAGAGCGCGCTGCCAGCGGACATGCGCAGGGCGCTCGACCAGCTCCGGGGGCTCGCTACCAGATCTTCGATTTGATGTGGCCCTTGGACTTGATGAGGATGTCCACGAGGGCGCGGTCGTAGAAATTCTTCTGGTAGAGGTCCGGCGAGACGCGGCTCTTGTACAGGGCGCGCCCCTCCTCGATCTCCTCGGACAGGACCGTGAAGAGGTCATCCTGCTGGATGCCCTGCACGATCTTCTCCTCGTTGTAGAGCGAGAGATCGCTTGCGATGGCGCGCGCGAGGCGGCGCGCCGCCTCTTCCGTTTCAATCAAGGGCATCCGTCTCTCCTCCAGGGTTCATCGCCAGCCGGGGGCACGCGCTCCCGAGCCGAGGGGCGCCTAGGATGCAGCAGCGCAGGCGGCGCTGTCAAAGTAGCTCGTCGCCTGACCCGCGCGAGGGCCTGGAGGCCGCCTCGCTCGGCTCGCCCGGGGCACCGCCCATCGCGCGCGGCGCGCCGGGGCGAGGCAGCTCCGGGCTCTGCCGCGCCGCGGCGAGGGCGGCGAGCCCCGTGAGGAGCGGGAAGGCGACGAGCGCGTAGCGCCCCGCGCCGAAGAACACGGCGTGCGTCGCCGCGGTCGCGGCGAGGACGGCGAGCGCGGCGCCCGCGAGCACCGGCCCCCGGAGGAGCGCGCGTCCCTGGAGCAGCGCGAGGCCGAGGAGCGCCATGTAGCCCACCCACGCATGAACGTGCAGCGCGGCGACGATCCCCAGCGCGAGCAGCGCCAGCCGGGCCAGCCCGAGCGCGCGCTGGGCGGGCGAGGGACCGCGGGCGCGGCCATGCAGGGCGCCGGGCGCCCGCGCGGGACCGCGCGCCGCCCAGGCGAGGGCGAGAAGGAGGACGGCGCGCTCGAAGACTGTCTCGACCGCGCCGAGCGCGACCTTGTCGGCCTCGTCGAACGCCGCCGGGCTCGAGTCGTGCAGGTACCACCCGGCCGCGCCGCAGTAGTCGAACGTCGCCGCGAGCTTCCGGGGCACGAGCCCGAGCCACGCGCCGGGGTGCTCGGCGATGTAGCGGCGCGCCTCGCGGCCGAAGCAGGCGTCCTTGCCGGCCTCGTCGAAGACCTCGCGGCACGCCTCGGGCACCTGGATGGGCGCCCAGGCGCCGGTGGAGGCCGGGTCCGCGCCGATGAGGAGGTTCCAGCCGCCGTTCACGCTGACCAGCGCGCACTGGTTCATCCGCGCGCAATTGCGCGCCGTCCAGGGCGCGCACACGAGGAGCGCGACGATGACCGTGAGCAGGACGGGCGCCGCGCGCTGCGCTGCCCGCGCCGCGAAGGATGCAGAAGGGCGGGGGCTGCCGCCCGGCGCGGTGCCCGACAGGGCGAGGCCGGCGAACACGGGCGCGAGCAGGAGCGCCTGCGGGCGGACGAGGGTGGCGGCGCCGACGAGCAGCCCGATGACGGCGAACGGGGCCAGCGCGGGGCGGCGATCGCGCGCCCACGCCGACGCCCACGCGGCGCAGGCGAGGAGCGAGCCGGTGACGCCCTCGGTCATGAGGGCCGGCGTGTACGCGACGAGCCCGGGGTGGAGGGCGACGAGCACGCCCGCGAGCGCCGGCACGACGCGCGATCGCGGCGCAGCGCGGGACGCCAGGCCGTGGACGGCGAGCGCGCCGAGCGCGCCGAGGACGGCGTTCAGCAGCATCGCGACCGCGGCGTGCGCGCCGAGCAGCGCGTACAGCGCGCCGACCGCGCCCGGATAGCCGACCGGATAGTGCGCGGCGTACGTCACCACGCCGTCCGGCCAGAGCCACGTGTAACCGAGCCCCGCGGCGATCCGCTCGGCGATGCGGTGGTAGTAGGCGCCGTCGGCGGCGGGCGGGAAGCGCCCGGCCGCCCACGCGACGACGACGACGCGCGCGGCGAGCGCGAGGCCGAAGATCGCGGCCCCGTCGCGCCGACCCGCGGCGGCCGGTGCGTCCGCGCTCATGACGAGCGCGCGGACGACAGCGGAAAGCGCGCGAGCAATCCGGTAGCCCGCAGCGCTGCGACGACCTCGCACGCGGGCAGGCCGACGACGTTGGAGTAAGAGCCGTCGATGCGCGCGACGGCGAACGCGCCGATGCCCTGGATCGCATAGGCGCCGGCCTTGTCGAGCCCCTCGCCTGTCGCCGCGTACGACGCGACCTCGTCGTCGTCGAGCTCGCGGAAGCGCACCCGGGTCATGACCGTCTCGGCGTGGAGCGCCTCGGCGCGTCCTGGGTCGGCGTCGTGGGCGCGATCAGCCTGGCCGCCGTCGGCGATCGCGAACCGCGTCCAGACCTGGTGCTCGCGACCCGAGAGGGCGCGGAGCATGGCGCGCGCGTCAGCCTCGTCCCGCGGCTTGCCGAGGATGGCGTCGCCGAGGATGACCGAGGTGTCCGCGGCGAGGATCGCGCCGGCCCCGGCCGCCTGGTCGAGGCGCCGCGCGGCCGCGAGCTTCGCCAGGGTGACCCGCTCCAGGTACGCCGCGGGCCCTTCATCGGCGCGCCCCGCCTCGTCGACCTCGGCCGCCGCGACGCGGAGAGGCAGGCCGAGCGTGGTCAGGATCTCTCGCCGGCGCGGCGAGCCGGAGCCGAGCAGGAGCGGATGCGCGTGGTCGATCATGTTCGTGCGGACGCCGGCGGCGCCGGCCCCGGCCGGGCGTGGTCCTAGCACGGCGCGGGAGCGACAGCGGAACGCGGAGCGCGCCCGAGCCCCGGGCCCCTCCCGGATCGTGCCGAGACGATTGCTGTTTTGACTCTCACCCCGGCAGTAGTAGAGGGTCGGGCGCGATGCGCGCCAACTGGAGGGTGCCGGCACGATCAAGCCTCCCGCTGCTGGCGGCCGCTGGCGCCTCCATGGCGATCTCCCTCCCGGCGCCGGCGCGCGCGGCCGAGTGCGCGCCGGCGCGCGGGCTGTCGGGCTGCATCGACGCCGACAACCTCTGGCCTCACGCGGGCGCCGGCCCCTTCTTCGCCGTGGGCAGCACGGCGACGGCCCCGAGCGCGAGGGCGTCGTTCGGGGTCGTGGCGAGCTACCTGTCGCGGCCGGTGGGCCTGCGCGTCGCGTCGCCCGACCCCGACGGGACGATCGTCCATCTGCTGGACAACATGCTCGACGCGACCTTCCTGTGGTCGCTCGGGCTCACGGATCGTCTCGAGGTCACGATCGCCGCGCCCGTCACCCTGTACCAGGATGGCTCTGGCTTCTCCGATGTCCTCGGCACCGACACGGAGCTGCAGCGCAGCGTCCTGCGCGACGCGCGCGTCGGCGCCGCGGTCGCGATCGTGCCGCCGCCGCGGAGCGGTCCGCTCGGCGGATTCTCGCTCGCCGCGCGCCTGGAGCTCGGCCTCCCGACCGGCGACGAGACCGTCTTCGCCAGCGCCGGGACCGCGACGTTCGCGCCGAGCGTCGCCGCGGCGTACCAGCTCGGCAAGCTCAAGGTCGCGACAGAGATCGGGGCCCGGCTCCGCGGATCGAGCGCGCTGGTGAGCACCGAGGTCGGCTCGCAGCTCCTCGGCGCGCTCGGCGCCGCGGTCGACGTGCTGCCGGGCCGCTGGCTCACGGCCTCCGCGGAGGCGTTCGCCCTCTACACGCTCGCCGACCAGCCAGCCGGCGGCGCGGCGCTGGTGCCGGCGGAGTGGATCCTCTCGGCCACGAGCGCCCCGCTGCTCGCCGGCGACGTATCGCTGACGGTGGGCGGCGGGGGATCCATCCCGTTCGCTTCGGAGCCCGCGCTCACCTCGCCGCGCTTCCGGTTCAACCTGGGGCTCCGCTACGCGCCGACGGGGCGCGACGAGGACGCGGACGGGGTCGAGGATCGCGACGACCAGTGCCCGCTCGTGCCCGAGGATCGCGACGGCTTTCAGGACGGCGACGGCTGCCCCGATCCCGACAACGACGGCGACGGGATCCCCGACGCGCGCGACAGGTGCCGGGACGAGGCCGAGACGATCGACGGCTTCCAGGACGACGACGGCTGCCCCGACCTCGACGACGACGGCGACGGCGTGCCGGACGACGACGACGCCTGCCGGAACGCCGCGGAGGATCGCGACGGCTTCCAGGACAGCGACGGCTGCCCCGATCCCGACAACGACGGCGACGGGATCCCCGACGCGCGTGACACGTGCCCGAACGGCGCGGAAGACGCCGACGGCTTCAAGGACGACGACGGCTGCCCCGATCCCGACAACGACATCGATCAGGTCCCCGACAGCAGCGACAGGTGTCCGGACGAGGCCGAGGATCGCGACGGCTTCCAGGACGACGACGGCTGCCCCGATCCCGACAACGACGAGGACGGCGTGGCCGACGCGGCCGACGCGTGCCCGGCGACCGCCGAGACGATCGACGGAACGAGCGACGCCGACGGTTGCCCTGAGCCGACCGGCAGGTCCCTGCCGCGGTGGTCCGGCGATCGCGTCGTCCTCGATGGCCTGGCCCGCTTCCCTGCGGGGAGCGCGCGCGTGCCGCCAGCGCTGGCCGCGCAGCTCGGCATGATCGCCCAGCTCCTGCGCGGGCGCATGCCGCTCGACGTCATCATCGTGGAGGCGTATCCCGACCGTCAGGGCGATCAGTCGACGCGCGGGATCGAGCTCGCCGGCGCGCGCGCGAGCGCGGTCAAGGACCTCCTCGCAAGCGCAGGGTTCCCGGCGGACCGGATCACGGCCGCCGCTGGCGACACATCGGCTCAGCGCGCGCCTGGCGCGCCCCAGATCGAGGTGACGGCGACCCGTGCTCGGCGTGCGGAAAAGGACCCCCGTGCTCCGGGCGCAGCCTCCTCGACGACCGGAGAGAAGAAACTGCGATGAATGTTCTCGAGGCACGCCGTGCCCGTCAGTTGATCATCCGCCTCGATCGAGGCGAAGAGCTCCCCGCCGCGCTGGTGCGCGCCCTCGACGAGGCCGAGGCGCGCGCCGGCTGGATCGAAGGGGTAGGCTCGCTCGAGCAGGCGGAGATCGCGCTGTTCGATCAAGCCTCCCGCTCCTACGCAAAGACGCGCGTCCTCGAGGGTCCCTGCGACGTCGCGGCGCTCACGGGGAGCATCGCGCTCCAGCAGGGCGAGACGTCGCTGCGCCTGTCGGCCACGCTCACGCGTGAATCGGGCGTCGGTCTCCAGCTCGCCGCCGGCGAGCTCGTGTGGGCGCGGGTCTACGGGCTCGAGCTCCGCGTCACGGTGTTCGACGACCTGCCCCTCGTGCGGACCTTCGACGAGCGGACGGGCCTCATGCAGCTCACAGCCCAGACGACCACCATCCCCACGACCGTGGGCGAGGCTCCCCGCATGGCGCCGCCGACGCAGGCCCCGGAGCCGGCCCGCGCCGCGCCGCAGGCGCCAG
>NZ_JEMA01000603.1 GCF_001589285.1 Sorangium cellulosum | reverse complement strand
GGCGCGCCGCGGCGCCGCGCTCAGGCGGCCTCGGCGAGCGCCGCCGGCACCTCCGGCAGCTCCCAGCCGCGGGTCCGGATCTCCTCGGCGATCCAGCGGATGTGGCGCCGCTCGTCCTGCCAGTTCGCCTCCACCATGCGCCGGACGTCGTCCGGCAGATCGCTCGCCAGCGCCGAGGCATACGCGTCGTTCGTGAGCTCCTCGTTGCCGCGCATGGCGACGAGCGCTGTCCGTTCCTCCCGGGCCGACAGCTCGGTGTAACGTCGGATACACTGGCCCCGCTCATCGGCTCGATCCGGCAGCGAGGCGCCGAGCGCGTCCGAGAGCTCGCGCGCGTGCCGCGCGTGGTCTCCCCGGAACGCCTCGAGCTGTCTCTTGATCTCCGGCGTCTTGCAGGCGGCGATCGCCACGCGGTACGCCTCGGCGGCCGCCATGTCGAGCAGGATCAACCCCACGATCTGCTCCAGGGCTGTCATGTCGCCGATCTCGCCCCCTCCCCCGGAGCGCGTCGTCTTCGCGGAGCGGGGCGCCGTCTCCGCCCCTTCTGCCGTGGCGTCGCCGGCGCCCTCCGCCGGCGACCCGGCCGCGACGCCCAGCGAGCTGCCTTCCTGGAGCTTGCCGAGCAGCACGCTGTCGATCCCCGGGACGCTGAGCACGTCTTCCCAGCTCCGGAAGGCGCCGCGCTCGCTCCGGTGCTCGATGAGGCGCCGGGCCCGCTCGCCGTCGATGCCCTCGATGGCCTGGAGCTCTTCCGGGGTTGCGTTGTTCAGGTCGATGCGCGGGTCGCGCGGTGCCTTCGCCATGGTGGCGCCTCCTCCAGCGGTATCTAGCGCCGGAGGGGCCAGTCGGAAGGTGGCGTATCCGCGATTCCAGCGCTGCGACTGGCCGGCCGGCGCGGCCGGGCGGGCATGACATGGGAGCTTGGCTTGATCGGGGAGGGGCTGGGTCAGCGCTGCGGCAGGGCGTCACACACCAGCGCTGCGGCGGCGGCGATCACGCGCCGGGCGGCGGCTGGGGCGCGGGGGCCGGCGGCTGCGGCGGCTCTTCCGCGCCGCGCGCGCGGCGCGTCGCGAACATCTTCGCGAGCGGGGCGGTCACGGTGCGGAGCGCGGGGTTCACCTCGGATGCGGCCTTGGCGACCCCGTAGGCGACGAGCGACGGGCTCCACGCCTCGGCGGACCAGGCGAGGCGGCTGTCGGCGAGCCGTTGCCACAGCTCCTCGACGCGCTCGAAGAACGGCCTGATCACGTCGAGGTTGTTCAGGTCCTCCAGGACCGCGTCCGACGCGAAGCCGGCCGCTGTCGCCACGGCCGGATGCTCGGCCATCGCGCGGCACAGCGAGCGCGTCGCCTGCTCGAAGCCCTCTCTCGCCCGCGGCATGGCGGCGCGCTCGGCTTCGTTCAGCACGACGAGATAGGGGGCGAGGAGAGCGAAGGCCTCCTCCACCTTCTTGCGGGCCTTGGCGGTGGCGAGCTCGAGCTCTGCCGTGTCGATGCGGGTCGGAGTCGGCATGGGGATAAACCTCCTGATGCGATGGATGTGGATGCGTGAAAAAGGAACAAGTCGGGCGGATCGCCGCCGGACCGGCTCCCAGGAGCGCATTGCCGGAGCGTCCGTCAAGGGAGCCCATCGTGCGATCGATGTGGATCATCGAAAAATCGATGTGGATCATCGAAAGATCGATGTCGGACAGCAAAAAACCGGCGTGGAGCATCGAGGGGCCGATGCGCGCCATCGGCGGCGCGAGGTGGTCACTCGAAAGAGCGGGGTGCCACACCGCGCGACGTCGATGGCGCGCCCGGCGAGCCGTCGCTACCCGGTCGCGTCGTTGCGCGCGATCTGCAGGAACGCAGCGATCGCGCAGGCGTGGCGCTTGTAGGTCGTCGAGAGCGGGGTCCCGAGTCCGCTGGCGATCTCCGCCATGGGGGGTCTCGTCGACGTGCCGTGCGAGGAGCAGCGAGCGATGCTCGGGGGCCATCGCCTCCATGCACGAGCGTACGAGCCGGCGTTGCTGCTCGCTCCCGAGCAGCTCCTCCGCGCCGGGGCGTTCGTCCGCGATCGCGAGCTCGGACGCATCGAGGAGCACCTCGCGCCAGAGCCTTCCGCGCTGACGGTGGTGGTAGTGGGCCGCTACGTGGACGGCGATGCGGTTCAGCCATCGCTCCGGCGCAGCGCGCCCCGGGTCGTACCGGGGGAGGCTCGTGAAGGCCGCGAGGAGGATCTCCTGCGCGACATCCGGGCGATCGCTGGGTGGGACCCCGAGCCGCCTCAGCCAGCCAAGCACGGAACGAACGACGTCTTCCCGGAACAGGCGCCGCAGCAGGTACACCTCCGCGGCCGGCTTCGCCGCCGTCGCGCGAAGACGCTCGCCCGGGAGGGGCGCTGTGCCGGCCCCCTTCGATTGTGATTGTGCGTCCACGAGAGGGGAATCCGGGAGTCGCCTGTGCTCCGCGGCGAAATCGGCCCGCCGCACACCTCGCGAGGCGCGGCGGTCACCGCGGCCGAAAGTCGGCGTCGAGCGCGGGGGCGAGCAAGCTGCCCGGGAACGCTGCCCGGAAGCGCTCTGCCCGGCCGGCGGCCTCGTCGCGCCGTCCGGCCGCGACAAGGGCACGAACGGCCAGCGCCTCGCGCTGCTCGGTGCCCGGACCGTGCGCGTGCTTCCGCGCGTGCCGCTCGAGGAGAGCGAGCGCCTCCGCTGGTCGCCCGGCCCCGAGCGCGGCATCTGCGCGGCTCAACAGGGCGATGTCGTGGCCGCCGCTCTCCCTGGCGGTCGCCTGCGCGGCGCGGCGTGCAGCAGGCGCCCGCGTCGGCATGGCTGTCGCTGGAGCCGACATGGCTGTCGCTGGAGGCGGCATGGCTGTTGCTGGAGGCGGCATGGCTGTCGACGAATCGGTTGATGGCGCTCCGAGCGGGGCCGCGATGGTGGACGCGAGCGGTTCGGCGGCGATCTCGTCGCGCCGGATCTCGAGCGCGGGCGAGGAAAGCTGCGCGCCCAGCACGCCGATGGCGGCCGTGGCCGCCCCTGCGCCGGCCAGGAACATCGCCGCTCCTGCGACGGCGTGCTTCGTCCAGGAGCCCGTCAGGACCAGCGAGGCGTGCCCCGGTGGCGCCGTCATGGCCGTGCCGGCGACGTCGCCTCGGGGGCCTGATGGCGGCGCGCGCAGGCCGCGTCGCGTCGGCTCTCCCGTGCTGCCGGAGGCGAGCGAGGCCTGGATCCGTGCCCAGAGGGGCGCCGCGGACGCGTCGGACCCATCGAGCCTGTCCGCGCCCCGGTCGGGCAGCGGCGGCCCTGGCGGAAGGAGCAACGGCGCGAGCAGGACGCGAAGGCCGCGCCTGCCGAGCGCGTGTCGGTCACGGGCGTCGAGGCGCCTGGCCGCGGCCGCGAGCTCGTCGCGGGCCCGCCGCAGCCGGTCCCACGCCGTGTTCTACGAGATCTGGAACGCCTGCGCGATATCGCGCATCGCCATGCCCTCGAGGTCGTGCAGGATGAAGATCGGGCGCCTGCTCGGCTCGATGTGCTGGATGAGCTGCCGGATCAGGTGCCCGGTCTCCGCCCGAGCGTGCAACTGCTCCACGTCGGGTCCGGGGTCGGCGACCTCCACGACCCGCCCGTCGTCCGAGAGCAGCTCTCGGCAGTTCCGGGCGAGCTGGCGGTGTCGCAGCGCGACCCGCGACGCGATGGCCGAGAGCCACGCATCCAGCGAGCCGCCTGGCCGGTAGTCCGGGAGGCGCCGGTGGACGACCAGAAACACCTCGTGGGCCACATCCTCGAGGTCGCGCGACGCGACCCCCACCCGCCAGAGCAGCCGGAGGACATAGGCGTGCGACGAGCGGTAGACCTCATCGAACGACGGCTGCACGGGCTCGGCCTGCGGCGCTGGAGGGGCACCGGGGACCCCCGGATGGGCGCTGGGGGGCGCTGGAGCGGCGCCCGGGGGCGCTGGAGCGGCGCCGGGAGCCGAGGCGGGCGGGGGCTTCGAGCGGGATCGCGGGTCCCTCATCAGTGTAAATTCCGGCGACGGCCCGCGCTTCGTGGCGAAATCGTACGTCGACTGGGAGAAAAAGGACGCGGCGGCTGGGGCCTCGCGCCGCGACGAGGTTCTGCTCTGGCACGGCGTCGCCCGAGCCGGCGTGTGCCGGGGGTGGAGTCCGGCCCGCGGCTGTGGGGCGGGAGGCTTCAGGACGTCGTCAAGGAGCTGGCCGTCTCGAGGAGCGCGCTGGCCTCGGTGACGACCGCGGCGCGGCGCAGCCATCGGTCGAGCTCGGCCATGTCGGTGCTGGCGAGGACGCGCTCGCGGACCTCCGGCGGGATCGCCAGGCCGCGCGCTTCGAGCACCTTCAGCACGGCGTTCGCTTCCGCTTCTCGCCGCCCCTCCTGTCGGCCCTTGGCCACGTAGCTGCGCGCGAAATCGCTCTGAAACTCGTATCGCTCTTCATTTTCTCCTCCAGACTCCGCCTCGCTGCCTCGTTCAGAGAGGATAGCACCACGTCGAGGTACAGGGCCTGCCGCTCCTGATCGAGCCCGGCAGCGGCCATCAGGGCACCCGTCGCGATCGCCAGGCCGGCCGCGCTCTGTCCGGGGAAGGCCTGGAGCGGGATTCGCGAACTCTTCATCAAAGTAATTCCGGCGGCGTCCTGCATCTCGTGTCGAAATCGTCCGAGCCATGGAGGAGTGGAAGCGTGGAAATTTGATACCGGTGTCCGCAATGCCTCGTCGTGGAGAGCGTCGGTGCGTGGCGCGCGGAGCCGGCAGGAAGCCGGTCGAAGGGGCCAGAGCGGCTTCCCGGTGCGCTGCGGGTGTGCTCTTCTCGCGCCCCGAGCAGCGGCCGTGGCGCGTGTCCTCGCCGCCGGCCGTGCGTGGTGCTCGGAGCCGGGAGAGCCTTCGATGAATGCGCGGAATCTGCGATGGATGATGCTGGTGGGCGGCGCGATCCCCGCCTTGCTCGTGGCCGGTATCGTCGGAGGCGGCTGCACCGACGACGCCTACTGGTACACTTGTGACGACAATATCCCGCCGAGGATCGACAACAAGCCCTGCTACGATGCCGGCCCGGACGCGAAAGTCTGCGACGACGCGGGCAACTGCAACGACGCGGGGACCGGTGAAGGCGATGCCGGGTCCGGCGGAGGCGAGCAGGAGGGCGGGGGTGACGGCATCGGCGACGGGATGTCGTCCCTGTGCGTGGGTCAATGCGTGCCGAAAGAGCCGCCCGGCTGGTTCGAGCCGCTGCTGCTCTGGCTAGGCCCGTCGGACAGGGCCCCGGACTGCCCGGCCGCGGCGCCGGTTGCGGGTTCCGAGTACCATGCGGATCTCGCGATCGAGCCTCTTCAGTGCGCGACCTGTGCCTGTGATCCGCCGGAAGCCTCGTGCGAGCTGCCGTCGGCGTGGAGCGCCGTTGACTCGCCGGCCTGCCCGGCCCGCCCCGGAGCGCAGCGGACGTCGTTCGCGGCTCCCGAGGCCTGGGACGGCACCTGCACGACGGCGAACGCGATCCCGGCCGGGCAGGCGTGCGCCGGTGGGCCGTGCACGCAGTCGCTCGACCTGCCGGCGCCGCGGATGCTCGCGGGCGCGTGCGCCCCGTCGGTCGTGGAGGACGCGGCGGACCCGCAGGGCGGCTTCCGCTGGGCGACCGTCGCCAGGACATGCGCCGGCGTCACTGCGCCGGCCCCGTGTGGCGATCCAGGGATGAGGTGTTCCCCGGCGCCGCCGGAGGGCGACGCCGCGCCCCCGGAGGGCTTCCTGACCTGCATCATGCACCACGAGGGGGAGCACGAGTGCCCGGCGACGTACCCGTCACGGCACATCGTCTACGAGGGCGCGGAGGACTCGCGCGGCTGCACGGCCTGCACCTGCGGCGAGCCGAGCGGCGCGGCGTGCAGCGTTCTGGCCTCGGCCTTCAGCGACGAGACGTGCTCCACCGTCGTCGTCAGCGTGTTGACGACGTCCGAGGCGCCGTTCTGCGGTGCGATCGCTCCCGGCACGGCGCTCGGGAGCAAGACGGCGGTCGTCGTCGACCTCGATCCGGGGAGCTGCGCGCCGGGGGGCGGGGAACCGATCGGAGAGGTCGCGCCGCGCGGGGCGGTCACGTTCTGCTGCCTCGACCGGCAGCCGCAGCAGCCGGAACCACCTCGCGCATGGAACCCCGAGCTCGGGTAGACGCCGCCCTGATGATGGCGGCGCTGCGCGAAGCGTAGCGGCCGCGGGAGATGGGCGCCGTCGCCGTCGAGCGCCGCTCGACCGCGACGTTTCCCGTGGGGGCGACATCCCAGCGAGCACCCTCCGTCGGTGAACGTGGTGCGCTGCTCAGAATGAAGCGGCAAAGCGCAACGCAAGGACGCCCGAAGCCGCACCGGCGAATGCTGCTTCACCGTCGTTCAACCAGAGACGCGGCCGCCGGGCGTTGACCAGCAGATCGGCGATGAGCTGCGCGGCGAGATAGGACGACAACGGCGCCTCGGCGCCGGCTCGGAGCCCAAGCCCCACATGGATCAGCGTGCCCGGGGACGTCCCTGTCGTGCGCAAGGAGTATCGCAGCTGTCCGGCAGTGACGACACCGCAGCCGAAGAACCACGCCGTATGCAGGCAGGGGACGACGGAGCCGCCGAGCCATGCCGTATCGATGGTCATGCCCGGGCGGGGGGCGATGGTGACCGGGAGATCGCCGCGGGCCTCGAGCAGGAGCGACGCGTCGGGCCAGCGGAGACCGACGAAGCCGGAGAAGCCGACGGACAGGCCCGGGGCGAAGCCTGCGGCCAGCACCGGGCCGGCGCCGAGCTGAAGCTTGGGTCGCACCGAAGGCAGGACAGCGGGCGGTTCTGCGCGTGCCGGCGGTGCTGCGCGTGATGATGGAGGGGCACGACGCGGCTCCGGAGGCGGTAACGGCGCTGCCCCCGCGGGCGGGGAGGCAGGCGGCTGCGGTTCGGGAGCGGCGCGCGGCGGCTCGGTGGGCGCCTCGTCCGGAGCCGGCGCGTCAGGCGCGCTCGGCGCCGGGAGCGGGCGCATGGCGACGCTGAGCGTGAGGGTGATGTCGTCGACGAGCGCGCGGCAGTCCTGCGCCGCGCGCTCCTGCCGGCCGCGCCGCTGGCCGCCGCCGTCGTACAGCGCGACCTCCGCCTTGAAATCGTTCGCCCGGCGCGTGATGGCCACCTCCACGCGCCACGCGCCGTCCGGCGAGAACGGGTCGGCGCCGCCGAGCCGCGTCGCGACGGCGTTGCGAAAGCCCTCCTCATCGGGGCACGCCGCGGCGCCGGGATCGCGCGCGTAGGACAGCCGCGCCCCGCCCGGCAGCACCTCGCCGGCAGCGGACGGCGCCGCCATCAGCGAGAGCGCGGCGGCGAGGAGCCCGGCGATGACGTGACTGGGCCGCAGCGTGCGCAAGCGCAGGGCTATCTACGGGAGAAGCCCTCGTGGTGGAACCCCCGGATACACGATCGGGGGGACTGCGCCGGCTCGCCAGGGCGCTCGAGGCGTGAGCGCGGGCAGGCGTTCTCCGAGGCGGCCTGCGGCGCCGGGGCGACGACCCGCTGCGCTGGGCAGCGCGGCAGGCCGCCCCCGAGGCACCTATCGAGCGGCCTCCTCGAGCCGCGCGATGTCGAGCTTCTTCATCTGCATCATCGCCTGCATGACCCGCGCCGCCGTGGCCGGGTCCGGGTGCTGGAGGAGCCGGGGCAGCGCCGACGGGACGATCTGCCAGGACAGGCCGAACCTGTCCTTCAGCCAGCCGCACCGGCCCTCGGAGCCGCCGTCGGCCGTGAGCTTGCTCCAGAGCTCGTCGACCTCCTCTTGCGTCTCGCAGGTGACGGCGATCGAGATGGCCTCGTTGAACTTGAAGTGAGGGCCGCCGTTCAGGGCGACGAACTGCTGGCCTTCGAGCTCGAACTCGACGGTGAAGAGGGAGCCCCTGGGCCCCGGCCCCGCGTCTCCGGTGCGGAGCTCGGGCACGTGCACCAGGAACGCAAGGATGCTCGAGCGGGACGAGGTGCGTCTCGCACGATAGAATCATGGGAGCTCGCAAGCTCCTCCAGGAGCAGAAGCTGCGCGAAGGCACTCGGCCCGGACATGGCAAGGTCCCGAGACGGGAGGTGTGTGATGGCCCGTTGGACGATCGCGGTTGCCGCGATGTTGAGTCTCGTCTCTATGCCAGTCTTTGCTCAATCTGCAGCTCGCGGTAGATGCGAGGATGCATGCGATGCTGGAACCGAGAGAGTTGAGGCGTTCTGTCGCGCCATCGCGGACAGAGCGCTCCGCGAGAGGTGCTGGGTCGCGTCGATCTCGTGCAATGCTACGTGCAAGCACGTGTGCGGCGGCCGTTCCGGCGAGGAGCCAAACCCTCGCGCGTTCGGCTGGCTCCGCGCGCTTGACGCTATGCTGAAGAACGTTAGCATGCGGTCATGGAGAACATCTGGGCTGAACGAAGGTTGATCTTTGTTCCGCATGGGTCGGGCGAGCGCTCCTTCCTGTTCGTCCGGATCGGTCGCCCGTATACCGAGCCTGGGAAGGCATGGCGGGTGAACCTGGAAATCCAGCAGGGGGCGGAGGAGGCCTTGAGAACGCACGCTGGTGGTGACGATTCGATGCAGGCGCTCCAGACGGCGTTGGCCGCGATTCCAGGCCTGCTCTTGACGTGGCGGGAGCGGGGGACGCTTGTCTGGGAGGGGTCTATTGGAACTGGATTCGGGGATTGAGGCCGCGGCCCCGGGGCCAGTGCACGGACTCGCGATCTTCGCTTCCCGCTTCTGCTTCCCGCGTGCCCGGGCTCCTGCGCCATCGCTCTGGAGAGCGCCTCATCCGCCGCGCCCACCGCCCTGCCCGCCGCGCCGGCGCGGCCCCCTTCACCTCACGCCCCCCACGCCCCCCGCAGCGCCGCCGTCCGCGCGTGCTCCGGCACCCGCTCCACGAAGCTCGCCCGCCACGCCGGATCGGCGATCTTCCCCGCCCGCTCCTCGATCCGCGCCCCCGCCTCCGCGAGCGCCGCCCGCGCCGCCTCCCGGTCGCCGGTCGCCCAGAGCGCCTCGGCGTGGACGACGCGCACCAGCGCCTCGCCCTCCTCCAGCTGGCCGATCTCCCTCAGGATCTCCGCCGCCCGGCGCGCCTCGGCGAGCGCCTCGCCCCGCCGCCCGGCCGCGAGCAGCGCGTCGGCGAGCGTCGCGAGCGCGTGCGGCAGCAGCGGCCTCGCGACCTCCAGCATCGCCACCGCGCGGCGCGCCTCGGCCTCGGCCCCCGCGACGTCGCCGGCCGACAGCAGGATGCCCGCCAGGTACGCGCGCGACGCCCCCTCCATCCGCGGCTCCTGCATCGCCGCGAACGACAGCACCGCCTCGGCCTCCACCGCGCGCGCCTCCGCGAGCTCGCCGAGGCGCCCGAGCGCCACCCCGAGGTTCTGCCGCGCCGAGGCCGCGATGTTGCGCAGCCCCATCCGCTCGGCGTCCGACAGCGATGCGCGCAAGAGCGCCGCCGCCTCGCCGTACGCGCCGAGCTCGTTGCACGCGAACCCCGCGTTCGCGCGCTGGCCGCACGCGCCCCGCAGATCCCCGGACCGGTCGAAGCACGCGATCGCCTCCTCCAGCCGCGCCCGGTGCCGGTTGAGATCGCCCTCCACGAACAGCGCCGCCGCCGCCAGGCTCCACGCGATCGTGCCGGCGATCTGCGGATCCCCGGCGAACCGGTCCGCCACCGGCGCGACGCGCGCCATCAGCGACCCGGCGTCGGCGTACCTGCCCGTCAGGAACAGCAGCGCCGCCGCCCACGCCACCGCGGCGACCTGCGCCGGGTCGGGCGTCTCGTCGGACCACCGCGCGATCAGCGCCGCCAGCAGCGACGGCACCCGCTCGGTCCGGCCCCGCTTCAGCGCGGCCGTCGTCGCCACCTTCAGCGCCGCGTACCACCCGGGGCTGCCCTCGCGCAGCAGCGCCAGCGCCTCCGTCGCCCAGAGCTCCGCGTCGTCGAGCTCGCCGCGGAAGCGGTGCGCCTCCGCCCGCGCGAGCGACACCGCCCCGAGCAGCGCGCCGTCCGCCCCGCACCGGATCGCGCGGTCCGCCGAGCGGACAACCCCGCCGAGATCGTTGCCCGCGAGCGCCTGCTCCGCCGCCCTCGCGTAGCAGCCCGCCGCCCGGCCGAGCTCCCCGCCCCGCTCGAAGTGCTCGGCCAGCACCGCGGCGTCGTGCTCGCCCGCGGCGTCCAGCCAGCCGCCCGCGAGCCGGTGGCCGAGCGCGCGGTCCTCGTCGGTGAGCATGTCGTAGGCCGCCTCGCGCACGAGCGCGTGGCGGAAGCCGTACTCGACCTCGCCCCGCAGGCTCGACTCGGGGCGGCGCGCGATCCACTCGCGCGCCGCGAGGCCCGAGAGCTGCGCGTCGAGCGCCGGGGCGCGCGCCTCGCCGCCGAGCAGCGCCTGGACCGCGCCCCGCCAGAACACCTGGCCGAGCACCGACCCCGCGCGCAGCACCCGCCGCTCCTCGGGCGCGAGCCCCTCGAGCCGCGACTGCACCATCGCGAGCACCGTGTCGGGCAGGCGATCGCCGCGCCCCTCGGCCACCGCGCGCACGAGCTCCTCCAGGAAGAACGCGTTCCCCGCGGCGCGCGCCACGACGCGCGCGACCGTGGCGTCGTCCGCCGCCGCGCCGAGCACCTCGCGCACGAGCCGCTCGCACGGCCGCTGCGGCAGCGCGCCGAGGCGCATCGTCGTGGCCTCGGCGTCGGCCCAGAGCCGCGGGAAGAGATCGTCGACCTCGGGCCGGGCGAAGCCCACCACGAACAGCGGCCTGTCGGCGAGCAGCCGGAGCGCCGCGCCGACGTACTCGAGCGACGGCTGATCGCCCCAGTGCAGGTCCTCGAGCAGCAGCACCACCGGCTGCGCGCGGCACTCGGCGTCGAGGAAATCGACGAACGCGCGGCGGAGCTGGTCGCCCATCAGCACCGGATCGCGCCGCGCGGCGCGGAGCTGCACGCTCTCCTCGTCAGGGAACGGCGTCCCCACCATCGCCCCGAGGAACTCGGCCACCCGGCCGCGATCCGCCTCGGCCACGCGCCGGGCCACGCGGTCCTCGAGCTTCTGCCGGCGCGCCTCGAGCGGCTCGCCGTCCTGCATCCTCGCGCACCGCCGGACGACCTGCCCGAGCAGCCCGAACGGCGCCCCCGCGCGCATCGGCTCGCCGCGGCCGAGCCAGATCTCGACAGGGGCGTCGCGACGATCCACGCGCTCCTCCAGCTCCTTGCGCAGCCGCGACTTCCCGACGCCCGCGCCCGCTGTCACGACGGCGGCGCGGGCGACCGGCTGCTCGACGCACTCGTCGAAGAGGTCCTCGAGCGCGCGCAGCTCGCGATCCCGCCCCACGAACGGCGTCCGCTTGCCGAGCAGGGTGCGCGCCGCCTCGGGCGCCGCCCGCTCGCCCCGGAGCAGCCCCGCCCCGCCGGCGGCGCGAGCGATCTCGAAGCGGCCCTCGAGAAGCCCCGCGGTCAGCGCGTCGACGCGGATCGCCGGGGCCTCCTCGCCCGCCGCGCGGGCCCGCCGCGCGTCCTCGACGAGGAACGCGGCGCGGTCGATCGCCTCGCCCGCGGACGAGCGGCCGCGCAGCCGGCCGCGCCCCGTCGCGAGCGCGATCGGCGCCCGCGGCAGGAGCGACCGCATGGCGAGCGCGCAGCGGGCGGCCTGGCCGGCGTGATCCGTCGCGGTCCCGCCGGTGCTGCCAGCGCTGGAAGGCCGCTGGCCGTCGTGCGCGCCGCCGCCCGCGCTCAGGAACGTCACCACCCACGTCCCGTCGGCGAGGCGATCGAACCCGCCGCCGTGATCCGCGACGAGGGTGCGCAGCGCGAGCTCCGTGCTGTCCGGCGCCGCGACCGTCGGCATCTCCGCGACAAGGGTCCACGTCGACGGGTCCGCCGCGGGCGGGCCGTGCTCCGGGCGCTCCCGGACCGCCGCGACCGCGCGCAGCCCCGCCGACGCCCCGGCGCTCGCCGGCGCCCCGGCGCCGTCCTCCCCGTCCTCGCCGCCGGCGAGCAGCACCGACAGGAACCGCTGCTCGCCCGCTGTCAGCGCCGGCGCCGCGCGGCTCTCGGGCGCCCGGAGCGCGCCCTGCTCCGGCGTGAGCGGGCTCATCGCCGCGAGCTCGGCCAGGAGCGCCGCGCCGCTCGCGGGCCGCCTCGCGGGCTCCCGGCTCAGCATGCGCTCGACGAGGGCGTCGATCTCGTCGGGCACCTCGGGCCGCTCGTCGCGCACCCGCGGGGGCGACGCGAGCAGCAGCTTGGCCAGCACCGCCATCAGGTTGTCCCCCGCGTAGGCGGGCTGGCCCGTGAGGCACTCGAACAGCACGCACCCGAGCGCGAACACGTCCGCGCGCGCGTCGACGCCCGCGCTCCCGCGCGCCTGCTCCGGGGCCATGTAGCCGAGCGTGCCCACGGCGGAGTTGGTGCGCGTGACGACCGCCGTGGGGCGCTGCGGCCGGGCGACGCCGAAGTCGATGAGCCTCGCCAGCTCGACGCGCCCGTCGCAGAGGAAGATGTTGCTCGGCTTGATGTCGCGGTGCACGACCCCGAGCGCGTGCACCGCGGCGAGCGCCCCCGCCATGCGCCGGACAAGCGCGAGGCTCTCGGCCACGGAGAGCTCGGCGCGGGCGAGGCGGGCGGCGAGGTCCTCGCCCTCGAGCCACTCCATCACGAGGTACGGCCGCGAGGCCCCGGTGGTGCCGTGCGCGATGTACCGGACCACCGCGGGGTCGGTGAGCTGGTCGAGGATCCGCGCCTCGCGGGCGAAGCGCGAGAGGTCGGCCTCCTGCGCGCCGTGGAGGATCTTCACCGCCACCGGGGCGCCGGTCTCGAGGTCGACGGCGCGGTAGAGGGCGCCCATGCCGCCCGCGCCCGCCTGGCGCTCGAGCTCGAAGCGGTCCGCGATCCGCTGCCCCGGCGTCATCGCCTGCGCGTATCACGGCGCCTCGAGCGCGCGAAGATCCACGGCGGGCGCGCGCGGCGCGGCGGACCTCACTGCGCGGCGGATCGATCGTGTCGCCGCGCGACCGCCGCGACGGCGACGGCGATCAGCGCGGCGAGCAGGAAGCCCCCGCCGAACGCGAGGCCGATGATCCAGGGCTGGATCGCCCGCCCCAGGCCGTCCGCGAAGCCCGTCGCCGCGGCGCGGCTGGCCCGCTCGATCGCCGCGCTCGAGCAGCCAGGGTCCCCGGCGGGGCAGCCCGCGAGCTGCTCCACGAGCTCCGCCGTCCCCTCGCGCGCCACCGCCCTCGCGGCCGCGCCCGAGCCCTGCTCGACAAGGGTGAGGAGCTCCCGGTCGTGCTGGAGGGCGCCCTGGACCACGGCGCTGCTCACGGCCTCGCTTGTCTGCGCGATGACCGGCTCGAGCGTCCCCGCCTGCCGCCCGAGCTCCGCCGCGCCCGCGCTGACCGCGTCGTGGACGATGGCGCCCACGAGCGGGCGCTCGCGCTGCCGCGCGCCCCCGGCCGGCGTTTCCGCCGATCCATCGGCTGCCCCGGCGGCGTCGCGCGCGCCGCGCCCGAGCGCCTCGAGGGTGCCGCTCGTCGCCTCCTTGGCCGCCTCGCGGACGCACCCCGAGGCGAGCAGGAGGGACACGAGCACCGCCGCCGCCGTCGCGGCCGCGCGAGCGCCGCGCGCCGCCTCGCCCGCGCGCGGCGGCGCATCCTTCGGGGCGAGGGCGGGCGCGCAGTGCACAGCGGCGACGGCTTCCATCAACCGTGCCCGCCGCCCGTCGGGATCGAATTCTTCACATCTTCCCGACTTCCCCTGGAGTATCTCTCCCCCGCGCAGATCCCCGGCGCGAGGAGGATCGTTCCATGTACGGTAGAATCATCGCTGGGCTGAGCTGCCTCGGTCTCCTGGCCGCGTGCGGCGACGAATCCGGCGTGCGGCCGGCGCCTGTCGACTATCAGGCGACCATCCGCTGGACCAGCCACGGCGTGCCCCACATCCTCGCCGAGGACATCGGCAGCATCGGATTCGGGCTCGGCTACGCCGGCGCGCGCGACGTCGTCTGCACGCTCGCCGATCAGATCGTGAAGGTGCGGAGCGAGCGCGCGAGGACCTTCGGCCCCGGCGAGGGGGACGCGAACGTCGACAGCGACTTCAGCTACCTCACGCTCGGCGTCGTCGAGCGCGGCGAGCGCATGCTGGAGCGCGTGTCCGCCGACGGGCGGGCGCTCATCGAGGGGTACGCCGCGGGCTACAACCGCTACCTCGCCGACGCCGGCCCCGAGGGCCTGCCCGCCCCCTGCGCCGGCGCGGCGTGGGTGAAGCCGATCAGCGCCGCGGATCTCGCCGCGTACTACGTCCACGTGAACATGTTCGCCGGCAGCCTGCAGCTCCTCGACTTCATCCGCCGCGCCGCGCCGCCCGAGGCCTCGGGCGAGGAGGCCCGCGAGCGCGCGATCGAGCTGCCGGACTTCACCCGCCTCGGCCTCGGGAGCAACGCCTGGGCGATCGGCCGCGATCGCGCCGAGGGCGGCCGCGGGATGCTCGTCGCGAACCCGCATTTCCCCTGGGAAGGAGAGCTCAGGTTCCACGAGGCGCACCTCACCATCCCCGGGCAGCTCGACGTGTACGGCGTCTCCCTGACGGGGCTGCCGGTCATCAACATCGGCTTCAACGAGCACGTCGCGTGGACGCACACGGTCTCGCCGGCCAAGCACTTCACTGTCTACCGGCTCACCCTCGATCCGGACGACCCGACGGCCTACGTCCACGAGGGCGAGCGCCGGCCGATGGAGCGCCGCGAGCACACAATCGATGTCCTGACCGACGACGGATCGATCGAGCAGGTGTCGCGGGTGATGTACCGGAGCCACCACGGCCCGATGCTCGGGGCCTCGGTCCTCGGCTGGTCCACCGAGCAGGCGTTCACCGTGCGCGACGCCAACGAGGACAACGTGACCGCCCTCGACCAGTGGCTCCGGATGGACCGCGCGACGAGCCTCGACGAGCTCCGGCGCGCGCACGAGGAGCTGCGCGGCATCCCGTTCGTGTTCACGACCGCGGTGGACGCCGAGGGGCAGGCCCTGCTCATGGACGCCTCGCGCGTGCCCCACCTGAGCGCCGAGGCGGTGAGGGCCTACGAGAGCGCGCAGCAGCGCGACGGCCTCACCGGGCTGCTCGCGCGCTCGGGCATCGTGCTGCTCGACGGGGGCACGGCGCGCGACGAATGGGTGGAGACGCAGGGCGCCGGCGCGCTCGTGCCGTGGGGCGACCTGCCGTCGCTCGCGCGGACCGACTTCGTCATGAACGCCAACGACACGCCGTGGCTCACGAACCCCGCCGAGCCGCTCACCGGGTATCCGGCGCTCTTCGGCACGCCGGGCGCCCCCATCTCGGCGCGGACGCGCATGAACCTCCTCCTGCTCACCGAGGAAGGCGAGGGCGCCGCCGCGGGCGAGGACGGCCTCTTCTCGCGCGACGAGCTCGAGGCCGCCATCCTGGGAAACCGGGCGATCACGGCGGAGCGCCTCCGCGCGCAGGTCGTCGAGCGCTGCGACGGCGCGGCGCCGGTCGACCTCGAGGGCGAGGCGGTCGACGTCGCCGACGCGTGCCTCGCGCTGGCGTCGTGGGACGGCCGGCTCGACCTGGAGAGCGTCGGCGCGATCGTGTGGCGCGAGCTGCTCGGGCAGTTCTCGAGCGCGGCCACGGTGGACGCGGGCAAGCTCTACGCTCAGCCGTTCGACCCCAAGGACCCGCTCGAGACCCCCCGCGATCTGGTCGAGCCGCCGGCCGAGGGCCCGGACCCGATCCTCGTGGCGCTGGCCGAGGCCACGCGCGCGCTCGCGCAGGCGGGGCTCGACCCGAGCACGCCGCTCGGCGAGGCGCAGTTCACGAACAAGGGCGACGACGCCATCCCCATCCACGGCGGGCTCGGGATGGAAGGGGTGGCCAACGTCGTGACCCACCTGCCGACCGCCCCGAACAGCACCCTCCTGCCCAGGCTCAACACCGGCGAGCTCGTCAACCCGACGACGGGCCTCACCACCGCGGGGTACCCGATCAACTTCGGCACGAGCTTCGTGATGGCCGTCGAGCACACGACCGGCGGCCCCCGCGCCGAGGCGCTGCTCAGCTACGCGCAGTCGACCGACCCCGCGTCGCCCCATTTCGCCGACCAGACCGAGCTGTTCTCGCAGAAGGCGTGGCGGCCGGTGCTGTTCACCGAGAAGGACATCGCCGCCGACCCCGACCTGGTCGTGAAGGAGATCGGCGGGCCCCGCTGAGCCGCGCGCGGCCCGCGGCGCATGCGCCGCGCCGGCCTCACGCGGCGTCGATCGTCCTGAGCAGCGCGTCGAGCTCGAACGGCTTGCTGATCACCTCGCGCGCGTGCTTCGGCATCGGCTGCTTGATGTTCGACGCCGCTGTCATGATCACGACGGGGATCTCTCCGAGCCCGGGGACGGCGCTGAGCTCGTCGCACACCTTCCAGCCGTTCATCTTCGGCATCATCAGGTCGAGCAGGATCACGGCCGGCCGCGCGCCCTCCGAGAGGCGATCGAGCGCCTCCCGCCCGCTGAAATAGGGCGTCGCCTCGTACCCGAGCTCGCACAGGGTCTCGGCCAGGGTGATCGCCAGATCGACATCGTCATCGATGATCAGGACAGACTTGCGCATGGGGCAGGGGGAGTTCCACGGTGAAGGTGGAGCCGGCGTCGAGCTCGCTCTGCACGGAGATGCGGCCTCGCATCCGCTCCACGAGCTGCCGCGTCAGCCACAGGCCAAGGCCGAAGCCGCCGTAGTTCCGCACCGACACGGCGCGCTCGAACTGCTGGAAGATGCGCGCCTGGTCCGCCGGGGCGATGCCGATGCCGCTGTCGCGGACGAGCAGGCGCGCGGCGCCGTCGCCCCGCTCGACGGTGATCTCGACGGGCGCCCCGCGGCCGAATTTCCACGCGTTCGACAGCAGGTTCACCACCACCTGCTCGATCCGGAAGCCGTCGCCCTCGCAGAGCACCGGCCCGTCCGCGTGAAGCTCCACCTCCGGCGCGACCTCCACCACGCCGTCCAGGAGCCGCTCCACGACGTCGCGCACGGTCTGGGCGAGATCGACCGGCGCGCGCTCGATCTCGATCCGGCCGGAGAGGAGCTGCGTCGCGTCGAGGAGCTGCTCGACCAGCTTGAGGAGCTTCTTGCCCTGCCGCTCCAGGTTGCCCAGCTTGGGCGCGATCTCCTGGATGGGGATCGCCCCCGCCGCGCGCTGGAGCCGCTCCAGCGCGGTGATCTGCAGGAGGAGGGTCGCGATCGGCGTCTTCAGCTCGTGGGAGGCCACGGCGAGGAAGTCGTCGCGCGCGCGGAGCGCCTCCTCGACGCGCGCTGTGTCGCGGCTGTGTTCGATCGCGATCCCCGCGAGATCCCTGGAGATCTCGATGAGGCTGAGATCTCGCGCGCTCGGCCCGCGCGCCTCGCGGTAATAGAAGGCGAACGTGCCGAGCACCTCGCCCTCGCGGTCGAGGATGGGCATCGAGGTGCACGCCCTGAGGCCGTGGGAGAGCGCGAGATCGCGCGATCGCGCCCAGAGCGGGTCGCGCCCGATGTCCGAGACGACGACGGTCTGCTTGCGGAACACGGCGGTGCCGCACGAGCCGCTCACGGCGCCGATGCTCAGCCCGTCCACATCCTGGTTGTACGCGTCCGGCAGGCTGGGCGCCGAGGCCCAGCGGAGGTGCGTCCTCGATCCGTCGACGAGGAGGACGGAGCAGAGCGCGCGGCCCGACTGGGCCTCCATGAAGCGGATGAGCTCGTCGAGCACGCGGGAGAGCGGCTCTCCGGACGCGACCATCCGGAGGATCCGGTTCTGCCCTCGGAGCAGGGGTCCGGCCCCTCGCGCCAGGCGCTCGGCCCTGGCGGCGCCGTCCCCGTCAGGGCCCGCCGCCAGGCAGGGATCCATCGGTCTCACGCGTGCATCGCCCCCGGTGTATTGCCTAGTCGGGCGCCGCTGCGTCGCAAGGGGAAACGCGGCGGAGCAGGCCCGCGCGCTGGCGGCCGGCGGCGCGCGCCGGCTGCTGCCTGACGGGGCCGCGCGGGCGCGCGTCGGCTGCGGCGCTCCGCCGCTTTGCTCTATGATCCGGCGCCATGCTCGACACGCGGGAGCTGCCGCTCCTCCGCGCCCTCGCGGGCCGGTACCCCACCACGGAGGCCGCGCTGGCCGAGATCGGCCATCTCCGGGCGATCCTGTCGCTCCCGAAGGGGACGGTCCACGTCGTCAGCGACGTGCACGGCGAGCACAGGAAGCTGAAGCACATCATCAACAACGCCTCGGGCAGCCTGCGGCCGCTTGTCGAGCGCGTGTTCGGCGACCGGCTCACGGCCGGCGAGAAGCGCGCGCTGCTCTCGGTCATCTACTATCCCCGCGAGAGCTACGCCCCCGTGGCGCGCGGCGCCGAGGCGGCGCGGCGCGCGTACCTGCGCTGGACGCTCGCGCGCGAGGTCGAGGTCATCCGCGAGCTGTCGCGGCGCTACACGCTCCGCCAGGTGGACCAGGCGTTCCCGGCCGACATGCGCGGCCTGCTCCGCGAGCTCGTGTCGGCGCGCGCCGCGCCGGGCGAGGGCGGCACCCTCGACGCGCTCGTGGAGCCGTTCGTGCAGCACGGCCGCGAGATCGAGATCCTGCGCGCCGCCGCGCGGGCGATCCGGAACCTCACGGTCTTCGAGCTCGTGGTGGCGGGCGACCTCGGCGATCGCGGCCCCCGGCTGGACAAGGTGCTCGAGTACCTGATGCGCCAGCCGCGCGCGCGGGTGGTCTGGGGCAACCACGACGTGAGCTGGATGGGCGCGAGCCTCGGCCAGGAGGCGCTCATCGCCACCGTGGTCCGGCTCTCGCTGCGCTACGGCCGCCTCTCGCAGCTCGAGGAGGGCTTCGGCATCCCGGTCGCGCCGGTCGACCGGCTCGCGCGCACCGCCTACGCCGACGACCCCGCGGAGCGCTTCGCGGTGCGGGGCGAGGGCCTGCGCGACGCGCTGCTGATGGCGCGGATGCAGAAGGCCATGGCCGTCCTGCAGTTCAAGCTGGAGGGGCAGCTCTGCCGGCGGCGCCCTGAATACGCGCTCGAGCACCGCTGCCTCCTGCACCGCATCGACCAGCGCGCGGGCACTGTCGCGATCGACGGCGAGGTGTACCCGCTGCTCGACGCGCGCTTCCCGACGCTCGATCCGGCGCTGGAATCCGGCGATCCTTACGCGCTCACGCCGGACGAGGCGGCGTGCATCGCGCTTCTGAAGGAGTCTTTCCTGAAGAGCCCTGTGCTCGCCCGCCGGATGCGCTGGATGGTGCAGCAGGGGACGACGTGGCTCCGGCGCGATCGCGCGCTCATCTTTCACGGCTGTGTCCCGGTGGACGGCGCGGGCGAGCTCCTCCCCTTCGTGGTGGACGGCGAGCCCCGCCGCGGCAGGGCGCTGTTCGACGCGCTGGAGCGCGCTGTGCGCCGTGCTTTCCGGGCGCGGGCGCAGGAGGACGTCGACCTGCTCTGGTACCTCTGGACGGGCCCACTCTCCCCGATGTTCGGCAAGGACCGGATGACGACCTTCGAGTCGTACTTCGTCGCCGACTCGAGGACGCACCGGGAGACGAAGAACCCGTATTTCCACCTGATCCACGACGCCGGCTTCTGCACCCGGGTGTGCCGCGAGTTCGGCCTGGACGAGGCGCGGGGGCTGATCGTGAACGGGCATGTGCCGGTCCGGGTCGAGCAGGGCGAGTCGCCGATCAAGGCGTCGCACCGCGCGGTGACGATCGACGGCGCGTTCTCGGAGGCCTACGGCGACAAGGGCTACACGCTCGTGCTCGAGGCGAGCGGGGCGCGGCTCGCGCAGCACCACCATTTCACGTCGGTGGAGCAGGCGGTGGAGACGGGGGAGGACATCATCCCCGAGATATCGGACGTGGAGGTCTACGAGGCCGCGCGCACGGTGGGGGACACGGAGAAGGGGGAGGAGCTGGCGCGGGAGATCGAGATCCTGGAGCGGCTCATCCAGGCCTATGAAGACGGCGTGCTCCTGGAGCAGCCGAGGTGAGGTGAGGCGCGGCCGCGAGGGCCGCGCCTCATCGGGTCAGTCGAGCTGGCCGTCGGCGATCCAGTCGATGAGCGTCTGCTGCTCTTCGGCTGTCAGGCAGGCGGGATTCGCGACGTCGAGCTCCGGGTCGCCGGTGCACCCTCTGTTGCGCGGCATGCGGGTGGTCGGGTCGACGTCGTGGATGCGGAGGGAGGCGCACTCCCCCTGCGTCATGGCGGGTTCGCCCTCGCCCACGGCGCACTGGGCCGAGTTCGAGGGGAGCTGCGAGGACTCGTAGGTGATCGCGAAGCCGCTGGCCGGCGCGGGATCCGTACGGGTGTGGCAGGGCGAGCACTTCGCCAGCAGGATCGGCTCCACGTCGGCCCATCGCACGGGCTCGCTGTCGCCGCCGCCCGCGCCGCCG
>NZ_JEMA01000602.1 GCF_001589285.1 Sorangium cellulosum | reverse complement strand
GTCGAGGGCGCCGGCGCGCCCCAGGCGCCGACGCCGCCGGCAGCGCCGGCCGACGCGGCGCCGGTCGGATCGACGCCGCCGACCTCTCCCGCCAGCTCGACGCGGAGCGCGCCATGAACCTCACCGAAGCGTGCCTCAGGAAGCCGGTCTTCGCCTGGATGCTGATGGCGGCGACCATCGTCTTCGGCCTCGTGGCCGTGTCGCGGATCGGCATCAGCCAGTTCCCCGACGTCGACTTCCCCACCATCACCATCTCCGCCTCCCTCGAGGGCGCCGCCCCCGAGATCATGGAGCACGACGTCGTCGAGCCGCTCGAGGAGGCGGCCGTCCAGGTCGAGGGCATCCGGTCGATCACGTCGACGTCGCGCCAGGGCAGCGCGTCGGTGACCATCGAGCTCGACCTCTCGCGCGACGTCGACGTCGCGCTCCAGGACGTGCAGACGAAGATCTCCCAGGCGCAGCGGAACCTGCCGCTCGACCTCGACCCGCCCGTCGTCTCGAAGAGCAACCCGGAGGACCAGCCGATCATGTGGGTCGGGCTCTCCGGCCCCTTCTCCCCGCAGCTCATCGCCGACGTCGCGCGGTACCGGCTGAAGGAGAAGCTCCAGACGGTGCCCGGCGTCGGCGAGCTGACCCTGGGCGGCTACCTCGAGCGCAACGTCCGCATCTGGATCGACGCCGACCGCCTCGCCGCCAGGGGGCTCACCGTCGCCGACGTCACCGAGGCCCTGCGCCGCCAGCACATCGAGCTCCCCGCCGGCCGGCTCGAGACCGAGGGGCGCGAGGTGAACGTGCGCGTGATGGGCGAGGCGCTCGACCTCGCGACGTTCAGGCGGATCGTCCTCCGCGAGGGCAACCCCGCCGCGCAGCCGGGCGCGGCGACCGCCGGGCCGACGGGGCCGCCGTCGTCCGCGCGCGCCACGGTGTACCTGGAGGACGTCGCGCTCATCGAGGACGGCTTCGAGGACGTCCGCCGGCTCGCGCGCGTGAACGGCGAGCCCGCCCAGGGCCTCGGCATCCGGAAGCAGCGCGGGTCGAACGCCGTCGAGGTCGCGCAGGGGGTCCGGGCCGCGCTCGCCGAGGTCCAGAAGACGCTGCCCGAGGGGATGGAGGTCGGGGTGAACTTCGACTCGACGAAGTTCATCGAGGAGTCGGTCCACGAGATCGAGCTCGAGCTCGGCATGGCCGTCGCCCTCACGGCCCTCGTCTGCTGGATGTTCCTCGGGTCGCTCTCGAGCACGATCAACGTCGTCCTGGCGATCCCGATGTCGCTGCTGGGCACTGTCGCGGCGATCTACTTCCTCGGGTTCACGCTGAACACCTTCACGCTGCTCGGGCTCTCGCTCGCCGTGGGCATCGTCGTCGACGACGCGATCATGGTGCTCGAGAACATCCACCGGCACGCCGAGGGGGGGAAGGACCGCGTCCGCGCCGCCCGCGAGGGCACCGCCGAGATCACCTTCGCGGCGCTCGCCGCGACGCTCGCCGTCGTCGCGATCTTCATCCCGATCATCTTCATGGAGGGGGTTGT
Organism: Sorangium cellulosum; assembly: GCF_001589285.1. Lineage (GTDB taxonomy): Bacteria > Myxococcota_A > Polyangia > Polyangiales > Polyangiaceae > Sorangium > Sorangium cellulosum_G. Next base: position 44,044 of record NZ_JEMA01000602.1, on the reverse strand, counting down.
CGGGCGGTTCTTCCTCCAGTTCGGCGTGACCCTGTGCATCGCCGTGCTCCTCTCGTACCTGGAGGCGATCACCCTCGCGCCCGCGCGCTGCGCGCAGATCCTCGACGTCTCGCGCGAGCACCGGGGCCGCGTCGGGCGGCTCGTCGACCGCGGCTTCGAGGCGCTCGCCCGCGGCTACGGCTGGACGCTCGCCCGCGCGCTCCGGTTCCCGGTCGTGGTCGTCCTGCTCGGCGCGCTGCTATTCGCCGGCGCGATCGTCACCATGCAGCGGCTCCCGACCGAGTTCGTCCCGTCGCAGGACCAGGGGCGGCTCCTCGTCCGGCTGCAGACGGCGGTCGGCTCGGACATCGACGAGACGGACCGGCTCTTCCAGCGCGCCGAGGCGTTCGTGGGCGAGCACCCGGCGGTGGAGCGGGTCTTCGCCGTTGTCGGCGGCTTCGGCGGGGGCGCCGTGAACACGGGCATCCTGTTCGTCACGATGAAGCCGACGGGCGAGCGGACCCTGTCGCAGGCCGATCTCCAGGGCGCGCTCCGCAAGGAGCTGAACGGCTACCCCGGCCTGCGCGCGGTGGTCCAGGACATGTCCCAGTCGGGCTTCACGGCGCAGCGCGGGTTCCCTGTCGAGTTCTCGATCCGCGGCCCGGACTGGGGGGAGCTCACGAAGCACAGCGAGCGCATCCGGGGCGAGCTCGCCCAGAGCGGGCTCGTCGTGGACCTCGACACGGACTACCAGCTCGGCATGCCCGAGCTGCGCATCACGCCCGACCGGGCGCGCGCGGCGGACCTCGGCGTGAGCGTCGAGGCGATCGCGACGACGCTGAACACGCTGGTCGGCGGCGGGCGCATCGCCAAGTACAGCGACAACGGTCGCCGCATCGACGTGCGCGCGCGCCTGCTCGCGGAGCAGCGGAGCCGGCCCGAGGACCTCGCGCGCATCCAGCTGAGGAGCGCGTCGGGGGCGCTGGTCCCGCTGACGTCGGTCGTGAGCTACGAGGAGCTCCCCGCGCTGCAGGCGATCACGCGCCGCGACCGCGAGCGCGCGATCTCGATCTTCGGCAACGTCGCGCCGGGGCACTCGCAGGGCGAGGCGGTCGCGCGGGTCGAGGCGCTCGGGCGGGACCTGCCGGCCGGCTACCGCCTGGTGCTGGGCGGCGCGAGCGTGACGTTCCGCGAGTCGATGGGCGGCCTCATCTTCGCGCTCGTGCTCGGGATCCTTGTCGCGTACATGGTCCTGGCGTCCCAGTTCAACTCGTTCCTGCACCCGGTCACGGTGCTGACGATCCTGCCGCTGTCGATCGCCGGCGCCGCGTTCGCGCTGCTCTTCTCCGGGCAGACGCTGAACATCTTCAGCATGATCGGGATCCTCCTGCTCATGGGGATCGTGAAGAAGAACTCGATCATCCTGGTGGATCACGCCATCGAAGTGCGCCGCGAAGGCGGACGCACGACCGACGAAGAAGCGAGGCGCGGCGGCGCGGCGCATGAGGAAGCGCGCCGCGAAGGCGCGGCCCACGAGGGAGCGCCCGGCGAGGGGGGGCGCGGCGCGGGGGAGGTCATGGACGCCCGCACGGCGATGCTCCGCGCCGGCCCGGTGCGGCTGCGCCCGATCCTGATGACCTCGATCGCGACGTTGATGGCCGCGGTCCCGTCGGCGCTGGCGCTCGGCCCCGGCGCCGAGATCCGGGCCCCCATGGCCGCCGCGGTCATCGGAGGACTGCTCGTCTCGACGGCGCTCAGCCTCCTCGTCGTGCCGGCGTTCTACGTGCTCGCCGACGACGTGCAGGGCCGCGTCGCGCGGCTCCGGACGCGGCGCGCAGGGCGAGGCGCGCCCCCCAGCGCGGCGCACCCGGCCACGCCGCAGCCATAGCGGCGCCCTCCCTCCACCGGCGGCGTTCCCGGCGTGGCGGCCCCATGGAGATCCTCTGGCCCATCGCGGGCAGCGGCGGACCGGCGATGATCGCCTCGCTGCCCGAGCGCCCGATGGACAGGCGCCTTGCCGATCCGAGCCTCTTGGCCCACCTGTTCGTCCACGAGCTCGACTGCCTCACGCCCCGCTACCGACGAGACGTGGAGTCGGACGGCACGGTTTCCGCATCGGCCGCGGCGACATGACACGCTGGCAGCACAATTGTGGTCGGGCAGTCCGGCGATGGCCGCGGTCCGGCGCCCACCCCTCGTAACGCGGCGCTCCGAAGCAGCCCTGCCAGCCATGTCCTCCCTCGGGCCCGAAGATGCCCGCGGGCCGGTCGATTGGAATTGACACCTGCAATGTGAGCGTTCACATTCCAGTCGAGGGCCGTCCTTTTGTTTCGGTTTGCTCGGGTCCTCCTGAGTACCGAGCTCTTCGTCAATTTGATCCATTCGGTCGATTTTTACACCGATCCTGTTCGCTCGGTCGTCGCGGAAGCGATCGCTGATCGATGGTGATCGGCGTTTTGCCAAGAGCGATCCAACAGAGGACACGACACCCCTCGCTTGTTCGACGGCTGTCGTGAAATCCCGGGTGCTGTCCACCGGAGATGATTTCGCCGAGGATCCGGCGATGCTGGCGAAGCGACCGGATGGCAAGCTCGGGAGCGAGGGAACCCATGTTGCGGCGGGCCGTGCTGAGACGCTCCTCGGGCGCACCGGTGTCATCACATCGGCCCCGTCCGGGAGCTCGTCTGAGCCGGGTGGGAGGCACTTTTACCAGGGAGGCGGATCCCGTGAGGAACGTTCTGTCACCTGAGGTGAGCGTGGCGAGTCGCCTCTGACACGCTCGAATCGTTTTGTTTCCTTTTCACCTGATTCCGGTACGTAGGAGACCTGTGATGCAAGATCAAACGTTCAGTCGACTCGCCTTTTGTGCCACCCTTGCGAGTTGGGTCGCGATCTCGTGCGCCCCCGCCGAGTCCGACTCGAACAACGACGGAGGGGGCGGAGGGGGCGAAGCGACGGCGACCAGCTCCGTCAGCAGCACGAGCAGCAGCACGAGCGGCAGCGGCGGCGCGACCTCTACGAGCAGCACCACCGTGGCTGGGACCGGCGGTGACAGCAGCGGCGGGAGCGGCGGGGCCGAGCCGACCGGCAGCGGCGGTGCTGGCACGGGTGGCTGGCCCGAAGGGGCCATTCCCATGGGGAACGCGCCTGTGCCGAGCGCGGGGTGCGGCAAGGCCACCACGCTGACGACCAAGGAGTATACGATCTCGAGTTCGGGCCAAAATCGCGTGTACTACGTCGATATGCCCAAGAACTACGACATGAACAAGCCCTACCGGCTGTTCTATACCTCACATTGGATCGGCAGCCGCTGGCAAGACGTCGAGGGGCAAGACTTCTACTTTCTCAAGCCGCAGCTGGAGGCCGACGGAGAGCAAGCCATCTTCGTGGCCCCCTCCTCGGACGGTGCGACGTGGCAAGAGAAGGACCACGCGCTGTTCGACGACATCATGGAGCTCATGAATGAAAATGTCTGCTACGACACGACCCGCGTGTTCGCGACCGGCTTCAGCTTCGGAGGGATGATCACCTATTCGCTGTCGACGAACCATCAGGCGGAGATCCGTGCGGCCGTGGGCATCGCCCCGGCCAACTACAACATCTGGTTGCCTGAAAAGACACGTAAGCCCATCGCCTGGATGCACACGACGGGCATGACCGACGGGACTTGCCCCTGGGTGAACAACGAGGGTCAAAAGAGAGGGGCCAAGTTCATCGCCCTCGAAAAGGCCGAAGACAACGGCTGCACGATTCCGGACAACATCCCGACTTCAAACGGCGCGTACAGCTGCTTCGATTTCAAGGACTGCGATCCGGAGCATCCGACGCGGGTGTGCACCTTCGGCGGCGGGCACACGAACATCGACGGCAATCCGAACTGGATTCCCATCGAGTCGTGGAAGTTCTTCAAGCAGTTCTGACCGACGTCCTCGCCGCGGGCGGGACCCTCGCCCGCGCGTAGCGCCGCGCTCGGGGCGCCTCGCCTGCACGGGAACGGGGGCCGCCTCCGGATGACGACGCCCGCCGCCGCGATGCAGGCGGCTCCGCCCGCCGCGCCGCCGCGGTCCACCGGCGCGCGTCCGCGCACGCTCGCCGGACCCATGGCCGCGACAGGCCCTCGACATCCAGCGTCGTGCGCGCCTACTTTGCGTCGAGGCCGACGACAGGCACCATGACCGCTCCGCAGAACCCGCTGCTCAACGACCGCGACGTCGACTTCCTCCTCTACGAGGTGCTCGACGCCCCGCGCCTCTGCGCGCTCCCGTATTTCGCCGATCACGCGCGGGAGACGTTCGATCTCTACCTCCAGAGCAGCCGGCGGCTCGCGCGCGAGGTGCTGTTCCCGACGTACAGGCCGGTGGACGCGTCGCCGCCCCGCTTCGAGGGGGGCGCGGTCGCGGTGCACCCCGCGCTGAAGCAGGTCTTCCGGCCGCTCGTCGAGCTCGGGATGCTCACCGCGACGCGGCCCGCCGCGGTGGGAGGCCAGCAGCTCCCGCTCGTCGTCGCGACGCTCGCCGGCGCGTACCTGATGGCGGCCAACCTGAGCGCGTGCGGCTACCTCGGCCTGACGACGGGCGCGGCGCACCTCATCGAGGCGTTCGGCGACGACGCCCTGAAGGCCACGTTCATGACCCGGATGTACGCCGGCGAGTGGACCGGGACGATGGCGCTCACCGAGCCCCAGGCGGGCTCGAGCCTGGCCGACGTGCAGACGCGCGCGGCGAAGACCGACGCGGGGCACTACCTCGTCCGCGGGTCGAAGATCTTCATCTCGGGCGGGGACCACGACCTCACCGAGAACATCGTCCACCTCACGCTCGCCCGCATCGAGGGCGCGCCGCAGGGGATCAAGGGGGTGAGCCTGTTCGCCGTCCCGAAGCGGCGGATCGAGGCGGGCCAGCTCGTCCCGAACGACGTGGAGGTCGCCGGCATGATCCACAAGATCGGCTGGCGCGGGCTCCCGAGCCTGGCGATGAGCTTCGGCGAGCGCGGGGACTGCCACGGGTACCTCGTCGGCAGCCCCCACCAGGGCATCGCGTACATGTTCCAGATGATGAACGAGGCGCGCATCATGGTGGGCGTCAACGCCACGGCGACCGCCTCGGCGGCCTACCAGGAGGCGCTCGGCTACGCGCTCGCCCGGCCGCAGGGCCGGCGGCTCGGCGCGAAGGACCCGCAGGCGCCGCAGGTGCCGATCATCGAGCACGCCGACGTGCGCCGCATGCTGCTCCGGCAGAAGGCGATCGTGGAGGGCAGCCTCGCGCTGGTCGCCACGACCGCGATGGTCGCCGACCTCGCGGACCACGCGGCCGACGCGGAGGAGCGGGCGCGCGCGCAGCGGCTGCTCGACCTGCTCACGCCGATCGCCAAGACGTTCCCGGCCGAGAAGGGGTTCGAGTCGAACGCCCTCGCGCTCCAGGTCCACGGCGGCTACGGCTACTCGAGCGAGTACCTGCCGGAGGCGTGGCTCCGGGACCAGAAGCTCAACGCGATCCACGAGGGGACGACGGGGATCCAGGGCCTCGACCTCCTCGGCCGCAAGGCCGTGGCCGGGGGCGGCGCCGCGCTCGTGGCGCTCGGCGGCGAGATCCAGCGGGCGATCGGCAAGGCGCAGCGCGCCGGGGTCGAGCCCGCGTGGGGCGAGCGCCTCGGCGCGGCCATGGCGCTGGTCGGCGAGGTGACGGCGCACCTCGCCGAGGCGGGGATGCGCGGCGACGTCGAGCGGATGCTGCGGCACAGCGCGGACTACATGGAGCTCGCCTCCACCGTGGTGGTCGCCTGGCAATGGCTCGCGATGGCCGCGGCGGCGCGGGAAGGGCTGGCCGCGGGCGCCTCGCCCGCCGGCTTCTACGAGGGCAAGCTGTGCGCGGCGCAGTACTGGTTCTCGACCGAGCTGCCCCGCGTCGAGGCGCTCGCGGCGCGCTGCCGCTCGGGCGAGGACTCGTACGCGAGGATGCAGCCGGCGTGGTTCTGAGGCGCGCCCGCGCCGCGTGACGCCGGCGCGCCGGAGCGCCGTCAGGGAGGAGCTGTCGCATGGGTCGCACGAAGAGGGCCGTCATCCTGGTGGGGCACGGGGCGCCGGCGGCGGATTGCCCGCGCGAGCTCGTCACGCGCCTCAAGGCGCTGGAGGGCCGGCGCGCGGCGTCGGGGGGCGGGCCGCCGAGCCCGGAGGAGCGCGAGCTCGAGGCGAAGGTCCGCGCCTGGCCGCGCACGCCGGAGAACGACCCGTACCGCGCCGGCATCGAGCGCCTCGCCGCGGAGCTCGCGCCGCTGCTCGACGGCGCCGAGCTCCTCGTCGCCTACAACGAGTTCTGCGCCCCGACGCTGGCCGAGGCCGTCGCGACCGCCGTCCAGCGCGGGGCGGACGAGATCGCCGTGATCCCGTCGATGACGACGCCCGGCGGCGTCCACTCCGAGGTGGAGATCCCCGAGGCGATCGCGCGGCTCCGCGCCGAGCACCCGTCCGTCGCCCTCCGCTACGCCTGGCCCTTCGACCTCGCGGCGGTCGCGCGCCTGCTCGCCGCCCAGCTCGCGCGGGACCTCGGCTAGGCTCCCGGGGCTGCGCAGTTGTTCCCGGTATGTCCGCGGAGCAACATCTTGGAGAGCTCACCTTGTCCCTGTTCGGTGGTTACGCTACTTGATTGACGCCGCCTTCAGGGGCGGCCGTACAAGGGCAGGGACAGCGGACGTACATGACGCACCGCTCCCTACTTGACACGAGACCCAGAATTCCTCCACCAGGAGAGCGAGATGTACGTCCCGACGACGGCGATCCGGCCTCAGCTCGATATTCGCGCCCAGGCGCCCGTGCCGACGAAGCACGGGGTCTTCCAGATGTTGGTGTTCCACTGGGGTGGGACCGTGAGCTCCGACCAGGGGCTCTCCCCCGACCACGTCGCCCTGATCATGGGCGACGTGCGCGGCAAGTCGGACGTCACCCTCCGCGTCCACTCCGAGTGCCTCACGAGCGAGGTCTTCGGCTCGCTGAAGTGCGACTGCCGCGAGCAGCTCGAGTCGTCCCAGGCCGAGATAGGCCGCCGCGGGCTCGGCGTCGTCCTCTACCTGCGGCAGGAGGGGCGCGGCATCGGGCTCGCCAACAAGATCCGCGCGTACCAGCTCCAGGCGTTCGGCCACGACACCGTCGACGCCAACCGCATCCTCGGCCTGCCCGACGACGCGCGCGGCTACGAGCCCGCCGCGGCGATGATCGACCACCTCGGCATCGAGTCGATCCGGCTGCTCACGAACAACCCGGACAAGGTGGAGGCGCTCCGCGCGCTCGGCGTGCGGATCTCCTCGCGCTCGCCGGCGATCGTCCCGGCGAACCCGTTCTCCGCGCCCTACCTCGAGGCGAAGCGCCTCCGGATGGGCCACACCATCCCGTCGCTGCGCGACGGCGCGGCCGCCGAGAGCGCCGCGGTCAGCGACGCCGAGTAGCAATGACCGAGGGGCTGGAGAAGCCGGGGGCAGGGGAAGGGCAGCCCGAGACGAGCGAGGCCCAGCGCTTCCACTCGTTGCTCGTCCCCGTCGATCTGACGGCGATTTCGGACCGCGTCCTCGGCCGCGTCGCGCTTCTGCCTCTGGCCGACGGCGCTCGCGTCACGCTGCTCCACGTCGTTCCCGGTAACCTCCCCGTCAGGGCTCAAGACCGCGCCGAGCGGGATGCCAGAAAATCGCTCGTGGGCGAGGCGCGGCATCTTGCAAAAACTCTACCCAGGGGCGTCGACGTCGAAACGGTGGTGAAGGTCGGCAGCCCGGCCGCGGAGATCGCCGACTGCGCGACCTCGACGAGCGCCGAGCTCATCGTCATGGGTCGTGGCGGCAGCCGCGCGCTCCGGGACACCTTTCTCGGCTCGACAGCGGAGCGCGTCATCCGCCGCGGGCAGCTCCCGGTCCTGGCGGTCCGGCTGGCTCCTCGCGCGGCGTACAGCCGGCCCGCTGTCGCCCTCGATCTGGAGCAAGGCTCCACGGAGGTGCTCGCCCTGATGCTCCGGTTGATTCCGGCCCCGCGGCCGCGTGCCACGGTGATCCATGCGTTCGACACGCCGTATCGGGGCGTCATCTATCCCAGCCTGTCGGAGGAAGACGCAGAGGAGTGGCGCAACGAGCTCGGGCAAACGGCGACACAGCAGATCGCGAAGCTGATCGCTGCCTCGCTCGCGCAGGCCAAGGTGCGGCCAGCCGAGGCGCCGCCCTGGAAGACGCATGTTCGATGCGGCTCCGCGCGGCTCGTGATCGAGAAGGCAGTCAAGAAGGCAGACAGCGACCTCCTCGTGCTCGGCACCCACGGCTATTCCGGGGTCGCTCACGTCATCCTCGGGACTGTCGCTGGAGACGTGCTGCGTGAGGTCGCCTGCGACGTGCTGGTCGTGCCTGTTAGGGCAGGCGCCGAGGAGCCCGCATGAGCCTGCGTCCTGCCTCAGGAGTCGCGGCGTAGCGTGAGCGGAGGCGGCGTGTCGGCTGCTCCCACGGCGCGGCGGCGGAACAGCGCCACGCGCGCCAGGAGCAGCGTGGTCACAGGGACCGTGATGGAGAGCATGATGATGATGAGCCACGTGTGCAGCACGGGCCGGGACTCGATCATCGAGAAGTAGAGGATGCTCGCCAGCGTCACGCACCAGCTGCCGAACGTGTACGCCAGCGCAGGGGGGTGCATGCGCAGGAAGAAGTCTGGCAGGCGCAGGAACCCGAGCGCGGAGATGACGACGAACAGGCCGCTCAACACGAGCAGCGCGGCGACCGCCGCCTCGACCCAGAGGGGGAGCTCGTTCATTCGATCACCTCCCCGCGCAGGATGAACTTCGCCATCGCCGATGAGCTCACGAAGCTGAAGAGCGCGATCAGCAACGCGGCCTCGAAGTACGTGTCGCTCTGGTGGCGAATCCCGAGCACCATCATGACCAGCATCGCGTGGAAGTAGAGCAGGTCGAGCGCGAACACGCGATCCTGCGCCCGCGGCCCCCGGATCAGCCTGATGACCACCAGGACCGACGCGACGGCGTAGCAGCCGAGCGCGAAGGCGATCGCGCCAGACAGAAGTGCGCTCATTCGAAGATCTCCCTGAGAGGCTCCTCGTAGCGAGCCTTGAAGCGGGCGACGAAGGTGCCTTCGTCCCCGACGTCCCACACGTGCAGCAAGAGCGCGCTGCGATCGAGCGCGAGCTCCGACCACACGGTGCCCGGAACCACTGTCGTCACCATGGACAGCGCGGCCAGCCCGAGGGGGTCGCGCAGCTCGAGGGGCACGATCACGAACCTCGACTGCGGTCGCCGCCAGCGCCATGCGACAACGCCCCAGGCGACCTCGAAATTCGAACGCAAGACGTCGTAGCCGACCCTCAGGATGAAGCGCACGACGACCAGCGGTCGCCGCACCCGGGCGTTCGTCAGTCGCAGGGTCGAGGTAAGGAGCGGCACCGCCAGCGCGAGCCCCAGCCCCAGGACGATCTGGCCCACGCTCGTGGAGCGCGCGAGCGCCAGCCACAGCGCGAACAGGGCGGCGGACAGCAGCGGCGCGGGCACGAGCTTCTCGACGAGGGTCACGGCGCCCCCCCCTCTTCGATCACGGGGCGCGTCGGTCCCGGACGAGGCCTCGTCGACAGGACGGCCTCGATGTACGCCGTCGGCGAGTGCAGCCCCGCGGCTGTCGCGCTCGTGGTGCGCAGGACCGGCTCGGCGAACACCGTGAGCAAGATGCAGCAGAGAACGAGGCCGAGGACGGGGGCGGCCTCGACGACCTTCAAGCGGGGCGGGAGCCGCCCACTCGTGGACCAGAAGTGTCGAATGCCCGCCCTCGCGAGGGAGATGGTGGCCGCGAGCCCCGAGAGGAGCAGCAGCCCGAAGAGGATCCACGCGGCGGGCGAGACGGGGGCGCCGGCGCTCGCGTCGCCGCCCCCCCGGGGCGACAGGAGGGCCGTCAGCAACGAGGCCTTCGCGACGAAGCCCGAGAGCGGCGGCAGCCCTGCGACGAGCAGCGCGCAGACCATGAACGCCAGGCCGAGCAACGCGATGGACACAGGAAACGCTCGGGCGACGAGCGGCGCCTCCTCGTCGTCGAGGTTGGTGTCCTCGCCCGGCTCCACGTCGAGGTCCGGCCCCCGCCGCCGTCCATCGGAGCCGATGCGCTCCACCAGCTCGACGAGGAGAAAGAGAGCGCTCACCGCCAGCGTGGCGCTCAGCATGTAGAACAGGGCCGCCGACGTCACCGCGGGGGTGCCCATCCCGAGCGACGCGAGGAGCGTCCCCGACGACACGATCACCGAGAAGCCCGCGATGCGCCCGAGGGACATGGAGGCCATGACGCCGATGGCGCCGAAGGCGATCGTCGCGAGCCCCGCGTAGAGCAGGACTGTCCCCCCGAACTGCGCTGAAGCGCCCGCCGAGAAGAACAGCGTCCACAAGCGCACGAGCACGTAGATGCCCACCTTGGTCATCAGCGCGAAGAGCGCCGCGACTGGCGCGCTCGTGGCCGAGTAGGCCGGCACCAGCCAGGCGTTGAGGGGCCAGATCGCCGCCTTGATGAGGAACGCCACGGCGAGGACCGCCGCGCCTGCGTGCAGGAGCCCGCGATCGCGCGCCGGGACGAGCGCGAGCTTCTCGGCGATGTCGGCCATGGAGAGCGTGCCCATGACGCCGTAGAGCACGGCGAGGCCGACGAGGAAGAGCGACGACGCGAGCAGGTTCACCGCGATGTAGTGGAGCCCCGAGCGCACCCGCGGCCACCCCGATCCATGGAGATGCAGGCCATACGACGCCGCGAGCATCACCTCGAAGAACACGAAGAGGTTGAAGAGGTCTCCCGTGAGGAAGGCGCCGTTGAGCCCCATCAACTGAATCTGGAAGAGCGCATGGAAGTACGCCCCCGCGCGACCCCACGCGGCCTCCGCGTACAGGGCCGCGCAGAGGCTCACCACGCCGACAAGCACCAGCATGAGCGCGGAGAGCCGGTCCGCGACGAGCACGATCCCGAAAGGCGCCTCCCAGTTCGACATGAGATACACGCCGACGGCGCCGGGCGGACCGCCAGCCACGGCGCTGCGCAGGATCTCCAGCGCCACGAGGAGGCCCGCCAGGGCCGCGCCGGTGTTGGCGATCGACTTGGCGCGCTTGCGCTTCTCGCCGAGCAGAAGCAACAGGGCCGCCGTCATCAGCGGCAGCACGACGGGCGCGACGATGAGGTGCGGGAAGCGCTCGGTCATGGCCCCTCCCTCGTCCCGTCCACGTGGTCGGTGCCGCTGAAGCCGCGCGAAGCGAGGAGCACGACGAGGAAGAGCGCCGTGGTCGCGAAGCCGATCACGATGGCCGTGAGCACGAGGGATTGCGGCATCGGATCCGTGTAGTGCTGGAGATCGGCGGGCACGCCAGGTCGCACGAGCGGCGGCTTGTCGACGAAGATGCTCCCCATGCTGAAGATGAAGAGGTTCACCGCGTAAGAGAGCAGCGTGAGCCCCATGATCACCTGGAAGGTTCGCGGACGCAGCACGAGCCAGATCCCGGATCCGCCGAGCACACCGATGACGAGCGCGAGAAGGGCTTCCATCTAGCTCGTGCCCCTGCTCGTCGACGACGCTGGGCCCTGTGCTGGCCGCCGGTGCGCGCGCAGCGACTGGTGGGCGAGCGCCGTGAGGGTGAGGAGCGTCGCCCCCACGACGACAGCGAACACGCCGAGGTCGAAGAAGGTGGCGCTCGGCAGGTGTACCTCGCCGACCAGCGGCAGCCTGGCGTGCGCGGTGTGCGTCGTGAGGAAGGGATAGCCGACGGCGAGCGCGCCGAGGCCCGTCGTCGCCCCGAGCAGCAGTCCAACGGCGATCCAGCGCGCCGGGCGGAGGCGCGCGCGCGCCTCCAGCCAGAGCGCCCCCGAGACCATGTATTGCATGAGCATCGCGATCGCGACGACGAGGCCGGCCACGAAGCCGCCGCCCGGCTCGTTGTGCCCGCGAAGGAGGAAGTGCGCCGCGACGACGACGGAGACCGGCAGGAGCAGGCGTGCGATGACCGCCGGCACCATCATGTATCCGCGCGCGGCGTCCTCGGCCGTGCGCGGCTTCACGAGGTCGGTGACGACGTCGGCCGGAAAGGCCCTCTGTTGCTGGGGCTGCTCGATGCTCTCCGGCGGCGGTCGAAAGCGGCGCAGGAGGGCGTAGACAGTGAGCGCGACCGCGCCGAGGACCGTGATCTCGCCGAGCGTGTCGAAGGCGCGAAAGTCGACGAGCATGACGTTGACGACGTTGGCGCCTCCTCCCTCCGGCAGCGCGCGGCTGAGGAAGAACGGTGAGATGCTGTGCGGCGCCGGCCGGGTCAGCATGGCATAGGAGAGCGCGGCGAGGCCGCTGCCGGCGCCGATCGCGAGCAGCAGATCGCGCGCGCGCCGCACCCTGTCGCGGGCCCTGACAGGCCTCGAGATGCCCTGGATGCGCATCGGCAACCAGCGCAGCCCGAGCAGAAGCAGGATGGTTGTGATGATCTCCACGACGATCTGCGTGAGGGCGAGGTCGGGCGCCGAGAACCACATGAACGTCAGGCAGGTGACGAGGCCCGCGCCGCCCATCAACGTGATCGCGATCAGCCTGTGGAACTTCGCCATCACGGCAGCGCCGACCGCGCAGACAGCGCCGATGACCCACAGGAGCACGAACGCAGGCGACGCGGGGAGCCGGTCCCGGTCGCCCCACTCCAGCGGGACGCCGCGCGCCGCGAGGAGCGCGAGGAGGAGCGCGACAGAGATGATCGTGAACATCTGCGTCTGGAGCCGTCGAGTTCCGGCGAGCCGAAGCGCCCTTCGCGACAGGCGCGTGATCCCGAGCAGCGCGCTCTCGAACAGCCGCCTCGCGTTGAGCCGCTCGAGGAAGGGCGTAGCCTGGAGTCGCCCCTGCTCCTGGTGCTTGCGCAGCCAGAGGTACCCGACGACGCCGCCTGAGATGGCGACGAGGCTCATGACGAAAGGCAGGTTGAAGCCGTGCCATATGGCGAGGCTGTACTCGGGGAGCGTCCCGCCGACCACGGGGCGGGCCGCCGCCGCGAGCGATGGCCCGATGGAGATCGTCGGCGCGACGCCGACGATGAGGCAACTGAGCACCAGGAGCTCGATCGGTATCCGCATCCACCGCGGGGCTTCTTCCGGCTGGCGAGGGAGATCGGTCGACGGCGGGCCAAAGAAGATGTCGTATCCAAAGCGCAGCGAGTACACGACCGCGAAGATCGCCGCGATCGTCGCCGCCACGGGGAGCAACACCTCCACCGAGGGGTGCGCGGACAGGAACATCGTCTCGGCGAAGAACATCTCCTTCGACAGAAAGCCGTTGAGCAGCGGCACGCCGGCCATCGCGCCGCTCGCCACGAGCGCCAGCGCGCCTGTGTGCGGCATGGAGCGAATCAGGCCATTCAAGCGACGAATGTCGCGCGTCCCGGTCTCGTGGTCGACGACGCCCGCGGCCATGAACAGCGAGGCCTTGAACGTCGCGTGGTTCATGATGTGGAACACGCCGGCGACGGCGGCGAGCGAGCTGTTGAGCCCGAAGAGGAGCGTGATGAGGCCGAGGTGGCTGATGGTCGAGTAGGCGAGCACGCGCTTCAGATCGTTCTGGAACATCGCGATGTACGCGCCGAGCAGGAGCGTCGTCATGCCCGCGCCGCTGACGATCCAGAACCACAGCTCGGTCCCCGACAGCACCGGCCAGAGCCGCGCGAGCAGGAATACGCCCGCCTTCACCATGGTCGCCGAGTGCAGGTAGGCGGACACCGGCGTCGGCGCGGCCATCGCCCGCGGCAGCCAGAAGTGAAACGGGAATTGAGCGCTCTTGGTGAGCGCGCCGAGCAAGATGAGGACGAGCGCGACCGGGTAGAGCGGGTGTCCCCGCACGAGGTCGCCCGAGGCGAGGGCCACATCGAGCTCGTAGCTGCCGACGATGTGGCCGAGGATGATCACGCCTCCGAGGAGCGCGAGCCCGCCCGCGCCGGTCACGGCGAGCGCCATGCGCGCGCCCCGCTGCGCGTCCACCCGGTGATACCAGTAGCCGATGAGCAGGAACGAAATGAGGCTCGTGAGCTCCCAGAAGACGACGAGCTGAACGAGGTTGCCCGAGAGCACGACGCCCAGCATCGCGCCCATGAACGCGAGGAAGAACGCGTACAGGCGCGCCACCGGATCCTCGGGGGACATGTAGTAGCGCGCGTACAGACAGACGAGGGCGCCGATGACGGTGATGAGCACGGCGAACATCCACGCGAACCCGTCGATCCGGAGGACCAGATCGAGGCCGAGCGAAGGCACCCACGAGATCTTCTCGCGAATCACCCCCCCGTCACGCACCCGCGGGAACAGGCTGATGACCCAGGCCGCCGCGCCGGCCGACACGAGCCCTGCGCAAGCCGCGAGCTCGGACCGCGCCCGCGTCGGCAGGAGCGCGGTGAGCACGCTCCCGAGAAATGGCAAGAGGAGCAGGGCGACCACGGGCATGGCGCGCGAGTGTACTTGCTGACCGCACCGGTTTCAGCCAAAAGGTGGGAGGGGCGCGGCCAAGCACAAGAAAGCTCGTCGCTGCGAAGAGGTGTCGTGACGAGAGGAAACCCGATCGCCGACAAAAGCTGTCAAGCGGAAGAGACCGTGAGCTCGAACAGGAGTTCCCGCGGTTCTCGACGTGCCGCGCGACCTCGACGGCCCGGGGCCGGAGGTCGCGCGCCCACGCCCGCTACTTCTTCGCCGCGTCCTTCAGCCGCGCCTTGAGCCTCGCGGCGTAGCCTTCCTTGTTCTCCTGCTTCACCCGGCCGATCGCGAGCGCGTCCTCCGGCACGTCGCGGGTCACGGTCGTGCCCGTCGCCACGTAGGCGCCCGCGCCGATCTTCACCGGGGCGACGATCTGCGAGTCGCTGCCGATGAAGGCGCCGGGGCCGATCTCGGTCCGGTGCTTCCGGAAGCCGTCGTAGTTGCAGAAGATCGTCCCGGCGCCGACGTTCGCGCCCTCGCCGATGTCGCCGTCGCCGAGGTAGGCGAGGTGGTTCGCCTTCGCGCCCTTGCGGACCACCGTCTTCTTCGTCTCGACGAAGTTGCCGATGTGCGCGTCGGCCTCGATCTGGCTGTCCGGGCGGAGGTGCGAGAACGGCCCGATCTGCGCGCCGGCGCCGATCGACGACTGCGAGGCGACCGTGTACGGCTTCACGGAGGCGCCCGCCTCGACGACGACGTCCGTGAGCACCGAGCCCACGTCGATGCGCGCGCCCGCGCCGACGCGCGTCTGGCCCCGCAGCACGACGGCGTGCTCGATGACAGCGTCCGGCTCGACCGCGACGCCCGCGTCGACGCGGGCGCTCGTCCTGATCGTGACGCCGCTCCGGCGCAGCGCGTCGGCGATGCGGCCGTAGAGCACCTCCTCGGCCGCGGCGAGCTGCGCGCGGTCGTTGATGCCCACGAGCGAGCCGACGTCCCTGGCCACGACAGCCGCGACGCCGCCGGCCTTCGCCGCCTGTGCGACGATGTCGGTCAGGTAAAGCTCGCCCTGCGCGTTGTCGGTCGTGAGCCCCGCGAGCGCGCGCCCGAGGAAGGCGCTGCGGGCGAGGTAGACGCCGGGGTTCACCTCGGCGATCGCGCGCTCCTCGGGGGTCGCGTCCTTGTGCTCGCGGATGCCGATCACGCGGCCCGCGCCGTCGCGCAAGATCCTGCCGTAGCCCGTGGGGTCGGCGACCTGCGCTGTGAGCATCGCCATCGGCGCCTCGGGCGCGCCGTCGAGCGCCTCGCGGAGCCGCGTGAGCTGCCACGGATCGAGCAGCGGCGTGTCGCCGCACAGGATCAGGACGGCCTCGGTGCTCGCCTCGATCTGCGGCATGGCGCAGCGCACCGCGTCGCCGGTGCCGCGCTGCTCGGGCTGGAGCGCGGTGCGGACGGCCTTCCCCCGGGCGCCGAACGCCCTGTCGAGGGTGGCGGAGACCTCGTCGCGGCCGTGGCCGACGACGACAACGACGTCCGAGGCGCCGGCGGCGATGGCCGCGTCGACGACGTAGTGGAGCATCGGCCGGCCGCAGAGCTCGTGGAGCACCTTCGGTCGGGCGCTCTTCATGCGCGTGCCTTGGCCGGCGGCGAGAACGACTGCGGTGAACGGGGCTTGTTGGGCGGTCGCCATCGCCGCGCAGCCTACCACCGTCAGGCCCGCCGCCGTCCCCACCGCCGTGCAGTGAGCGTGGAGAATGCGCGCCGGGTCACGGTCCCGCCCACCGCACGGGCACGAAGGGCCTACCACCTGGAGCGGAATAGTCTACCCTGGAGGTGTCTTGGGGAGGTTGTCGTCATGCGCAGGCGAACGCTGCGTTCCTCGGCCGCGAATGGGGTTCGGCTGGTCGCGCTCGCCGCGGCCGGGGCGGTGGCGGTCTCGTGTCACGAGCCGCTCGACACCCGGCGGGTAGCGCCCCCCAAGGCGACGCTGGGCGACGACGTCTTCGGCGTGCTCTGCGACCGCGTGGGCGCGTCGAGCCTGGTCGAGGACCCGACAGGCGCCTCGTACCAGCGCGTGTGTCACCACGACGGCGAGGGCCGCTACGAGGACACGGTCGACGTGTCGCTGCTGCCGCCCGTCTCCGGCGCCAGGGCGGAGCGGGCGCGCCGGCTCGGCGTGGCCAAGGTCGAGGCGATGGCGCGGCGGCGCGGCGACCTCGTGCGCGCCGTCAACGCCGCGGTGCCGGACGTCGAGATCGACAACGTCGCGGCCGGGGAGGGGGGCGGGAAGATCCGGCTGCACGACGCCGTCCTGAGCCTGTCGCAGACGATCGCGCCGCTCTACGAGACGAACCCGTTCGACGCGGGGGCGCCCCCGGTGCTGCCCGAGTCGACGCGGGGGATCGGGCGGCTCGCCGCGGCGTTCGCCGGCAGCGAGGAAGCCTCGGGCAAGCTCGCGCAGATCGGGGAGCGGAAGGGCTACCGGCCGGCCGGCGTGGCCCTCGGCGCGGCGCGGGCGGCGCTCGAGTACCCGGAGCTCCGCGCGATGACGCTGGCGTCGCTCGACGTCCTCGGCCCCGGCGGGGCGGGCGAGGCGGCCCTCCAGGCGCTCCTCGCCGCCGGCAAGGGCGAGCTGCTCGCGATGGAGCCGACGACCTCGCGCGAGGCGCCCCTCGCGATCGACGAGGCCACCGCGCAGCCGAGCCGGCCCCGGACCCTGGCCGAGCTCGCGGGCGCTGTCGCTGTGGCGGAGCACCCGCGGTTCGCCGAGCGCGACGCGGCGCCGCCGCGCTATATCGCGCGCCGCGACCGGCGCGGCTTCGCGCTGCCCGCGGGGGGCGGCGTCGCCGCGCCGTTCGCCGACGAGGACGGCGACGGCCTCGCCGACGTCGACGCGTTCGGCCGCTTCGTCGACGCGTCCGGCGCTTCGTTATCTCTCGACACACCGTTCTGGGTCCCCGGCGTCGCCCCGTCGCGGGAGCCGGACCGGTTCGGCCGGCCGTCGCCGGAGCGCTACGCGTACATCGACACGTCCCGCACGCTCGCCGCCGCGGCGCTGCGCTCGATCGCGCCGCTCCTCGACGCGACCCGCTACGCGGGCGACGGGGACCCCGAGCCGTGGAAGACCGAGCACGAGGGGCTCATGTACGCCCTCGCCGGCTCGTACCTGCTCTTCGGCGACCGCGAGGAGGCCCAGTACGATTTCGCGCGCGGCAAGCGCTTGCCGCCGGACGCGACGTGCGATGGCTGCCTCCGGTACCGCCGCTTCCGCGGGGAGGACTCGCCGCTTGCCGACATGGCGCACGCGGTCGGCCAGGTGCTCGCGGACCGGGACTCGGACGCCCTCCTCGTCACGCTGATCGACCTCTTCGAGAACCACGAGGCGGAGCTCGCCCGGATGGCCGGCGCGGCGCTGCGCATCCGCGACGTCGCCCGGGAGCACGACCGGCTCGCGGCCGAGGGCAAGGAGCCGGTCGCGCAGATCGCCGACGATGCGCCGCTCGGGGACGAGCTCGCGGCGGTGCTCGGCAGGGCCGTCGAGCAGCCGGGGCTCGTGGCGCGCCTGCTCGAGGCGCTCGCGAGCGACGCGCTCCTCGCCCAGCACGGCGGCGCGCGGCACGCGGGCGAGGCGGTCGCGGCGATGCTCACGACCCGCGATCAGTACGCGTACAACCCGGGCGACCTGAACGGCCCGGCCATCAACCTCACCGTCGGGGCGCCGTCGACGGCCGACCCGCGGACCCCTGTCGACCCGACGAAGCCCAGGGCCGGCGACAACCGCTCGAACATGGAGCGGCTGATGCACCTCATGCACGACACCGCCGGCGTCCGGCAGTGCAACAAGGAGGGCGCGGTCGTGACAGTCTTCGGCCTCACGGTGCCCTTCGTCGACTTCGCCGAGTGCGAGCTGTTCCAGATCGACGACCTGGCGGCCTTCTACCTCGACTCGCTGCTCCCGGAGGGGCACCCGAAGCGGGCCGAGCTCGCGGTGAAGCCCTCGGCCCTCGCGCTGCTCGTGACCGACGCGATCCTCGAGTCGGCCAGCGGCATCACCGGGCTCACGGGCCACCCGACGCCGGCCGCGCTCAGCCGGCTCATCTACTTCGGCGCCGACTCGGAGCGGTACCCGGGTCTGCGCGACCTCGATCCGCTGCGGGACCTGGCGAACGAGACGACCAACCAGTTCATCTCGGGGTCGCTCGAGCCGGCCGGGACGATCCACTGCCCGAAGAACGCGCTCGGCGTGAACGAGTGCAGCACCCCGGAGAACCTGATCCGGGTGCGCCACCCGGGGACGACCTTCCTGATCGAGCGGCTCGGGCTCGGCGCGTACCTGAGCCCCATCGTGGCGGCGTTCGCCGAGGTCGGCCCGGACACGACCGGCGAGGAGATCCTCATCGATCTCTTCAGCACGGCGTACCGGCACTGGCCGGGCAAGGATCACGGGCCGGAGTGCATCAAGGCGGGCTCGCCGGCGACCAACACAGCCTACTGCTCGGAGGCAGGGGCCAGCTCGTACGAGCCGATCCTCGCCGACGCGCTCCAGGCCGAGGACGTCCTCGCGTCGTCGGTCGCGTTCGCGAAGATGGCGACCGACCCGGCGGCCCCGGTGACTGTCCAGCGCGGCCCGCGGGCCGGCCAGGCCTGGACGAAGGCGCAGGCGATCGAGAAGCTCGCGCGGATCCTCTTCAGCGCCGACCACGCGGCCAGCGTGGGCATGGTCGACCGGTGGGGGAAGAAGACGGCCACGTGGGCCGACGGCCGGACCCAGGAGCAGCTCACCGGGTTCACCCTCCTCGCCGACGCGCTGAACCGCATCGACGCCCGCTTCGAGGAGAGCAGCGCGCCCGACGCCGCGGAGCGAAAGGGGCAGTGGAAGCGCGCCACGGACGAGCTCATCGACGCGCTGCTCGCCGTCGAGGGGTCGGGGCCGGAGGCGCGGTTCAAGAACCGCGCGCTCCCGCGGATGGGCGCCGTGGTCCTGCGCGCGCTCCGCGAGCAGCTCAACGCGCGGTGCCCGGATCGCGAGACAACGGGGCGGTGCGCCTGGGCGCAGAAGGAGCTCGGCGCCAAGGTGGTCGACCTGGTGAGCCACCCGCTCTTCGCGGGCCTCGCCGATGTCATGGAGTCGATCCGCGCCCACGAGCCGGCGCGGCGGGAGGTCGAGCGGTTCCTCGTCGCGATGCTCGACGCGGACGGGGACGCGTTCCCGGCGCTGCTCGCGACGGTGGTGGACGGGGCGCAGCTCCTCGCCAGCGACGACGTGCTCGCGCCGCTCCTCAGGACGGCGGCCGTGGCGCTGAGCCCCGCGGGGGACGCCGAGGGGCCGGGCGCGGCCGACGCCGGGCTCGAGGCGCTCAAGGCGCTCAACGACGATCGGTACGACAGGTACCACGCGATGGATCACGTGCTCCCGGCGCTGGTGGCGCCGATGGCGGACGGACGCGCGCCGATCCAGGTGTTCCTGGACGCGCTCGCCGACGTGAACCGCGTCGACGCGGAGAGCGCCGCGCCGCTCTCGGCGGAGGACTACCGGCAGGTGTTCCTCTCGACGCGGGATTTCCTGCTCGATGAGACCCGCGGGCTCGAGCAGATCTACGCCATCATCAAGAATCGACCTCACGAGTGATCCGCGTGCAGAAGCTCATGAACCGCGCGGCGATCCTCGCGGCGGCCGCCGCCGGGGCGCTCGCCGTGCCCGCGGGGGACGCGGGCGCGGCCGGGCTGTATTTCACCGATCGCGGCGTGCGCCCGTCGTCCCGCGGCGGGGCGTACATCGCCGGGGGCGACGACCTCGGGGCGATCGCCTACAACCCCGCGGGCGTCTACGAGGCCGGCTCCCAGGTCCTGATCGACGCCGCGCTCTTCGAGTGGCGCAGCCAGTACACGCGCCAGGCGATCGTGCGGCAGGTCGATCCGAACACCGGCGAGCCGACGGGCGCGAGCTTCGTGCAGACGATGGCCCCCGTGACCGGCACCGCGCCGGTGCTGCCGATCCCCACGCTCGCGGCGTCGTTCAAGGTCGCCCCGCAATGGGTCGTCTGGGGCGGGGTGTGGGCGCCGTACGCGGCCATCGCCAGCTATCCGGAGCAGGTGAACGGCATGCCGGCGCCCCAGCGCTATGCGCTGTTCACGATGGATGGCTCGGCGCTCGCGTTGGTCGGGGCCGGCGCGGCGTACGCGCCGTCGCCGGCGTGGCGCCTCGGCGCCGCCCTCGGCGCGGTGGTGGGCACGTTCAACAGCCGCATGGTCGTCTCCGGGTGCGTCCCCGAGCGGATGTTCTGCGCGCCCGAGGACCCGGAGTGGGACATCCACTCGGAGCTCTCGGTCGGTCCGATCGTGGCGCCGACCGGCCAGCTCGGGGCGCTCTTCATCCCGAGCCGGGCGTGGCGCGTCGGCCTCGCCTTCCAGCTCCCCGTCTGGGTGCGCGCGCCGGCCACCGTCAGGGCGCGGCTCCCTGCGGCGCCTGTCTTCGAGCGCGCCGTCCAGGAGGGCGAGGACGCCGACGTCTCGTTCGACCTGCCCTGGATCCTCCGCGCCGGCGTGGAGGCGCGGGTCGAGGACGACCTGCGCGTGGAGCTCGGGGTGGGCATGGAGGGCTGGGGCATGCACGACGACATCCTCGTCGAGCCCGACGGCCTGGTGCTCCGCGACGTCGTCGGTTTTCCTGAAGAATTCCACGTACCTGCGGTCGAGTTCCCCCGGCGCTTCGAAGCCTCGCTCTCCGCGCGGCTCGGCGGCGAGTACTCGGTCGAGCTCGCGGGCAGGCGGTGGGACCTGCGCGCTGGCGCGAGCTTCGAGCAGACCGCCGTCCCGCCCGAGTACCTCACGGTCCTCACGATCGACGCGACCAAGGTGACCGCCGCGGCCGGCCTCGGCGTGCACCTCGGCCGGTGGCGGCTCGACGCGAGCTACGCGCACGTGTTCGCCGCGGGCGTGAGGGTGGATCCGGCGGACGCGCGGGTGCCGCAGGTGAGCCCGGTGCGGGCCAACCCGCCGGAGAGCCCGAACACCATCAACGGCGGCGCCTACAGCGCCCGCGCGAACGTCGTGGGGCTCGGCGTCGCCTACACCTTCGAGGCGGCGCCGGAGGGCAGCGCTACTCCGCGCGCAGCTCGCGCAGCCGCTCGGTGAGCCGGGGGCCGTCCAGCCAGCTCAGGTCCTTGTCCACGCTCGACTCGATGTGGTTGCTGACCTGCTTGCTCACCGTCCCGCGGAGCAGGCCGAGGAAGTGCGGTGGGGCGATGAGCACCAGCGACTCGTAGGCGTGCTCGTTCAGGCCCTTCTCCAGCACCTCCGCGAGCTCCTGGGCGAACTTCTGCTTCTCGACCTCCTTGGGATCGGTGTCGGGCGCGACGCCCGGACGGCCCATGTACGTGCCGCCCCCGCCGCCGACGTTGCCGTTCCCGCCGGGGGTGCCGTTCGGCTTCCGGCCGAGCGCGTCGGCCATCAGATCCCGCACGCGCGCCCGGCTCTCGTCATGAGTGTAGGACTCGAGCAGGGTAAAGCCCTTGCCCGCAGGCTCTTCGCGATAGAGCTGGGCGCGGCTTGCGTCGGAGACCAGGATCCACGTCTTCCGTGCTGCCTTGTTTGCCATAAGCCTCCACAGGGAATCAACGATTCCCTTTGTCTACGTTAAAGACCGACACCCCCCAGCGCAAGCGGCCAGAGAGCCCAAACCGACGAGATCCGACCGGATTGCACGCAAGGGCGCAGGATCGAGCAGGCTCATCCTCCTCGACATGCATGAATTCGAGGAGAACGGGAGAGGGCGAGAGCGGCTCAGGAAGTTGTTGAGTGCGAAATACGGTTCTCGGTGTACGAGCCAAGGCCGCAGCAGGCGGCTCGGTATCTGGAGACGTGACGACCGATCGCACCCTTCGAGGCCATGGCCCCAACGCGGGCTCAACCGCAGGGCCCCGGACCTGGTGACCTCACGACGGCTGGCCCGTCGCCACGGACCGCCGTGATCGCGTCGCTGTCTGAGAGGCTCACCCACGCCGTCGCGCTTGGGGACGAGGAGGCGGCCCGGGTCGTTCAGGCGATCGGTCCGCTGCTCGGCCTGGCCGCCAGCGCCGGAGGGGCGAGCACGGGTTGACCGGGCGCCCGGGTAGGACAGATGCGGAGATCCGCGAGGACGAGCCAGGTCGGCATGGTTCGCTTCGCCCTGGACGAGAGCGGGTAGAACCGGATGCTCGACGCGGTCGGGAGCGGGGAGTTCTTCGACGGGATCGTCAACGCGGTGATGGACGACTGACGCGCGAGGGCTCTGGCGAGGACCGCCGAGCTCCTCGGCGGCTCCGCGCCTCAGCCGGCGAGGACGAGCCGATCGGGGAGCTCGGGGGGCGACGCGCCGTCAATCCTTGAGCACCTTGAAACCACCCAGCCAGCCCTCGTCATTATCTCCGGGATAATAATAGATATACGGATAGCCGGCAGGGTTATCGTGCCATGGCGCGAGCTCATTCCCGCTGGGCCGGTCGTAGCGAAGCGTGATCTGTGACGTGTAGTTAATCGAGTGCAGATAGGGAACGGGGGGAGTATCTCTCACCTCGACCCCGCACGAGATGCCAGCCGCACCTTCGATCGACTGAAACAGCACGCATACCTTCGCGTACGGCATAGCATAGGGGAGTTCGACTCGGCCCACGAAGTGGGTGTTGACCTGTACCTCGTGCGCTTCGGTTGCTGTGAAGTCCTCCGAGCTCACATGTGTACAAACCTGTCCAGCGCCATAACCGTGGCAATCGAAATGATGGTATCTTCTTATCTTGCTGGCCGCGCTGCTGAACGTTCCCGACGCGACGATGAACCCGACCACGAACGAGGCGACCAGAGTGGGACTGATTTTCATGTTACCTCACGTTCTTCGCCGCGAACGCGCACGGAGTGCCCATGCAAGGCAGCGCGCCATGCGATGCCGCGAATCAACGGGTCCACAGTGCCTGTTGCGACGAAGGAAGTTCATTGGCAGTTGGAGAATATGACGGGATTTGCGACATTGGCCGCTTCGCCGTCTGGTCTCTTCAGCACGATATCGATGGCGCAGTTGACTGAATATTTGGAATGCGCAACTGCGGCGAACTGCTGGACTGATTTTTGGTGCGTCGCCCATCGGAGCTGGGCCACGCACCGCCGGTCCTTGCACTCGACGTCTTCGAGGTCGAAGCCGAGCCGCTCGGAGAGCGCGCCCAGGTCGGTCCGCAGCGATTTGGAGGCCTGCGGTGCCCAGGTCGGGTCCACCTGTGCCCGCTCGAAGTCCTGGAGCGCCGTGGCGAACCTCTCTTGAACGCGAGCACTCTCGGCCTCGTCATCCACGGCTTGATCCGTGGAGCTATCTTGTGGTTGGGGCGCCTCTTGCCCCCGCAGCTCCGCGAGCTCCTCCTCCAGGCGAGCGAGCCGCGCGCTCGTCATGGCTTCGTCGGTCCGGGGCCGACGACCGCGATCCGGCTCGCTCGCCGGCGCTCGCGCGACGTCCGCCACCGGCTCCGGGGCGCTCGGGAGCTCGTTCTTGCCGGCCACGACGGCGGCAGCGATGCCCGCCGCCGCCCCCACCAACGCAACCGATGCCATTCGCAACCACGACATTGCATGCCTCGAGAGGCCCGCAGGCGCTCCAGATCCGGGCGCCGGGGCGGTTCCCCGGCGGCGGATCGCCCCGGGCCGTGTTACAAGCCTCGACCACTCACTCGCCTCCACAGCCCGGTGAGCGATCTGTGTTGCTCCTGTCCCATCCACCTCTGGCCGTACAGCGCAGCTTCCTCGGCGCCCGGCCGCCAGGTGCACGGGACGTGATGAAGCCCGGCCGTCGATGCCGGGACGACCCATGAGAGCCGGTGTGCATCGCGGCGGCGCAGCCGCTCAGCTCCAGCCTTCATGTCCGGACGATTCCTGTCTTACGTTGCCATGGAGAAGAACCGTCCAGACGAATAGAGCGGGTGCAAGCTCCGGGCCACCGCCTGGCGCGTGGTCTCGGGCTCGTTCCGGCGAGAAATTGCGGAGAGGCGAGGGCCGTACGGCGTGACGTGCCATGCTCACCACGGTCGCTGGCACGTGGCACGTGGCGCCGCTCGGCTGGCACGTGCCACGTGGCACCGCTACGAGCGGGCGTGCCATCACGCCATCGACGAGCCAGCGGCTCCGGCGCCTCGCGTCGAGCACGCCGAACGCGCGCACGGAGACGTGGATCTCCGATCGGACCGGGCACACGTGGTCTGTCGCCTGCTCCCGCGGTCGCGCGGTGATCGCCGCGCCGTGAGCCGCGCGCTCGCCTGCGCGCGCTCGGCCGAGCAGAGGGGCGGCCGGCCGCTCGTCAGCGGAACCGGTCGGTCGCCTCGACCAGCTCGTGCAGGATGCCCGGCTCCATCGCCGAGTGCCCCGCGTCCGCCACGATGCGCAGATCGGCCTCGGGGAACGCGCGGTGGAGCGCCCACGCGCTCTCCGCCGGACAGACCACATCATAACGGCCCTGCACGATGACCGTGGGGATATGGCGGATCCGGTGCACGTCGTCGAGGAGCTGCGTCTCTGTCGTGAAGAACCCCTTGTTCATGAAGTAGTGGCACTCGATCCGGGCGAACGCGAGCGCGAAGTCGTGTCCCGCCGTCTTCGCGACGAGCTCGGGGTTCGTGAACAGGCAGCTCGTCCGCCCCTCCCAGACGCTCCACGCGCGCGCCGCCCGGCGCTGCACCTCGGGGTCGGGGCTCGTGAGCCGCTGGTGATACGCCGTGAGCAGGTCGCCCCGCTCGGCCTCGGGGATGAACGCGAAGTACTCCTCCCACGCGTCCGGGAAGAGGGCGCTCGCGCCCCGCTGATAGAACCACTCGAGCTCCTGCTTCCGCAGGAGGAAGATCCCGCGCAGCACGAGCTCGGTCACCCGGGCCGGGTGCCGCTCGGCGTAGGCCAGCGACAGCGTGCTCCCCCACGAGCCGCCGAACACCTGCCACCGCTCGATGCCGAGGTGCTCGCGGAGCGCCTCCATGTCCGCGACGAGGTGCCAGGTGGTGTTCTCCTCCAGGCATGCGTACGGCGTGCTCTTGCCGCAGCCCCGCTGATCGAAGAGCACGATCCGGTAGGCGGCCGGGTCGAAGAAGCGCCGCTGCCTGGGCTCCGTGCCGCCCCCGGGGCCGCCGTGCACGAAGATCACCGGCTTGCCGCGCGGATTGCCCGACTCCTCGAAATAGATCTCGTGAACCTCGGAGACGCGGAGCCTGCCGGCGCGGTACGGCTCGATCTCGGGGTACAGCGTCCGCCTCTGCGTGCCTGTCATGGTCATGCCGCCCCCGCTCCCGTCCGTCGACCCGGCGCCCGGACGGCGCCACGGGGCGCCCAGCGTACGCCAACGTGCGCCGCGAGGGGAAGGGCGGGGGCGGGCCGGGCGCGGAAGCCGCCCGGCGTGGGCCGCCGGGGCGCTCAGCCGGGCGGCGCGGCCTCGCGCGGCGCGGCCTTGGTCGAGCCGCTGTAGAGGGCGTCGAGCACGGGAGCGTACTTCGCGAGCACCACGCGCCGCTTCAGTTTCAGGGTCGGCGTCAGCATCCCGTTCTCCGCGGTGAAGTCCTCGTCGGTGAGGGCGACCTTCTTGATCTTCTCGAACCCCTTCGCGTCCGACGAGCACCTGTCGACCTCCGCCTGGACGCGCGCGATCACCCGCGGGTGCCTCAGCATCGCGCCGGGCGAGTCGAAGGTGAGCCCCTCGCCCCGCGCCCACTCGGAGAGCGCCGTCATCTCGGGCACGATCAGCGCCACGTTGAAGAGGCGGTTGTCGCCGTACACCATCGCGTTGTTGATCAGCGGAGACAGCTTGAGCTTGTCCTCGATCGGGGACGGCGCGACGTACTTGCCGTTCTCCAGCTTGTACTGCTCCTTGATGCGGCCGGTGACGTGGAGATAGCCGTCCTCGTCGAGGTAGCCGAGATCGCCGGTGCGGAAGCCGCCGTCCTCCATCATGACGGCCTTGTTCTCCTCGTCGCGCTTGTGATAGCCCACCATCACGTTCGGGCCATACACGACGATCTCGCCCTGCCGCGAGTCATGCGTCTCCGATCGGTCGATCTCGACCCTCACGCCCGGGATCGGCTTGCCCACGGTGCCGAGGCGGCGGGCTCCCGGGTAGTTCACCGCGACGACAGGCGACGTCTCGGTGAGGCCGTATCCCTCGTAGACGGTGATGCCGAGCGCGTCGACGAACTCGGCCACCTCGTAGGAGAGCGCCGCCCCGCCGCTGATCGCATATTTCAGCTTGCCGCCGAACTTGTCGCGGATCTTCGAGAAGATGACCCGGTCCGCCGCCGCGAGCGTGAGCCGCTCGACGAGGCCGAGCGCCTCGCCCTTGTTCTGCCTCGCCGCGGCGCGCAGCCCGGCGCGGAACAGGCCCTGGACGAGCGCGGGCTTCTCCGTCATCTGCTTCTGCACGCCCTCGTAGATGCGGCAGAAGATGCGCGGGACGCTCATCAGCACGGTGGGGTGCACCTCGGCGAGGTTCGCGACGATCTTGTCGACCGACTCGCTCAGCGCCATCGACGCGCCCACGGTGATCATCACGTGGAGCTCGCCTGTGTGGCCGAACGAGTGCGTCCAGGGGAGGAACGACAGGCTCCTGTCGGCGCTGCCGAACGGGATGAGATCGAGCACCGCGCAGACGTTCGACGCGATGTTGCCGTGCGAGAGGATCACCCCCTTGGGGTTGCCTGTCGTGCCCGAGGTGTAGATGAGGCACGCCGTGTCCGCGGCGGTCGGATCGATGGCCGGGGCCGGGCCCTTCTCGCCCGCGGCGAGCAGCGCCCCGTACGAGGTGGTCCGTGCGCCGGGCGCGCCGTCCGGCCCCTCCGGCTCGAACAGACACACGATGTGCTTCAGCGAGGGCGCCTTCTCGGGGAGATCCCTGCACTTCTCGTAGATCTGCGGCGTGGCGACGATCGCGACCGAGGCCTCGCAATCGTTGATGATGAACGCCCACTCGGCCGGGAGCTGCGCCTCGTACATCGGCACGACCGCGACTCCCATGCTGAAGCAGGCGTAGGCAGCGACCGCCCACTCGACACGGTTGTTCGAGATGAGGGCCACCCGGTCGCCGCGCTGGACGCCGAGCGACGCCAGGCCGCCGCGAAACCTGGCGACGAGCTGCCCGAACTCCGCATAGGTGATCCAGCTCCAGCGGCCGTCCGCCTTCGTGCCGAACAGCGGCCGCGGACCGTGAAGGCTCAGTGAGCGATCGAGCAACTGTACCAGGTTCTCCAGCTTGGCCATCGGGGCTCCTCCCACATCGATTGTTACCATGGCGCCGCGACGACCCTGCGCGCTTTTCTCGGCGCGCGGCGCGCCGTCGTCGCGTGGAGGGCGTGGAAGGGCGTGGAGGCTGGACGAACTGGCCCGCCGGTGCGCCGCCTCCTGCGCGTCGCGGGGCCGGGCGGGTAGGGGGCGGCGCGCGCGGGCGCGTCCGGCGCGCGAGGTGGCGGCCCCGGGCACCTTCTGTTAGAGGGTGCATCGCTTCGATGCCCCGGTATTCGATCACGACGTTCGGCTGCCAGATGAACGTGCACGACTCCGAGCGGATGCACGACGTGCTCCGCCGTGCCGGCTACACGGAGGCCGGCGGCCCCGAGGAGGCGGACGTGCTCGTGCTGAACACGTGCAGCGTGCGCGAGAAGGCCGAGCAGAAGCTGCGGAGCGAGGTGGGCCGGCTCGCGCGCTGGAAGCGGGAGCGCGCCGACCGGGTGGTCGTCGTGGCGGGGTGCGTGGCCCAGCAGGAGGGGGAGCGCCTCCTCAAGCAGATGCGGGCGATCGACGTCGTGGTGGGGCCCGACAACATCCCGGAGCTGCCCGGCCTGCTCGGCGACCTCGCGCTCGGCGGGCTGCCGGTCGCGCGCACGGTGTTCGACCTGGACGCGCCGCGGTTCCTCGTCGCGTCGCCGTCGCCCTCGACGCGCGGCGCGCCGACAGCGTTCGTCACGATCATGAAGGGCTGCGACGAGCGCTGCTCGTTCTGCATCGTCCCCTACACCCGCGGGCCGGAGCGGTACCGGGCGAGCGACGAGATCGTCGCCGAGATCGCCGCGCTCGTGGCCGCGGGGACGCGCGAGATCACGCTCCTCGGCCAGACGGTGAACAGCTACCGCGACCCGCTCGGCGCGCTGCCGCGGGCCCCGGGCGCGAGCGCGGACGACCCGGACGAGAGCGAGTTCGCCGCGCTGCTCCGGCGGATCGCGGCCGACGTCCCGGGCCTCGCGCGCCTGCGCTACACGAGCCCTCACCCGCGGCACCTCACGCCGTCGCTCGTCCTCGCCCACGCCGAGCTCGCCGTGCTGCCGCGCCACGTGCACATGCCGGTGCAGTCGGGCAGCGACCGCGTGCTCCGGCGGATGATCCGCCGCTACACGCGCGCCGAGTACGTCGCGAGGACGCGGGCGCTCGTCGAGGCCGTCCCCGGGCTGACGCTCTCGACCGACATCATCGTCGGCTTCCCGGGCGAGACGGAGGACGACTTCGCGGCGACGCTGTCGCTCGTGCGCGAGGTGGGGTTCAAGGGGCTCTTCGGCTTCAAGTACTCGCGCCGCCCGCACACCCCCGCGCTGAAGCTGCCGGACGACGTGGCCGAGGACGTGAAGGGCGCGCGGCTCGCGCGCCTGTTCGAGGAGAGCGAGGCGCTGCTCGCCGCCCACCTGTCGGGCCTCGTCGGGACGACGCAGGAGGTGCTCGTCGAGGGGCGCGACAAGGAGCGCGGCGCGGGGCGTGAGCGCGGCGCGGGCGGGGCGCTCTGGTCGGGCCGGACGGGGCGCCACGAGATCGCGCACATCGAGGGCGCCGGGGAGCTCGACCTGCTCGGCGAGGTCGTCGAGGTCTCGATCGCGCGGGCGAACAAGCACTCGCTCCAGGCCGAGCTCACCGAGGCGGCGCGCGCCGCGGCGCGCCAGCAGCCGCGGGGTGGCGCGGACGCGGGGCGGCCGGCCCGGCGCTCGCTGCCGGTGGTCGCGGCCGAGGGGGGCTGACGTGGCGCTCGTCCTCGCTCTGGACGGCGTGTCGCCGCGGCTCGGGCGCGACGTGTTCCTGGCGCCGAGCGCGACGGTCATCGGCGACGTGGAGCTCGGCGACGAGGCGAGCGTGTGGTTCGGCGCTGTGCTGCGCGGGGACATCGGCGCGATCCGCGTCGGCCCGCGGACCAACGTGCAGGACCTCGCGTGCCTGCACCTGACGGGCGGCGTCTCCCGGACGATCGTCGGCGCCGACGTGACCATCGGGCACGGGGCGATCCTGCACGGCTGCCTCGTCGGCGACGGGTGCCTGATCGGGATGGGGAGCATCCTGCTCGACAACGTCGAGATCGGCGAGGGCTCGGTGATCGCGGCGGGCGCGGTGGTGCCGCCCGGCAAGGTGATCCCGGCGCGGTCGCTTGTGCGCGGCAACCCGGCCCGGGTGATCGGCGAGGTGCGGCCGGACCAGGCCGAGCTCGGCAGGATGGGCGCGGCGGGCTATGTGGAGAACGCGCGGCGCTTCCGGGCCGCGCTCGCCGCGACGGCGGCGGGAGCGCCGGGCGTCGCGCAGCACGAGGTGAAGAAGCCATGAACATCACGGTGAACGGAGAAGCGCGCGAGGTGCCTGCGGCGGTGACGGTGCGGAGGCTCGTCGAGCTGCTCGGGCTGACCGAGGGCCCGGTGGCGGTGGAGCGCAACGGCCAGGTGGTGCCGCGGGCCGAGCACACGGCGGCCGAGCTCGCCGAGGGCGACGTGATCGAGATCGTGCACTTCGTGGGCGGCGGCTGAGGCCGCCCCGCGGCAGCTCTCTTCCGACCGCTCGCGGTCCAGCGATCTTCCAGTCCGTCCGCGATCCGGCTACCATCCCGGGTTGCCGTGGATACGAGGGCCCTCGTCTTGGTCTTGGCGCTCGGCGGGTCGGCCGGCGTGGGCGCCGCCCTGGCGGTGCGCGACGCGTTGCCGGCGTCGCCGGTGGTCCGCGGCCTCTCCATCGGCGAGCGCTTCGTGCCGGACGGCGCCTCGCCGGCGGCCTGGATCGAGGCGCGGCGCGACGCGCTGCGCGCGCGTGAGATCCGGCTCCGCCACGACGACGTGGAGCTGACCGCGACGCTCGGCGAGGCGGGCGTCGAGATCGACGTCGGCGAGACGCTCGCGGCAGCGCAGCGCGTGGGCCACGAGGGCCCCTGGGCGCGGCGGATCCGGGAGGCGCGGCGGGCGCGGCGCGGCGGGATCGACGTGCCGCTCGTCTGGTCGGTCGACGAGGACAAGGCCCGCGCGCTGCTCGAGCGGCTCGCCCCCGAGGTCTACCGGGCGCCACGCGACGCGCGCCTCGACCTCGCGAACCGGCGCAAGATCCCGGAGCAGGCGGGCCGGGCGCTCGACGTCGACGCGTCGCTCAAGGCGCTGCGGGCCGGCGCCCACGAATCGTACGAGGAAGAGGAGCGCGTCGAGCTCGCGGTCCGGACCATCGCGCCGGCCGTCGTCGTCGACGACCTTGTGAGCGTCGACGTGACCCGGGTCGTCGCGGCGTACGAGACGAAGTTCAAGCGGCACGGCAAGGAGGCCGGGCGCGCCGTGAACATCGAGAACGCCGCGTCGAGGATCGACGGCACCATCCTGGCGCCCGGCGAGACCTTCTCGTTCAACGCCCATGTGGGCCCGCGGACGCGCAAGAACGGGTTCACCATCGCCCCGGAGATCCTCGGCGACGAGACCGTCCCCGGCTACGGCGGGGGGACGTGCCAGGTCTCCAGCACGCTCTTCGCCGCGTCGCTCTTCGGCGCGCTCGAGACGCCGGACCGCCAGAGCCACTCGCGCCCGAGCGCCTACATCCCGATGGGGCTCGACGCGATGGTGACCTACCCGGAGTCGGACCTGAAGATCAGGAACACGCTCCCGTTCCCGATCATGATCCACGCGTACCTGCCCTCGCCCACGGTGCTGCGCGTGGAGATCCTGGGCGGCGACCCGGTGGCGGAGGTCGTCCACCAGGTAGCCGCCGAGCACACCGACGATTTCATCCGCCGCATCTACGTGAAGCCCGACCTGTCGGAGGGCAAGGTGCGCCGCCACCAGAAGGGCTCGTGCGGATACGACGTGAGGTCGTATGTCAAGGTCCGGTACAGGGACGGCCGGGTCGGCGAGCGCAGCTACACGAGCGAGTACAAGCCCGCGCCCGAGGTGTTCTGGGTCGCGCCGGACTACGATCCTTCGGCGCTCCCGGAGCTCCCGGAGCACGCCAAGGCGGTGGAGGAGCTCCAGGAGGGGGAGGTCCCTGCGGAGGCGCAGGCCCCCCCTGCGCAGGCGCAGGGCGACGGCTTCTCGATGTGAGCGGCGGCGCGGAGGCCCCCTGCGCCTCCGCCGCTGATTCGTCGCGCGGGGGCGGGCGCGCCCTCCAGGGAGCGCGGGGGGCGCCGGGTCACGCGGCGCGCGCGGACCTGTCGAAGCGCAGGCGGAGGCTCTGCAGCCCGCGCAGGCTGAACATCCTGCGCCACACGACCGGCTCCGGCTCGCGCGAGAAGGGCGGCAGCCGCCGGAAGATCTCCTCGAAGGCGATCTTGCCCTCGAGCCGCGAGAGGGGCGCGCCGACGCAGAAGTGGATGCCGTAGCCGAAGCCCACGTTGCCGCGCTGCTCCCGGGTGATATCGAACCTGTCCGGATCGGAGAACTGCGCGGGATCCCGGTTGGCCGACGCGATGATCGGCACGACGATCGCGCCCTTCGGGACGGTGACGCCGGAGAGGGTCACGTCCTGGGTCGCCTGCCGCATCAGGAACTGCGCGGGCCCCTCGTAGCGGAGGACCTCCTCGATGAACCCAGGGATCAGCGACGGGTCCTCGCGGAGGCGGTGGAGGGCGTCGGGGTTCTCGAGGAGCGCGAGCGTGCCATTGCCGATGAGGTTCGTCGTCGTCTCGTTGCCCGCGATCAGCAGCAGGACGACCATGCTGAGCACGTCGTCCCCCTTCAGCTCGCCGTACTCCACCTCGCCGCGGATGAGGTCGCTGATGAGATCCTCGCGCGGCTGCCGCTTCCGCTCCGCGATCAGCTCGTGGAAATAGGCGCGCATCTCGCGGCGGCTCCGGAGCACGCCCTCCACCTCCGCGTCGCTCAGCTGGCCGGCGCCCGAGCTCACGGCGTCATCGGACCAGCGCTTGAAGTCGTCGCGGCGCGCCGGATCGACGCCGAGCATCTCGGAGATGACCGTGACCGGCAGCGGCACGGCCAGGTCCTCCATCATGTCGAAGGCGTCCTTGGCGAGGATGCGATCGAGGTACTCGGTCGTGATCTCGCGCACCCGCTGCTCGAGCCGCGCAATGGCCCTCGGCGTGAACGCGCCGCTGACGAGCTGGCGCACCCTGGTGTGGACCGGCGGATCGCTCATGAGAATGTTCACGTCGCTGACGGCGATCGGCTCGCGCTGGAGCCGCTCGTCCTGCCGGCTCGTCCTCGCCACCATGGTGTCGGACGAGAAGAGCTCCGGGTGCTTGAGGACATACACGACATCGTCGTGACGGCTCACCGCCCAGAAGCCCCCCGGCTCGACCTGACACACAGGCGCCTTCTCGCGGAGCGCGGCATAGACCGGATAGGGGTTCTGCGTGAACTCGGGCGCGACGAGATTGAACGCGTGACTCATGGTTCCCTCCTGGAAGCAAGCGCGGCTTGTGGTCTGGCATACCATGCGGCCTGGTGAAGGCAACATCGCCGGAGAAAATCGCCAGACCGAAGAAAGGAGATAACGGCAACTCCGGAGCATCGCGTGGTCGCCGCTGCGCTCCTGGAATATTCCACTGGGACGGTGGATGACATCGGTGTACATCGCCGCGGCAGCCGGGGGACCGGGGCTGAGCCACGGCTCGGCCCGGCCGCAGGCCAGGAGCCGGAAGCGGGCCCTCTGCGGCGAGATCACGTGAGCAGAGGGCAGATGCAGAGGGCGCGAGTTCCTGGGACGCGGGGAGATCCTGAGCGGCTGCCGGGCCGTCGCGCGCTCCTCGCCGGCGTGGGGGCGACCGCGGGCCTGCTGCTGCTCGGCTGTCGCGGCGAGCCGGTCGACGTGCGCGATCAGGCCGCGATCGCGGCCGGCGGCAGCCGGGGATACGCCGGCCCGGCGATCGATCTCGCGTTCTGGACGGGCTTCACCGGGGGCGATCGGCCGCCGATGGAGCGGCTCATCGAGCGGTTCAACAGCGAGCACGACAACATCAAGGTGCGGATGAGCGTGACCCGGTGGGGCGACTTCTATTACAAGCTCCCCGCCGCGGTCGACAGCGGCAATGGCCCCGACGTGGCCGTCATGCACGCGGACCAGCTCGCCACGGCGGCAGTCCACCGCACCCTCCTCCCGCTCGACGAGGTGACCGACGCGCTCGGCCTCGGCGCCGGCGACTTCTCCCGGACGCTCTGGGACGCCGGCGTCTACCGGGGCCGCCGCTACGGCATTCCCCTCGATGTGCACCCCCTCGGCCTCTATTACAACCGCGCCGTGCTGGCCGACGCAGGGCTCGGCGAACCAGCGCTGCCGCGCTCCCGGCGCGACTACATGGCGGTGCTCGAGCAGCTCAAGCGGAGGGGGATCCAGGGATCGTGGGTGTCGCCGGTGCTGTTCACGGGCGGGCTGATGTTCCAGTCGCTCCTGTGGCAGGGCGGAGGAGAGCTGTTCTCGGAGGACGGCGCCCGGGCCACGTTCAACTCCGAGGCCGGCGTCGAGGCGCTGGGCTTCATGCTCGAGCTGATCCAGCGGGGGTACAGCCCGCGCGACGTCGGCCAGGACGCCGACAGCATCGCCTTCACCAACAACCGGAACGCGTTCCTCTGGAACGGCATCTGGATGATCAACGTCTACCGCGCGATCCCCGGGCTGGAGTGGGGCGTCCTCCCGGTGCCCACGATCGGCGCGCAGCGGGCGGTCTGGGGCAACTCGCACAACCTCGTCCTCCCGCGCCAGCCCGCGTCGGGCCAGGGCCGCCTCGCGGCGTCGGTGGTCTTCGTCGACTGGCTCAGCCGGCATTCGCTCGAGTGGGCGGAGGCCGGCATGGTGCCTGCCCGGCGCGAGGCCCGGGAGAGCGCCGCGTTCCGGCGCATGACCGAACAGGCGATCTTCGCCGAGCAGATCCCGGTGGTCCGCTTCCCGCCGGCGATCGCCGGCATCGACTCGGTGCGCGCTTCCACCCTCGATCTCGCGGTGAACGAGGCCGTGCTGCTGAGGTCCGCGCCGAGAGAGGCCCTGAACCGCGCCGCCCGCGAGGCCGACGCGCTGCTCTCGGACAACCTCAGGAAGTTCGGGAGGGCGCTGTGACAACGGTCGACGTACCCCTCGTGGAGCCCGGCCGCGCCGCTGCGGACAGCGGCGCGCCGCGCGCCGCTCCCGGCGTGGGCCGGCTGCGGCGCGACGCCGCGCGTCCGGGGCGGTGGGCTCCCTACCTGTTCCTCGCGCCGTACCTCGCGCTGTTCGGCCTCTTCGTCGTTGTGCCGATCGTGCTCGGCGTGTGGCTCAGCCTCCACGACTGGGACCCGTTCCTGCCGACGAAGCCCTGGGTCGGGCTCGACAACTACGCTGACCTGTTCCGGTCCGGCTCGCCGATCCGCGGCAATTTCTGGCGCGCTGTGCGGGCCACGGCGCTCTTCACGGCGCTGAGCGTGCCTGTCCTGGTGACGCTCCCCTTGCTGATCGCCCTCGCGCTCAACCAGCGTTTTCCGGGCCGCTCGTTCTTCCGGGCCATCTTCTTCGCGCCCTACGTGCTCGGCGTCGCGGTCGTGGCGCTCATGTGGCGGCTCCTGCTCGATCCCCAGATCGGCGTTGTCAACCACCTGCTCGGGAAGGTCGGTCTGCCCTCGGACACGGGCTGGACCACGGCGGTTCCGTGGGTGTGGGTCTCGCTGGTGGGGATGACCGTGTGGTGGACCCTCGGGTACAACGCCGTGATCTACCTGGCCGGTCTGCAGAACATCCACCACGAGCTCTACGACGCCGCGCGCATCGACGGCGCGAGCCGCTGGCAGCAGTTCCGCCACGTCACCGTGCCGGGGCTCAGGCCGGTGTTCGTGTTCATCGTGACGATGACCGTGCTCGGGTCGGCCAACATGTTCGGGCAGGCGTACCTGGTCACGGGGGGCGGGCCGGGCAGCGAGACCCGCACGACCATCATGTACATCGCCGAGGAGGGGTTCCGGAACTTCCGGCTCGGCACCGCGGCGGCCATGAGCTACGTCCAGGCCTTCTTGCTCGCGCTCGTGAACCTCGGCATGTTCCTCCTGTTCTTCGGCCGGCGCAGCGACGAGGAGATCCCGTGAGCGTCCGGTCGTTCGCGGCGCTCGCGGGGAGCTGCCCTGTCCGCCGCCGCAAGATCGAGAGGGCCCTGTCGTATGCCGCGCTGATCGTGCTCGCGGTGGTCTATCTGGCCCCGGTGATCTGGATGGCGCTCACCTCGCTGAAGTCGCCGCCCGAGGCGACGGCGGTGCCGCCCACGCTCGTCCCCGCGCGGGTGACGGTGGAGAGCTACGAGGCGCTCGCGGGCGCGAGCGCCCAGGCGCCGGTGTTCCGCTGGCTGCTGAACAGCATCCTGGCCGCCGCGGCCCACGCGCTGCTCGTGCTCGCCACGGCGGCCCCGGCGGCCTACGCGCTCGCGCGCATGGAGTTCCGCGGCAAGCGGCTCGTGCTCGCGGCGATCGTCTCGACGCTGTTCATCCCGCCGATCATGTTCCTGCCGTCGAACTACCTGATCGTCCGGGCCCTCGGCTGGCTCGACAGCCTGCCGGCGCTCGTCGTGCCGCCGGCCGCCTCGGCGTTCGGCGTGTTCTTCCTGCGCCAGTTCTTCCTCGGCCTCCCGCGGGAGCTCGAGGAGGCGGCGGCGCTCGACGGCGCGAGCCGGCTGGTCGTTTTCTGGAAGATCGTGTTGCCGCTGTCGAAGCCGGCGCTGGCGACGCTGGCCGTGCTCAGCCTGCTGAGCAACTGGAACGACTTTCTCTGGCCCATCTACGTGCTGTTCAACCCGGACAAGCTCACGCTGTCGCCCGGCCTCGCGCTGCTGCAAGGGGCGCACGCCACCGATTACGCGCTCGTCACGGCCGGCGCGATGGTGGCGAGCGTCCCGATCCTCGCGGTGTTCATCGCGGCGCAGCGGTACGTGATCGAGGGTGTCGCCCGCACCGGCCTCAAAGGGTGATCGGCGCGCGGGGCGCAGCGACGCGGCGACGCGGGGCGCAGCGACGAGAAATGCCTTGAAACGCCGCGCAACGTGAGCGCGACGGCGATGCGACGGAATGGACATTTCCTGTCCGCGCACGTCCTCGGCGTCGCTTGACCAGGAGTCGCTCTCGGGGGAAACTCTCGGTCCACGGCGGCTGGCGGCGCCCCCTGCGCGCGGCCTCGCACCGCGTTGTGACGGCTCGTCCCTGGTTTCATGAGAGAAGAAACCACAGAGGGCACAGAGGGCACAGAGGAGAGAAAGAGAAGCTCTGGTTCCTCGGTGCCCGCTGCGTCTCTGTGGCTCGTCTCCGTCTCCATCACGGAGCCGGGGACGAACCCGGGCGACGCGGTAGACAGACGCCGCGAATCGCCTGTTGCCACGGACGACTGGCGTGCTCTTGGCTTATCTTTTCTTCACCCTTGCCCTGGTGGATGAATGACAATCGTCTTCTTCTGGCTCCTTCAGCGCGGCCTCCGCGCGAGCTCGGCCATGAGGCCGAAGATCTCGAGCAGGTCGGGAGGCGCGAGCTCTCCTCCGCTGAACTCGCGGTAGAGCGTGTGAACGTTCACCGCGATGCGCTCGGCGTCGCTCCAGCTCGCGTAGTCGCCGAGCGCGATGTCGCGGGCGGCGTCGGCCGGGGACATGCCGGCGTCGTAGCGGCGCCGCGCCTCGTCGCGGATGTACACGAGGTAGTCGCGGACCGCGCGCACGCCCTTCCGGTCCGTGATGGGGCCGTGGCCGGGCACGATGACGTCGACGTCGGCCGCGAGGATCGTATCGCAGGCCTTGATCCAGTTGCCGACCGGCCCTGCCCACATGATCGGCGTCACGTCGATGAAGAGGACGTCGCCTGTGTAGATCACGCGATCGGCGGGCACATGGACCAGCAGATCGCCCTTCGTGTGCGAGGGGCCGACCTCGAGGAGGCGGACCTCCTTGGCCCCGACCGTGAGCGCCAGCTCTCCGTCGAAGACCCGGGTGGGCGCGGTGGGGGCGATGCCGTCGAAATCGAAGGCGCCGAAGCAATGGAGGAGGTAATCGCCGAGCGCGCCGGCGGCGCCGCTGCGCGCATGCCGCATGATCGTGGCGAGCATCGGCGCGGGGATCTCGTCCATCTCGGCGGCGCTGGCGCGCGTGGCGACGATCGTCGCGCCGGCGACGAGCGCGTTGCCGTAGCAATGGTCCCCGTTCGCGTGGGTGTTCACGACGGTGCCTATCTGCGCCGCGGCGGGGGTCGCCGCGCGCATGGCGTCGAGCATCTCGCGCGTGCGCTTCAGGTCGAAGAGCGTGTCGACGAGCAGCGCCTCGCCGTCCGAGGTGACGAGGCCCGCGTTGCTGAGCCCCCAGGTGCCCGCCG
This sequence comes from Sorangium cellulosum, assembly GCF_001589285.1. Classification (GTDB taxonomy): domain Bacteria; phylum Myxococcota_A; class Polyangia; order Polyangiales; family Polyangiaceae; genus Sorangium; species Sorangium cellulosum_G. The sequence goes on along the minus strand of NZ_JEMA01000602.1, from coordinate 6,134 downwards.
GCTGGAGATAGGCAAAGCAGCCGTTGCCGACGTCGCGCAGCCCCTGTTCATACCGCCATCCGCCCATGGATACCCCCTCGTGCCCGAGCGCCCTGGGCGCGTCTCCGGGCCTCGGAGCGTAGGTCATCCGCCGGCCGCGCTGGAATGGAAATCGGCCCGCCCGACGGCGCCGTCGCCGCGTGCGGGAGCGGCGACGGCGCGGCGCGAGGCGGGCGCGAGAGGGGAGGGCGAGGGGGGCCGGGTGATCGTCGCGAGCGCTGCTACCAGGCGTAGGCCTCCGGCGCCTCGCCGCCGGGGCCCGGGAAGATCTCGTCGAGGCGCTTCATGTGCTCCGGCGTCAGCTTGATCTCGAGCGCGCGCAGGCTGCCGTCGAGCTGCTCGGCGGTGCGCGGACCGACGATGGGCGACGTCACGACGGGGTTCTGGAGCAGCCACGAGAGGGCCACGTCGGCCGGCTTCTCGCCGAGCTCGGCGCAGAACGCCTCGTAGGCCTCCAGCTTGGGGCGCACCTTCTCGATGCGCGCCTGCGCGTCGGGGGACGCGCGGCGGCCCTCGCGCGCCTTCTGGAGGGCGCCGCCGAGCAGGCCGCCGGCGAGCGGGCTCCAGGGCAGGACGCCGAGCCCGAACGCGCGGCACGCGGGCAGGACCTCCAGCTCGACGGTGCGCACGTTGAGGTTGTACAGGCTCTGCTCCGACACGAGGCCGAGGAAGTGGCGCTGCGCGGCGAGGCCGTTGGCCTGCGCGATCTGCCAGCCGGCGAAGTTGCTGCTGCCCACGTAGAGCACCTTGCCCTCGCGGACGAGCTGCTCCATCGCCTGCCAGATCTCGTCCCAGGGCGTCTCCCTGTCGATGTGGTGCATCTGGTAGAGATCGATATGGTCCGTCTGCATGCGGCGCAGGCTCGCCTCGCAGGCGCGCCGGATGTGGTAGGCCGAGAGGCGCCGGTCGTTCGGCCCCTCGCCCATGGTGCCGTAGACCTTCGTGGCGAGGACGATGCGGTCCCGCCGCTCGCCGCCCTGGGCGAGCCAGCGGCCGACGATCTGCTCGGTGAACCCCTCTCCGCGCTTCCAGCCGTACACGTTGGCCGTGTCGAAGAAGTTGATCCCGTGCTCGAGGGCCCGGTCCATGATCGCGAAGCTGTCGGCCTCGCTGGTCTCCGGGCCGAAGTTCATCGTGCCGAGGCAGAGTGGGCTGACCTTCAGGCCAGTGCGTCCGAGATTGCGGTAGTTCATGTCGGCCGGAGGGTAGCAAAGGGGCCTGCCGGCCGTCCATGCGCGGATGCTGAACGCGCGGTAAGGTTTCGCCGGAGCCGCGCGCCCTGGGGCCGGCCCGGCGGGCGGGGGATCCGAGCGCGGCGGTGAGCTCGGGCGAGCCGCGCTGCGGGCCGCGCGCGGGGCGGCGACGGCGCGTTGTACCGGGAGCCGACCTTTGTCCTCGGACGAGCGTGGATCTCCCGGGCACCGGCGCCTTCCTGCAGACGGCGCGGTACTCGGCGCAGCGGGGCTCGCCCGATGTCGTCGTCATCAGCGCCGAGCTGTTCGAGGAGAACATGCTGTGGTCGCGAGGGCTCGTGACGTCCCGCTTCTGGCCGGGCGCTGGCGGGACGACGCAGCTCGAGGTGACAAGCCTGTACGCGCCGAGGGGGCCGATAAGGATCCTGAACCAGGCGTCGTTGGCCGCGGTCCGCGCGCACCAGCGGCGCTACCTCTCGGGGCGGCGCCCGACGGCCGAGGCGCGGGAGCAGCTCCTGGCGGCGATCGGCGCGGGGTAGCGCGCGGGAGGGGAGCGCGGCTCAGGCGCTGCGCTTGCGATCGCGATCGCGGCCGCGCGGCGGCGGCGGCGGCTCGGCGCGCGGCGAGGCGGCGGCCAGCACCGCGGCCTCGCGCGCGGCGAAGCGCTGCTGGAGGAAGTCGACGAACAGCCGCGCCCGGGCGGGCAGGAAGCGCCGGCTCGGATAGAGGACGTTCACGGCCGAGCTCGGCGCGGGCAGGTCGGTCAGGAGCGGCACGAGGCGCCCGGCGTCGATGTCCGCGGCGACGTCCCAGATCGACTTGAAGGCCAGTCCGTGGCCCGCGACGGCCCAGTCGCGCACCAGGTCGCCGCTGTCGGCCACGAGCCGGCCGGAGGGGCGGACGGTGTGGAGCCCCTGCGCGGTGCGGAAGGTCCACGAGAGCGGGCGCATGCCCGGGCGCTGCAGCACGATGCACGCGTGCCCGTCGAGGTCCGCGGGCGCGCGCGGCCACCCGCGGCGCGCGAGGTAGGCCGGCGCGGCGCAGAGCACGCGGCGGCTGCGGGCGAGCCGTCGCGAGACGAGGCGCGAGTCGGCCAGCGCGCCGATGCGCACGGCCACGTCGACGCCTGCCTCGAGCAGGTCCACGACGCTGTCCGACAGGCTCACGCGCACGCGGAGCTGCGGGTGCGCCGCCGCGAAGTCGGCCGCGGCCGGCCCGATCCACTGCCGGCCGAGGTCCACCGGCGCCGACACGTGCAGCAGGCCGCGCGCCTCGGCCTGTCCGGCCGACACAGCGAGCTCGGCCTCGCTCACGTCGGCGAGGATGGCGACGCAGCGCTCGTGGTACGTCGCGCCCTCGCCGGTGAGCGTGAGGCGCCGCGAGCTGCGCTGGAGGAGGCGCACGCCGAGCGCCGTCTCCAGCCGCGTCATGCGCTTGCTCGCCACGGCCGGCGAGAACCCGAGCTCGCGCCCCGCCGCCGAGAGGCTGCCGCCCGCGACGGCGCACACGAACAGCCGCATGTCCTCGAGCTCGACCATCGCCCGCTCCCGACGCGGCTCCGACCTCGGTCGGCCGCGAGGCGCGCACGGTAGCGGCGAGGCCGGTCATCTTCAACTTTTTCGAAAAGCTGGTTCGGCGATCGGGGCCGTTCTCCTTCGTGGTGGAAAGGATCAAGGTGGTCCTGTGGCCGCGCCGGGGCGGGGCCCGCGTCCAGCAGGGCTTCGGGCTCGCGCTCCAGCGCTGCCTCTCCGAGCGTGCGCGCTGGCCGGCCGCTCAACCGCGTCATCCCAGGGAGACATGTCATGAGAAATCCTGTCTTGATCAGCGCCCTTTCCCTCTCGCTCTTCGCCGCCGCGAGCGCCTGCTACGTGCAGGGCGCCGGCGCGGAGGACCTGCCCGCGCCGCGGTCGACGGTCGTCGACGCGAGCCTCTCCAGGGCGCAGGCCGACGCGGAGATCCTCGCGGCGCGGCGCTTTTACGCGTTCTGGAACACAGGCGACGCGGGCTATCTCGACGCGGCGATCGCGCCGAGCTTCACCGACCGCACCTTGCCCAAGGGGCGCCCGCAGGGCCCGCCCGGGCCGGCGTTCGCGTCGAAGAGCTTCCGCGCGGCGGTGCCGGACCTGAGCTGCGAGGTGGAGCAGCTCCTCGTCGCGGGCGATCGCGTGGTGGCGCACCTGCGCTTCCGGGGCCACTTCACGGGCACCTTCGGCGACAGGAAGGGCGCCGGGCAGGCCGTGGACTTCATCGCCACCGACATCCTGCGCGTGCAGGACGGCCGCATCACCGACAACTGGCACATCGAGGACAACCTGACGCTGTTTCAGCAGCTCGGCGTGGTGGCGCAATAACGAGCGCTGGGCGGGCGGAGGGCCGCCGGATCGAGGAGGAGCAGATCTCGAGATCGCCGCCGGCGGAGGATGTCGCGCTGGATCCGGCGGCGCCGCATCGATACGGCGCTGCCCCGGGGCATTGCTGGTCCAAGAGAGATGGAATCACAGATGCACAGAGGGCACAGAGGAGAGAGAGAATAGGGCTATTTCTCTCCTCTGTGCCCTCTGTGCCTCTGTGGTTCAAATTCTTCCCGGATGTGCGCTACACGGCCGCCGCGTCGGGGAGCCATTCGCCGTGGAGCCCGAACGGGACGCGGCACGGGAGGCGGACGTGCGCGGCGGGGGGCGCCGCGAACCGCGACGCGTCGAGGAGGACGAGCTCTGCCGCAGATCCGTCGCGGCGGTGCACGGGTGGCCCAGGCGTCATCCTCGGCGGCGCTCCCTGGCCGCGGCGCGACGACGCGCTCGCCGGGCACCTACCATCATGGCGATCTCCGGCGGGCGCTCGTCGACGCGGCGCTGCGCGCCCCGCCGGTGCGAAGCAGCAGAAGCTCCTGAGCCAGATCGAAGAGCTACAGAAGCGGCTCGCGGAAGCGAAGGTGAGCAAGGAGCGGGCGATCTCTCAAGCTCAGATGACGCGCAGCGGTAACGTCTACGTTATATCCAACGTGGGCTCCTTCGGAGAGCACGTCTACAAGATCGGTATGACGCGACGATTGCAGCCGATGGACCGCATCAAAGAGCTTGGAGACGCTTCCGTGCCCTTCGAGTTCGATGTTCATGCGATGATCAAGTCGGATGATGCTCCCGCCCTGGAGGGCGCGCTCCACCGTGAGTTCCACCACCGGCGCGTCAACCTCGTGAACGAGCGGAAAGAGTTCTTCCGGATCGAGCTTGATGAATTCGCGATCACTGTTCAGAAACTCCACGGTGAGATCGAATTTGCTCGGATCGCTGAAGCAAAAGAGTATCGGCAAACGCTGGCCAAGCGGCAGGCGCAAGAAGCTGCCAAAGCGGCCGGTGTCCCGCTGACCCCCGCCCCTTCGCAGGTCGAGCAGGTGGCGGCGTACGCAACGCTCTAGGGACTTGTCGCGCTCGAAGGCGGCCGGCCGCCGTTTTCGCCAGGTCCCCCGCGAGCCACCGCAGCCTACACTCCTTGGCATGTCTGCCTCCTCACCCCCGCTGCCCGTCACGACCGACCCCGGCGTGCTGGTCGAGCGCGCCCGCCGGCTCGCGGCGCTCGTGCTCGCTCCGGCGGCGAACGCCACGGATCAGGCCGACGCGGTTCCCCGCGAGCACCTCCGCGCGCTCGCGGACGCCGGTCTCCTCGGGATCGCGACGCCCGCGCGCCACGGCGGCCACGGCGCCCCGGCGCGGGTCGCGCGCGAGGTCCTGGAGATCCTCGCCGGCGCCTGCGGGGTGACCGCGTTCGTCCAGATGCAGCACGCCACCGCCGCGTGCCCGCTCATCGCGCGCGGTGACAACGAGGCGCTCAAGGAGCGCGCCCTGCCGCGCCTCGCCGCCGGCGAGCGCTTCTGCACGGTGGGCTTCTCGCACGTCCGGCGCCCGGGCCCGCCGATGGTCCGGGTCGAGCCCGACGGCGACCACGTCCGCCTCCACGGCACCGTGCCGTGGTTGACCGGCCACGGGATCGCCGACGACGCGGTGATCGCCGGCGCGCTCCCCGATGGCCGTCTGATGTACGTGCTGACATCGCTGCAGGCCGGGGGGGCCATCGAGGTGTCGCCGCCGCTCCGCCTGAGCGCGATGAACGCCTCGGCCACGGTGTCGCTGACGCTGCGCGATCTGCGCGTCGGCCTAGATCAGGTGATCGCCACCGTGACGCGCGAGCAGCAGGCCGCCCGCGACGTGGCAGGCCTGCTGTCGCCGTCGGCGCTCTCGCTGGGCGTGGCCGGCGCTGCCGCGGCACTGCTCGCGGAGCTGGCCGAGCGCCGCGGCAGCGCACACCTGGCCGGCGCGGCGCGGGCCTTCGACGACGAGCGGGAGGCCGCCCGGGCTGACGTCAACGAATGGGCGGAACGGCCGGAAGCGGAGGGGTATGGCGAGCACGCGGTCCGCGTTCGCGCCTGGTGCATCGATCTGGGCGTGCGGGCCGCGCACGCGGCGGTCGCCGCGACGGGCGGCAGCGCCAACCTGCTGGATCATGCCGCGCAGCGCCTCTTCCGCGAGGCGATGCTGTATTCGCTCACCGCCCAGACGCGCGACCTGCAGGCGGCGACGGTGCAGCGGCTGCTCGATCGAGGCGGCGGCGCGATGGACCGCGCGCGGTCGTGAGGGGCGGATCCGCGGGGTGGGCGACCCAGGTTGAGCGGTGCGACCCGACCGGGTCGGGGAGCCGCACCGGGGCGGTCGATGGCGAGCGTCATGCTGGCTCGGCCAGATGGGCGACCTGACCCAGGTTGGGGGACCTGACCCAGGTTGGGGGACCTGACCCAGGTTGGGGTATCCACCATCCGCCATGGCGCCGCCACCTGCTCGAGGCGCGCGCCTCGTCCCAGTTCCCTTGGTTTTAGCCTTCTGAACCGCTGGTACGCGATCTGCCATGGGC
>NZ_JEMA01000601.1 GCF_001589285.1 Sorangium cellulosum | reverse complement strand
GCCGGCCTGGCGGTGGGCGGCTCGCCCTCCGGCGCGGCGCGCACGGGGGGCCTGGCCGCTGTCGTCTCATCGCANACGGGGGGCCTGGCCGCTGTCGTCTCATCGCAGGTGGCGGCGCCGGCGGGCGCGCTCGCTTCTGCGGAGCCCGCCCCCCTGGTGGCCACGCCTGGCAGCCTGGTGGAGACTGTCGCGCCGAGGCGGCGGTCGGGCATGAGCCCGCTCGCCTACGCCTTCATCGCCATGGCAGCGGCGTTCGGCGGCGTCTCCGCCTACGTCCTCCTCTCTCCGAAGCCGCAGCCCGTGCAGGTCGTGACCGTCCCGCAGCTCCAGCCGCCCGACCTGCTGCCGACAGCGGCCCCTCCGCCGCCGCCGAGCGTCGAGCCGGACGCACCTCAGCCGGCCGACTCCGCGTCGGCCAAACCCGAGGTCGCCTCGCCGGGCAAGCCGGGCGGCGCCGCGACCCAGCGCCCCCAGCCCGAAAAGCCGGTCGCCTCGGCGAGCCCTGCGCCGCTCGACCGGTCCGGGTTCGGCGCAGGGGTCCCCGGTCCCTCGTCGGGGCCGGGCACCCAGGGCGCCGGCGCTGGCCTGAGCCAGCTCTCTCAAGGGGAGATCGCCGGCGTCGTCGAGGGGAACCGCCCGAGCGTCCGGCGCCACTGCTGGCAGCCCGCCCTCGACGCGCGCGATCGCAATGCCGCCACCACGGCCCGCGTCTCGGCCTCGGTGGTCATCGGCGCCTCGGGCGCCGTCCAGTCGGTCTCGGCCGCCGGGTCGGAGAAGGACTACCCGGGCCTGTCGAGCTGTATCGCCTCGCGGATCAGGTCCTGGCGGTTCCCCCCCTCGTCGGGCTCCACGCCGGTGACCATCCCGTTCGTGTTCGCCGCCCAGTAAGCGCGCCCCCTGCGACGCCGGCGCAGGGGAGGCCGCATCGCCGGGGCGCTGCGCTTTACGCCTGCCCGGGCAGGCGGTAATCGACGCGCTCATGGCAGAGCGCAAAGTCCGAATCCTCGTGGCGAAGCCCGGCCTGGACGGCCACGACCGCGGCGCCAAGGTGGTCGCCCGGGCCCTCCGCGACGCCGGCTTCGAGGTGGTCTACACGGGCCTGCACCAGACGCCGGACATGATCGCCTCCGCCGCGGTGCAGGAGGACGTGGACGCCGTGGGGCTGTCCATCATGTCCGGAGCCCACAACACCCTCTTCCCCGCCGTCATCGAGGCCCTCCGCAAGCAGGGCGCGGAGGACATCGTGGTGTTCGGTGGGGGCATCATCCCGGACGAGGACATCGCTCGCCTCCAGAACGCAGGCGTGAAGGGCGTCTTCACCCCCGGGACCACCCTCAAGAGCATCGTGGAGTGGGTCCAGACCCACGTGACCCCCCACGGCTGACCGCCGGGGCAGCGGCTCTCCCCACTCTCCCCCACCGCACGCATCCCCGGCCGGGCTTTCCCGGGTCGACAGCCGGGGCAGCGGGTCTCCCCACGCTCCTCCACCGCCCGCTCCTCCCACCGGACCTCCCCCGGCCGCCAACCCGCTGAGCCCGTCCGGCCCACCGCGGGGTCCTCCGCCGTCCGGGGTGCGAAAGGCCGCATCCGTCGGCGGCGATCCGCCTTGCTTCATTTCCATCTTGCCAGGCATCCGCCTGACGTGCCGGCGCCCCCCTCGATCCGCTCCCCACTTCCTCCCACGGACCCCGCTGAGCTGCGATCTTGCGGTATTCCCCGCGGTTTTGTCGGGTGCGACTTTGGGCGCATCTGTCCTACATAGGTGGCCACCAGGGTCCAGAAATCTCCCAATCTGTTGACACTCGGCGCCTCCCTCCGTAGCGTGGCGGGGCTTCGTGGGAAGAAGTGGCAGAGAATGTCACGACGCGGTGCGCGCCCGGTGCAGCAACGCGTCAACAAGCCCTCGGCGGGACAGGCCAGCCGCAGCTGGGGTCGATGAGCACGATGTTTCGCGGTCACTTCGAGCACGCGATCGACGCGAAGGGGCGCACGAGCCTCCCTTCGCGTTTTCGCGACGTGCTCGCGGCCGCGAACGACCTGCGCATGGTCATCACCCCGGCCCTCTTCGACCCTTGCCTACATGCCTACCCGATGAAGGCCTGGGAGGAGCTGGAGGCCAAAATTGCAGCATTGCCGCAATTCGATTCCAACGTTGTCGCATTCCGGCGCCGCTACCTGTCCGCGGCCGTCGAGTGCGACCTCGACAAGCAGGGCCGGATCCTCATCCCGCCGTCGCTCCGCGAGCACGCCAGCCTCACCAAGGACGTGCTGTGGGCGGGGATGGGACAGACGATCGAGCTCTGGTCGACGGAGCGGTGGAAGGCCGCTCAGCAGATGAGCGAGGTCGAGCTCCAGAGCTTCAAGACCGCAATCGCGGAGCAGTTCCGCCTATGAACGTTGTCAATGTAGTCCCCATGCACCTTCCCCCCCCGCCGCCCCGCCCGCGCGGCGAGCCGCACGTCACCGTCCTCGGCCGCGAGGTGCTCGCCGCGATCTCGCCGGTCAGCGAGGGCATCTACGTCGACGCCACCCTGGGCGCCGGCGGCCACGCCGAGACGATCCTCGAGACGCCCGGCACCCGGGTCATCGGGATCGACCGCGACGAACGCGCCCTCGCCATCGCGCGCGCCCGGCTCGCCCGGATGGGGGAGCGGGTGACCTACGTCCACGGCGAGTTCTCCGAGATCGAGCGGCACCTCGCCGCCCTCGGCGTCGCCCAGGTGGACGGCCTCGTGGCCGACGTCGGCGTGAGCTCCATGCAGCTCGACGACCCGGCGCGCGGCATGAGCTTCCGCGCCGAGGGGCCGCTCGACATGCGGATGGATTCGAGCCGCGGGGAGACGGCGCTCGAGCTGATCGAGCGGCTCAGCGACGAGGAGCTCGCGGATCTGATCTACCGCTACGGCGAGGAGCGCCGCAGCCGCAGGGTCGCCCGCTGCATCAAGCAGGCGGCCGAGAGCGGCGAGCTCGAGACGACGCTCGACCTGCGGCGCGCCGTGGTGCGCGCCGTGGGGCCGGCGCGCATCGGCGGCGTGGATCCGGCGACGCGCACGTTCCAGGCGCTGCGCATCGCCGTGAACGGAGAGCTCGACGAGCTCGAGGCGCTGCTCGCGGCGGCGCCCCGGATCATCGCGCCCGGCGGCGTGCTCGCCGTCATCGCCTTCCACTCGCTCGAGGACCGCATCGTCAAGCGCGCGCTGCGCGAGCCGGACGTGTGGCAGCCGCTCACGAAGAAGCCGGTGACCGCGGGCGACGACGAGATCGGCGACAACCCGAGGGCCCGCAGCGCGAAGCTCCGCGCCGCGCGGCGCGTCGGCCGACCGGAGGCGCACGCGTGACGCAGCGCCCGTTCCTCGCGCTCTGGACGCTCGCGGTGGCCGCGACGGTGGCGGCGTTCGTCGTGCACCTCGCCTTGCGGGGGCGCACGGTCGACCTCGGCTACCGGCTCGGGCGGGCGCGCGCCGAGCAGGCGCGGCTGCGCGAGGTCAAGCGGGTGCTCTCGCTCGAGGCGGCCAGCTACGAGACCCCGCAGCGCGTGGAGATGGTCGCCCGCACGCTGCTCGGCATGACGCCGCCGCCGCCCGAGCGGGTCATCCCGGTGCGGGGCTACGTGGCGCCCTCGGGCGATCGCGAGGCGGCGAGCGGGGAGACGGGCGGCGCGACGCCGGGCGCTGGGCGGCAGGAATGAAGAACCTCGACCCCAGGCGCGCGCGGTGGATCCGCATCCGCATGGGCCTGCTCTGCGGCCTGATGGCGCTCGGCCTCGGCGGCGTCGTGTCCGGCGCGTACCGCATCGAGGTCGAGGACGGCGACGCCTGGTACGACCTCGCGGAGCGGCAGCGCCAGCGGCGGCTCCACATCACGCCGAAGCGCGGCACGATCTACGACCGGAACGGCGCGCCGCTCGCGGAGAGCGTGGAGGTGCCCAGCGTCTCGGTGGACGCGGTCGAGATGCTCCGCGGCATCGAGGAGAAGTACATCCCGACGCAGATCCAGCAGTACGCCGAGCGCATCGCGCAGGCGCTCTCGCTGCAGGTCGAGGACGTCGCGGAGAAGCTCGGCCGGCGGCGCCGCTTCGCGTGGCTCAAGCGCCGCATCTCCGAGCAGGAGGTCGAGAACATCCGCGCGCTCTCGGATCGGCGGCAGCGCTACCCGGTGCGCGGGCTCGTGATCGAGGGCGAGGGGCGCCGCTTCTACCCGAACCGCGAGCTCGCCGGCCCGCTGCTCGGCTTCGTCGCCACCGACGGCGAGGGCAAGGAGGGGATCGAGCTCAGCCTCGAGCACGAGCTGCGCGGCAACGCGTCCGAGGTGCGCGGGCTCCGCGATCGATCGGGCCGGCTCATCTTCTCCGAGGGGATCGAGGACGAGCAGGCGCTCGCCGGGCACAACGTCCACCTGACGATCGACAAGGGCATCCAGTTCACCGCCGAGCGCGAGCTCGAGGCGGCGATGAAGACGTACGAGGCGCTCGGCGGATCGATCGTCGTCGTCGATCCCGAGAACGGCGAGATCCTCGCCATGGCGAGCGCGCCGGGGTTCAACCCGAACGACTACTCGCAGAGCGACCCCGGCTCCCGGCGCAACCGCTGCGTCGTCGATCGCTTCGAGCCCGGGTCCACGATGAAGGTGTTCGCCATCGCGAGCGCGCTCGCGGCGAAGAGCGTCTCCCCGAGCGCGACCATCTACTGCGAGGAGGGGAACATGGCGATCGACAACGTCGTGATCCACGACACGCACGTGCACAAGTGGCTGACGATCCCGCAGATCCTCGGCCAGTCGTCCAACATCGGCACGGCGAAGATCGCGCTCGGGCTCGGCGAGCAGCGGCTCTACGAGGGCTTCCGCCGGTTCGGCTTCGGCGATCTGACAGGCGTGCCGCTGCCGGGCGAGTCGGTGGGCGTGCTCAGGCCGCGCGGCCGCCCCTGGGTCCAGGTCGAGACGGCGGCGGCGTCGTTCGGTCAGGGGATCAGCGTGACCACGCTGCAGCTCGCGATGGCCACGGCGGCGATCGCCAACCGCGGGCGGCTGCTCGAGCCCATCCTGGTCAAGCGGATCACCGACGGCACGGGCGTCACGCTGTCGGAGCCCTCGCCGCGCGTGCGCCGCGACGCGGTGCCCGCGCAGATCGCCCGGATGATGTCGGAGATGCTCGTCGCGGTGACCGAGGGGAACGGGACCGGCGTCGAGGCGGCCATCCCGGGGTTCCGCGTGGCGGGCAAGACGGCCACGGCGCAGAAGATCGATCCCGCGACGGGCAAGTACACCGACACCCACTACGTGGCGTCGTTCGCCGGGTTCATCCCGGCCGAGAAGCCGCGCCTCGTCATCGCGGTGGTGCTCGACGAGCCGATGGGCGGCACCTACGCCGGCGGCTCCGTCGCCGCGCCGATCTTCCGGCGGGTCGGCGAGATGGCGCTGCGTTACCTGGGCGTTACCCCGCGCGGGAGCGTGCCGATGAAGCTGTCGGAGATCGGCGAGCAGTCGGGCGAGGACATCGCGGCGAACACCTACCAGGTGCTGAACGAGGCGCGATCCGCGGCGGCGCCGATCTCGACCGCGGTGGTCACGCCGTCCGCGCCGCTGAAGACGGGGGAGCTGCGCGTCCCCGACCTCACCGGCCTGCCGCAGCGCGAGGCGGTGAAGAGCGCCGCCACGCTCGGGCTCGACCCGAGCGTCGAGGGCACGGGCAAGCTCACGCGCCAGGAGCCGCCGCCGGGGACCGTGCTGCCCAAAGGATCGCCCCTGAAGCTCATCTTCGAGCCCCCCACATGACAGAGCGCGACCCCAGAGACGCCGCCGTCGCCGAGACCGAGCTCGCGCTCCGACTCGGCGATGTCCTGCGCGAGATCCCGGGCGCCGCGCTCTCGCCGGCGGAGGCCGCGGGCCTGCTCGTGACGGGCGTGCACCTCGACTCGCGCAAGGTGGCCGAGGGGGACATCTTCGTCGCGCGGGCGGGGGAGCGCGCGCACGGCGAGCAGTTCATCCCCGAGGCGGTCGCGCGCGGCGCGCGGGCGATCATCCTCGCCCGCGAGAGCGCGGCCGACACGCTCGGCGCCGCCCGCGTCGAGGTGCCCGACGTGCCGCTCGCGCTCGCCCAGGCCGCGGCGGTCGTCTACGGGCACCCGACCTTCACGCTCGAGGTCGTCGGCATCACCGGCACCAACGGCAAGACCACGACCGCACACCTCGTCCAGGCCTGCGTCGATCGGTGCGGCGGGCGGGCCGGGATCGTCGGGACGCTCGGTTACCGCTTCGACGATCTCGACGTCCCCGCGTCACACACGAGCCCCGAGGCGGACGAGCTCGCCCGCGTCGCCGCCGCGATGGTCGAGCGCGGCGCGACGCACCTCGTGATGGAGGTGTCGTCGATCGCGCTCGCGGCGAAGCGCGCGGACGCGACCCGCTTCCGGATCGCCGTCTTCACGAACCTCACGCAGGATCACCTCGACTACCACGGCACGATGGAGGCGTACGCCGCGGCGAAGGCGCGCCTGTTCGTGGATCTCGGCCCCGGCGCCGCCGTCATCAACGTCGACGATCCGTTCGGTCGGAGGCTCGTCGAGATGATCGCGCCGGGCGGGCTCTCGCGGCCGGCCGCGTCGACGCTCGCGCGCTACTCGACCGAGGTGGGCGCCGGCCCGGACACGGCGGAGGTCGCGCCCATCGAGCTCGCGCACACGGCGAGCGGCATCTTCCTCCGCGCCCGCACGCCCGCCGGCGAGGTCGCCATCCGCTCCCACCTGCTCGGCGCGTACAACGCGTCGAACCTGCTCGCCGCGCTCGCCGTGGCGTACCTGCTCGGGTTCGACGTCGAGGACGCCGCCGCCGCGCTCTCGTCGCCGATCCAGGTCGCGGGCCGCCTGGAGCGCTGCGACACGCCGGGCGCCGATGACGTGATCGTGCTCGTCGACTACGCCCACACGCCGGACGCCCTCGCGCGGGTGCTCGCGAGCGTCCGCGCCCTCAGCGAGGGGCGCGTCCTCTGCGTCTTCGGGTGCGGCGGCGACCGCGATCCGCTGAAGCGGCCGCGGATGGGCGAGGCCGTCAGCCGCGGCGCCGACGTCGCCTTCGTGACCAACGACAACCCGCGCAGCGAGGACGCGCGCGCGATCGCCGACGCCATCCTGCCGGGCCTCGCCGCCGGGCGCGCGCGCGTCGTCGTCGAGCTCGATCGGGCGCGCGCGATCGAGCGCGCGGTGCTCGAGGCCGAGCCCGGCGATCTCGTCCTCATCGCCGGCAAGGGCCACGAGCCGTACCAGATCATCGGCGGCGTCACGCTGCCGTTCGACGACCGCGACGAGGCGCGCCGCGCGCTCGCCGCCCGCCGCAGCCGATCCCTGGCCGCGCGGCAGTCGCACGGAGGTGCGGCGTGATCTACGAGCTCTTCTACCCGCTCAAGTTCCACTACGGCTGGCTGAGCTGGCTCAACGTCCTGCGTTACATCCCGTTCCGCACGATCATGGCGACGATCACCGCCATGGTGCTGACGTTCGTGCTCGCGCCGTGGTTCATCCGCGAGCTCCGGCGCAAGCAGATCGGACAGGTGGTCCGCGCCGAGGGGCCGGAGACGCACAAGATCAAGGCGGGCACGCCGACGATGGGCGGCGCGCTCATCCTGCTCTCGCTGCTGCTCCCCACCGTGCTGTGGGCCGATCTCAGGAACCCCTTCGTCCTCGCGACGACGGCCGTCACCGCGGGCTACGGCGTCATCGGCTACCTGGACGACTTCCTCAAGATCAAGCGGCGGAACAGCGGCGGCCTGCCCGGCCGCTACAAGCTCATCGGCCAGGTGCTCATCGGCGGCGCGGCCGTGTCCTACACGTTCCTGCTCGCGTCGAAGCTCCCGCCGGACTGGGCGGAGATCAGGACGCGGCTCTCGATCCCGTTCGTCGCGTTCTCGAAGTACCCGATCGAGCTGCCGCTCTACGCCTACGTCCCGTTCGCCGTGTTCGTCGTCGTCGCGACGTCGAACGCCGTGAACCTCACCGACGGCCTCGACGGGCTCGCGATCGGCCCGGTGATCATCAACGCCGGGACGTACCTCATCCTCGCGTACATCGTCGGCGCGTCGATCGCGAACTTCTCGCTCGCGACCTACCTCGACATCCCGGCGATCGCGTCCGCCGGCGAGCTCTCGGTGTACTGCGGCTCGGTCATCGGCGCCGGGATCGGCTTCCTCTGGTACAACACGTACCCCGCGCAGGTCTTCATGGGGGACGTCGGCTCGCTCGCCCTCGGCGGCGGGCTCGGGATGCTCGCCGTCTTCACCAAGAACGAGCTCCTGTCGATCATCCTCGGGGGGATCTTCTTCATCGAGACGGTCAGCGTCATCACGCAGGTCCTCTCGTTCAAGCTCACCGGCAAGCGCGTCTTCTTGATGGCGCCGATCCACCACCACTACGAGAAGAAGGGGTGGGCGGAGCCCAAGATCATCGTCCGCTTCTGGATCATCTCCATCCTCCTGGCGCTGGTCTCCCTAGCGTCGATGAAGCTGCGCTGAGGGCATGATGGACGTCCGCGGGCGAACAGTGATCGTCGTCGGTCTCGGTCGGAGCGGTGTCGCCGCCGCGCGCCTCCTCGTGGAGCGCGGCGCGCGCGTCATCGCGAACGACGGCGCCCCGCGCGACCGGCTCTCCGCAGCGGCTGCGTCGCTCGAGGCGGAGGGCGTCGCGCTCGCGCCGGGCGGGCACGATCCGGCGCTGTTCGAGGGCGCCGATCTCGTGGTCGTCTCGCCGGGCGTGCCGTCGTTCCCCGCGCTCGACGCCGTCGAGCGCTCCGGGCGCGAGGTCATCGGCGAGCTCGAGCTCGCGTCGCGCTTCGTGTCGGCGCCCATCGTGCTCGTCGGGGGCACCAACGGCAAGAGCACGACGACGGCGCTCACGGGCGCGATGCTCGAGCGCGCCGGCCTCCGCACCTTCGTCGGCGGCAACTTCGGGACCCCGCTCGCCGAGGTCGCGGGCGAGGCGTGGGACGTCCTCGTCCTGGAGATCTCGAGCTTCCAGGCGGAGCGCGTCCCGACGCTGCACGCCCGCGCGCATGCCTTGCTGAACATCACCGACGATCACCTCGACCGCTACCCGAGCTTCGCGGCGTACGCGGACGCGAAGGGCAACCCGTTCGAGCGCATGGCGCCGGAGGACGTCGCTGTCGTCCCGCTCGGCGACGAGCTCGTGGCGCGGCAGGCGGCGCGAGGGCGCGCCCGCGTCGTGACGTTCAGCGCGAGCGATCCACGCGCCGACGTGGCCGTGGCGGGCGGCGCGATCGTCGATCGCGTCGCGGGCGCGAGCTACCCGCTGGAGCGCGTCCGGCTCACGGGCGCGCACAACCTCGCGAACGCCTGCGCCTCGGTGGCGCTGGCCGCGGCGCTCGGCGCTCCCGCCGAGGCGATCGCGGAGGCGCTCGCGCGGTTCGAGGGGCTCGAGCACCGGACCGCGCTCGTCGCCCACGTCGACGGCGTCCGCTATTACGACGACTCCAAGGGGACGAACGTCGGCGCCTCCGTCGCCGCGCTCTCCGGCCTGCGCGAGCGGAAGGCCGTCCTGATCGCGGGTGGGCGCGACAAGCTGGGCGACTACGCGCCGCTCGTGGCCGCGCTGCGCGACCGGGGCCGCGCGCTCGTCGTCCTCGGCGAGGCCGCGGAGCGCATCGCCGCCGCGGCGAGCGGCGTCCTGCCGATCGCGCGGGCGAGCTCGATGGACGAGGCGGTGCTCGCCGCGCGCTCGCTCGCGCAGCCCGGCGACGCGGTGCTGCTCAGCCCTGCGTGCTCCAGCTTCGACATGTTCCGCGACTACAAGGACCGCGGCGACGCCTTCGTCCGCGCAGTCCGCGCGCTCCAGAGGTCGACCGGCGGCTCCGCCGGGGAGGTGGCGTCGTGATGTCGTGGCGCGGCGGGTTCGGGGCGGGCGCCGATGCGCCCAGGAACCGGCACATCGGTCCCCCGGAGCAGCAGAAGGCCGAGCCGGGCGGGGTCGCGGCGGCGGCCGAGGCGTTCTGGAAGGTGCGATCGAGCCCCTCGGGCCCCGTCGACGCCCTGCTCGCGGCCGTCGTCACGGCGCTCATCGGCTTCGGCGTGGTGATGGTCTACAGCGCGAGCGCGGTCGAGGCGACGGTCCGCTACAAGGACGCCCAGTTCTTCCTCAAGCGCCAGGCCGCCTACGCCGTCCTCTCGATCGCCACGATGTGGATCACGAGCCGCATCGATTACCGGCGGCTCAAGGTCCTCACGTACCCGGTGCTCATCGCCGTCACCGGGATGCTCGTCGCGTGCGTGGCGGGCCTCGGCCACAGGGCGGGCAACGCTTACCGGTGGATCGCGCTCGGCCCGGTCCACGTGCAGCCGGCCGAGATGGCGAAGCTCGGCATCGTGCTCTGGCTCGCGTACTCGCTCTCCAAGAAGGCCGATCGCATCAAGTCGTTCTCGGTCGGCTTCCTCCCGCACCTCATCGTGGTCGGGCTCCTGATGCTCCTCTGCCTCAAGCAGCCCGACTTTGGCAGCGCCGTCGTTCTGCTCTTCCTGACCTTCACGCTGCTGTTCGTCGCGGGCGCGCGCGTCCCGTACATCGCCGCGTTCTCCATGCTGCTGGCGCTCGCCGGCGCCGCGCTCGTGCGCTTCAGCGGCTACCGCTACGCGCGCTACCTCGCGTGGATCGACATGGACAACAACCGCGCCGACCTCGCCTACCAGCCGTTCCAGTCGGTCATGAGCTTCGGCTCCGGCGGCGTGTTCGGCCTGGGCCTCGGGCGCGGGCTGCAGGTGCTCTACCTGCCGGAGGCGCACACCGATTTCGTCTCCGCGATCGTCGGCGAGGAGCTCGGCTTCGTCGGCATCGTCGGCCTCTGCGCGGCGTACCTCGTCATCGTCTCGCGCGGCGTGAAGATCGCCCTCGAGGCCGCCGACGACTACGGCAGCTTCATGGCCTTCGGCATCGCGACGCTCTTCGGGGTGCAGGCGATGACGAACCTCGCGGTCGCGATGGCGATCCTCCCGACGAAGGGGCTCACGCTGCCGTTCCTCAGCTACGGCGGCTCGTCGCTGCTCGTGAACGCCGCGGCCGCGGGCATCCTGCTGAGCATCAGCCGATCGCGGACGCTGGTCGCTCCCGATCCGAGAGGCGCGGGGCGTGCGTCGCCCGTCCCGCACGCGCCGAGCGCGTCGGCCCTGGTGGCCGCGTCGGCCGAGGAGGGCGGCGCGTGACGACCGTGCTGATCGCAGGAGGCGGCACCGGCGGCCATGTCTTCCCGATGATCGCGGTGGGCGACGCCGTCCGCGCCGCGGCGCCCGAGGCGCGCGTTGTCTACGTCGGCACCGCGCGCGGCATCGAGGTGCGCGTGATGGGCGAGCGCGGCGACGACCTCGAGCTGCTCCACGTCCTGCCGCTCCGCGGGGGTGGGCTCTCCGGCTTCGTGCGCGGCGCTGCCCGCGCGGGCAGCGTCCTCCCGGAGGCGAGGCGGCTCGTCGAGCGGCTCGACGCCCGCGTTGTGCTCTCGCTCGGAGGCTACGCCGGCGGCCCGGTGTCCCTCGCGGCGCGCTCGCTCGGCGTGCCGGTCGCGATCCTGGAGCCGAACAGCGTCCTCGGGCTGTCGAACCGGCTCCTCTCGCCCCTCGTCGATCGCGCGTACGTCGCGTTCCCTGAGACGGCGCGCGCGCTGCGCCCGAGCGCCGTGCGCCTCTTCGGCGTCCCGCTCCGGCGCGCGTTCGCCCGCGCGCCGTACGCTCCGCGCGAGGGCAGGCTGAGCCTGCTCGTGCTCGGCGGCAGCCAGGGCGCGCTGGCGCTGAACGACGTCGTGCCTCGCGCCATCGCGCAGGGGCGCGAGCGCGGCCTCGATCTCGACGTGGTGCACCAGACGGGCAGGGATCGCGAGGCCGCCGTACGGTCGCTCTACGCCGAGCTCGGCCTCTCCGATCGCGCGCGCGTCGTCCCGTTCATCGACGACGTGGCGGAGGCGCTCGCGGCGGCCGACGTGGTGATCGCCCGCGCGGGCGCGTCGACGCTCGCCGAGCTCTGCGCCGTGGGCCGCCCTTCAATCCTGATTCCGTACCCGTTCGCGGCCGACGACCACCAGATGAAGAACGCGCAGTCCCTCGAGCGGGCTTCCGCCGCGGTGGCCATCGCCCAGGCCGACGCCACCGAGGCGCGCATCGCGGGCGAGCTCGCCCGCCTCGTGGCGGCCCCGGCGCTCCGCGCCCGCATGGCGGACGCCGCGGCGGCGTTCGGAACGCCGGACGCCGCGGCGCGCGTCGCCGCAGATCTGCTCGAGCTCGCGCGCGCTCCGCGCCACCGCGCGCTGCGCTTCCCCATCGGCGGCGCTCGCGCGAAGCGCGCAGCAGAGGAGGCGCCGCGTCGCGCCGCGAGGAGAGGGGCCGCGCCGCCCGGCGCTGCCCTCGGCTGGGAGGAGGCAGGCTGATGTTCCGCGGTCGAGTTCGCCACGTCCACTTCGTCGGCGTCGGGGGCGTCGGGATGAGCGGCCTCGCCGAGATCCTGCGCTCGCTCGAGTTCGAGGTCTCCGGCTCGGACCTCAAGGAGAGCTCGACGACGCGGCGGCTCACGTCGCTCGGCGTCCGGATCGACATCGGCCACCGCGCCGAGAACGTCCGCGGCGTGGACGTCGTCGTCTACTCGAGCGCCATCCGGCCCGACAACCCCGAGCTCACCGAGGCGCGCGCGCTCGGGATCCCGGCGATCGGGCGCGCGGAGATGCTCGCGGAGCTGATGCGCGTGAAGTACGGCGTCGCGATCGCGGGCTCGCACGGCAAGACCACCACGACCTCCCTGGTCGCCACGGTCCTGCGCGCCGCCGGCCTCGACCCCACCGTCGTCGTCGGCGGCAAGATGGCGGCCCTCGGCACGAACGCCCGGCTCGGCGCCGGCGATCTGCTCGTCGCGGAGGCCGACGAGAGCGACGGATCGTTCCTGCGGCTCACGCCGACGATCGCGGTGGTCACCAACATCGATCCCGAGCACCTCGATCACTACGGCACGCACGAGCGCATCAAGGACGCCTTCGTGGAGTTCGCCGCGCGCGTCCCGTTCTACGGGCTCGCCGTGCTTTGCCTCGACCACCCGCACGTCCAGGACCTGCTCCCGCGCATCCCGCGCCGCCACGTGACGTACGGCGTCTCGCCGCAGTCGGACTACTCGGCGCGCGGCATCCAGTTCCGCGGCCTCGAGACGAGCTTCAACGCCTACCGCCGGGACGAGCCGCTCGGCGGCTTCACGGTGAAGATGCCCGGCGCGCACAACGTCCTGAACTGCCTCGCCACGATCGCGGTGGCGGACGAGCTCGAGGTGCCGCTCGACGTCACGAAGCAGGCGCTGGCCACGTTCGGCGGCGTCGCGCGCCGCTTCACCGTCGTCGGCTCGATCGGCGGCATCACGCTCGTCGACGATTACGGCCATCACCCGGCCGAGATCCGCGCCACCGTCGACGCCGCCAGGCGCGCGTTCCCCGGCGAGGATCATCGGATCGTCGTGGCGTTCCAGCCGCACCGCCACACGCGCACGCGCGATCTCTACGACGAGTTCACGCGCGCCTTCAACCAGGCCGACGTGCTGCTCGTGACGGACATCTACGCCGCGGGCGAGCCGCCGATCCCCGGCGTCTCCGCCGAGCGCCTCGTCCAGTCGATCCGCGAGCACGGCCACCACGACGCGCGCTTCGTCGCGGACAAGGCCGACCTCCCCGAGGCGCTCGAGCGGATCGTGCGGCCGGGCGATGTGGTCATCGCGCTCGGCGCGGGCGACGTGAACGCGTGCGTGCGGGATCTCAAGGCGCGGCTCGAGGCCAAGGGGCTGCCGCCCGAGGAGCGCAGCGCATGACCGAGCGCCCCAGCGCCCCGCCGCCGCCGAACCGCCGCCGCGCGCCGTCGTCCTCCGCCGCGGCGCCGTCCAACCGCGCGGCGTCCGCGCGCGCTTCGAAGCCGGAGCCCGTGGCCGCGGTGCCGGCGCCGAAGAACGAGCGCGTGCGCGCGACGACCCC
>NZ_JEMA01000600.1 GCF_001589285.1 Sorangium cellulosum | reverse complement strand
GCCGGCCCCGCGCTCCGCGCCGCGCCCCCGCCGCTCGTCTCCTGCCGCCTCGACGACGACGCCCCGTCTCTCCCGTCCCCCTCGTCGCTCCCGGTGCCCCGCCGCGCGCCCCCGGCGCCCGGCGATCCCGCGGCGCCCCGGCCCCCCGACGCCGCGCCCCCGGTCGTCTCGCTGTGGACCGCCCCGTCCTCGCCGCTGGGCGCGCTCCGCGCCGGCGTCTTCACCGCGAGCGTGTTCCCGCCGTTCGCGACCGCCGCCCCGCGCCGCCTGTCGCTCCGCGCCGGCTCGCTCGCCGCGCCGTCCGGCGATGCCGTCCCCGTCCTGCTCGCGCCTGGCGCGAGCGCGCCCGCGGATCTGCTGCTGCTCTTCCGCGACCGGAGCGGCCCGCGCGGCCTCCGCGCTCGGGCGGGCGCCGCGCGGCCGGCGCTGCTGCCGTTCGACCACGCTGGCTCGATCGCCGCCGCGGCCGAGCTGCCGGGCGGCGACCTGCTCGCCTTCGACGCCGCGAAGCGGAGCCTCCTGCTCGCCACGCCGCGGGTCACGCTCACGATCGCCGGGCTCGCGCCGGTCCCCGACGTGGCGGGCGTCCGGCTCACCCTCGGCCGGCGGCTCGACGCGCCCGGCTTCGCCCTCGTCGGCTACGCCGTCGCCTCGGGCGACGTGTTCGCCGGGCCGCTCGACGTCGCCCGCGGTCAGGTCGGCCCGCTCGAGCCGCTCGGCTCCCTCGCGTCCCTCCGCGAGATAGGCGCCGGCGGCTGCGGCGGCGCGCGGCCGTCGCACAGGTTCGTCGCCGAGCTGCCCGCCGCCCTGCGGGTGGCCTCGAGGAGCGGGGCCCCGCTGCTCGACGAGGGCGCCCCCGCCGTGGCGCTGCTCGCCGGCGACAGCGGCGCGCTCTGCGTCGAGGCGATCGAGGTGCGCGCCTCGACGAGGGGCTCGCCGGATCTCGTCGCGGTCTTCGGCCCCGGCGGGGGCGCCGCGCTCCGCGGCGCGGGCGCGCGGCTCCGCTGCGAGATCGTGCCGGACCGGCCCTGACCTGGCGCATCCGGGCCGGCCCCGACCCCGGCGCGTCCCCGGGAACTCCGCGCCGGCGGGGCTCTCGTGCTAGGGTCGCCCCCATGCCCGCCCTTCGATCCTTGGCCCTGCCGATCGCGGCGGCCGCGTCGATGCTCGGCCTGCTGTTCGCGTGCTCCGAGCGCCCCACCAACTTCCCTGACCGCGACGGCGTCATCGCTGCCCAGGCCGAGTGGTGCGCCGCCCTCGCCAGGCTGCAGCGCGCCGGCGCCAACTGGGAGCACATGAACGCGTGCAAGGCCGCCTACCCGACCTCCTCGCCCACCTACCTCCGCGCGATGACGAGCTGCTTCTCGCGCCGCATGGAGGCCGCCACCGAGAGCTCGCCGGACAGGAGCCAGATCATCCTGGAGTGCAACGACGAGGTGGCCGTCAACATCAACCCGGACGATCCGGCGGCGAAGCCCGTCATCGATTCCCGCTGCGCGCGCATGGTCCGCTGCGAGCGCATCCCCGTCGAGACCTGCAAGGCCGGGTTCAGCAAGCTCGAGTCGGCCCAGCGCGCGATGTTCACCACGATCTACAACGCCGCCGGCCGCTACGAGATCATCGACTGCCTGGAGAACGCCAGCTGCACGGACAACGAGGAGGCCGGGCGCCAGGCCTGTTACAAGCCCACCTCCGACGCGCTGCTCTGGTTCCCCGACTGAGCCTCCCCGGCGCGCCGCCGGCGCGCCGCCGCCCAGCACCTGCCTCCGCGCCGCCGGCCCGCGCCCTTCGAGCGCCGCCGGCGCGCGCGTACGTGCCTCGTTTCCACGAAATCCCTGGTAGCGTGCTCCGCATGCGAACCGCCCGACCTCGAACCGGTCACCTGTCCCAGCTCGGCGCGCGGCGTCAGCGCGCCGCGCGATCTCACGCTCGCCCCGCCCACGCCGGCCCCGGCGCGGCGCGCCGCCTCGACGGCGGCCGCGGGCTCTTGCTCGCGCGCGTCGTCGCCGTCGCGCTCGCCCTGCTCGGAGCGTGGCTGCCCGCGACAGCGGCGCACGCGGCCGGCACCGTCACCCTCGCCGATCGCTCCCCCAAGGAGGACGGCGGCCGCTGGAAGCTCAAGATGACGATCAACTACGGAGGGACGCCGCACCTCGGGCACATCCCGATGCTGTTCTCGTTCACGCCGACGGTGCACTACGAGCGCGCGCTCACCGACCAGTCGCCCGAGAAGCCGATCCTGAACAAGATCCCGCTCCAGAACCAGCAGGCGATCAACGAGAGCATGGATGTCGGCTTCTCCGACGGCAGCGGCAAGGTCTTCTCGATCACCAAGTTCGACTTCGTCCTGCGGCGCGATCGCGGCTTCGAGGCCGGCGAGTACGAGCTCGTGATCAAGCGCGCGAGCGACGGCGTGCAGATGGGGCAGAAGCAGAGGATCACCCTCCAGGGCGAGAACGAGGTTATCGATCGCCGCGCGATCGTCTTCACCGGCGAGAAGAAGAAGAAGGACACCTCGGCGGGCAAGGCCGACGCCGAGAAGGGCGATGAGCCCGCCACGGAGGAGGACGCGGCGAGCGAGCCTGCGTCCGACGCCGCCGAGGCCGACGCGCCCTCCGGCGACGCCCTGCCCGACGAGGCGCCGCCCCCGGTGGACCCGAAGCAGGGAGGCTGCGGCTGCCGGCTCGCGCCCGCCGAGGCCGCGACGCCCCTCGCGCTGCCGCTCGTCGCCCTGGGCGCCGCGGCCGCGTTCGCCCGAAGGCGCCGCGCTCGCCGCGGCTAGCCGCGCGCCGCGCCGCACGCACGCCTCACCGGACACACCTCACCGAACCGGCCTCGCCGGACACACCTCACCGACCACGCGCCGCGCCCGGACTCGCGCCGCGCGCGCCGATCGTCCTCGCCTGCGCCAGCAGCCCGGGCGGACTGGCCTGCGGCGCGGCACCCTCTGTGCTGGACGTTGCGCGGGCCTCGCTTCGACGGCGCGCGCACCTCGCGATCGCCCTTGCGGGGACCACCCGAGCGCGCCGACAATCCTCGCGACGCCGCCTGCCCACGACTTCCTCGCGGGCCCGCCGTCCCCAATCCAATCGATGAGCTCCCTAGTTCCCGCCCACCAGCACCCCCTGCTGTACGCGATCTTCGCGCGAGTCTGGCTCCATGAGCTCTCGCGCGCCGCCAAGGCGAGGGTGACGCTCGCCAGCGTGCCCGACGCGGCGCTCGACCGGCTCGCCGCGCTCGGCGTCGATTACGTGTACCTGATGGGCGTCTGGACGCTCGGCCAGGAGGGCCCGCGCTTCGCGCTCACGAACCCGGACCTGCGCGCCGAGTACGACCGCGTGCTGCCGGACTGGACCGAGGCCGACGTCGTCGGCTCCCCGTTCGCTGTCGCGCGGTACGAGGTGAGCCCCGCGTTCGGCGGCGACGCGGCGCTCGCGGATCTGCGCCGGCGCCTCGCCTCGCGCGGCATCGGGCTCCTCCTCGACTTCGTCCCCAACCACGTCGCGCGCGATCACCACTGGGTGAAGGAGAAGCCGGAGTGCTTCGTCGCCGGCGACGACGGCGCCCCGCTCAGCGGGCGCGACCCCTACACCCCGCCGTGGCCCGACACCGCCCAGCTCGACTACCGCCTCGCGTCGACGCGCGCCCTCTCCATCGAGGCGCTCCGCAGCGTCGCGTCGCGCTGCGACGGCGTGCGCTGCGACATGGCGATGCTGGTGCTCGACGACGTCTTCCGGCGCACGTGGTCGAAGCGGCCGCCGGCAGAGCGGAAGGCCGAGGCCACCGGCGAGTTCTGGGCCGAGGCCATCGACGCCGTCCGCCGCGACCACCCGAGCTTCGTCTTCATCGCCGAGGCGTTCTGGGACCTCGAGTGGCGCCTGCAGATGCTCGGGTTCGACTACACCTTCGACAAGAGCCTTTACGATCGGCTGAGCCACGCCTCCGCCTCCTCGGTCCGCGGCCACCTCGCGGCGACGCCCGACTACCAGCGGCGGAGCGTCCGGTTCATCGAGCACCACGACGAGCCGCGCATCGCGGCCGTGCTCCCGCCCGACCGGCGCAGGGCCGCGGAGTTCATCGCGGCGACGGTGCCCGGCATGCGCTTCATCCACCACGGCCAGCTCGAGGGCCGGACGGTGCGCGCCTCGCTGCACCTCGCGCGCGCCCCCGAGGAGCCTGTCGATCAGGCCTGCCTCGCCTTCCACGAGCGGCTGCTCTCGGCCGTGCGCCGCCCCATCCTGCGCACCGGCAGCTTCGCCACGCTCACCCCGCGGGGCCCTGGCGCCGACGCGTTCGTCGCCTACCGGTGGGAGCCGCTCCCGGCCTGCGGCGCGCCCCGGAGCGCGGCGCCGCTCGTGGCCGTCGTCAACTTCGCCCCGTCGCGCGCCGGGTGCCGCATCCCGCTCGACATCGCCGGCATCGCCGGCCGCAAGGTCCTCCTGGTCGACCTCATGACCGGCACCGAGCACCCGCGCGACGGCGACGAGCTCGTCGATCTGTCGCGCGGCCTCGGCGTCGAGCTCCCCGCGTACGGCACCCACCTCTTCGAGATCCGGCGCTGAGGCGCGCGGCGGCGCCCTCATCGACCCGCGCCGCGCCTGGAGGTCTTCATGTCCGAGCCCGGCGCCGACGCGCCCTTCCGCCTCATCACCATCCCCTTCAGCCACTACTGCGAGAAGGCGCGGTGGGCGCTCGACCGCGCCGGCGTGCCGTACCGCGAGGACGCGTATCTCCCGCTCGCCCACGCGCTCCCGGCGCTGCGCGCCGGCGGGCACCGCTCCGTGCCGGTGCTCCTCTCGCGGGCGGGCGCGATCCCCGACTCGACCGACATCGTCCGCCACGCCGACGCGTTCCTGCCGTCGGAGCACGCGCTCTTCCCCGGCGCGCCCGACGCGCTCCGCGCCGAGGTCGAGGCGCTCGAGGAGCGCTTCGATCGCGACCTCGGCCCCGCGACCCGCCGCGTCGTTTACTTTCACCTCCTGCCCGACGAGGACGCCGCGTTCCTCGTGATGGGCCGGTCCTTCCACGCGCGCGCGGCCGCCGGCGCGGCGCTCCCCTGGTGGTTCGGGCGCGGCGCCTTCCGCGCCTACTTCCCTGTCGCGCGCGCGATCATGCGGCGCGCGATGCGCATCGACGCCGCCTCCGCCGAGCGCTCGCTGGGCAAGCTCCGCGCGGTGCTCGACATGGTGAACGAGCGCCTGCGCGACGGCCGCCCGTTCCTCGTCGGCGACCGGTTCACGGCCGCCGATCTCTCCTTCGCCGCGCTCGCCGCCCCGGTGCTCGCGCCCGAGCACCACCCGGTGCCGCTCCCGCCGCCCGGCGAGCTGCCGGCCGGCCTCCGCGGGCTCGTCGAGGCGCTCCGCGACGAGCCAGCGGGCGCGTTCGTCCGCCGCCTGTACCGCGACCATCGACAGCCGCAGGCAGGCCTCCGCGCCGCCGCCTGACGCCCGGCGCGCGCGTTGACCCGCGCGCGCTCACCCCTGCGCCGGCACGCTCGCGAGCAGGTCCCGCACCGCCGGCCCTGCCTTGAGCGGCTCGCGGCGCGCGCCGAAGTAGCGCGCGTGCTCCCGGACCGCCGCGATCGCCGCCTCGGGCGCGAGGCCGTGCCGCGCGCGCAGCCACGCCGCCAGCACGACGCCCGCGCGGCCGTCGCCGGACGCGCAGTGCACGACGATGGGCGCGGCGGCGGCCTCCGCGCGCCGGAGCGCGGCGAGCGCGCGCTCCAGCGACTCGGCCGTGGGGATCGCGCCCCCCTCGAGCGGCACGTGCGTCACGCGGAGGAACTCGCGCTGGTAGCGGCCGAGGAGCGGGATCCGGTGCAGCGCCAGCTCCCCCTCGTCGAGCAGGCAGAGCACCTCGCGGACGCCCTGCCGCGCCATGAAGCCGAGCCACGCCTCCACGGGCGCGTCGCTCGGATCGGGGTTCGCCGCGGAGATCGGCGGCGGGACGATGGACGAGCGGATCCCGGACGCCGACCACATCGCCATCCCGAAGCCGGGGCGCTCCGCGCCGTGCACGACGCGGTCGAGCGCCGACGCGGGCGCGAAGTTGAACGGCGCCGGCGTGGCCTGGTCGTGATCGCTCCGGTAGAAGATCTCGAACTCCTCGACCGAGGCCTCGAGCTCCGGATCGTCGATCGAGCCGGGCCGCGCGCGCCGCACCTCGGCGACCGCGTTGGCCGCCGAGCTGCCCAGCGACACGAGGCGGCACGCGAGCACCACGCCTGTGCGCCCCACGCCGCCCTCCCCGTGCACGGCGATCGGCCGCGGCGCCCTGTCGAGGAACGCCACGGCGCGCAGCAGGTCCACGCTCGGGATGCGCGTGAAGTCGGCGAGGGGGCAGTGCAGGTGCACGAGCGATCCGAGCGCCTCGGGCGGCGGCGCCCGCCGCGACAGCGACACGACGCTGCGGAAGCCGAGCTCCGCGAGCTCCTCGAGCGCCCGCGCCGCGTGGGGGTACGCCATGCCGGCGAGCTCGCCGGGGATCAGGTAGGAGAAGTTCTCGAGCTCACTCATGGCCGCCGCCCGGCGCGCGCAGGGTCACGGCGCGCGCCTCGCGGCCGGGCATCGGCCCGCGCCGGACCTGGACGTCGCGGCGCGACGCATCGAGGCGCTCCGCGTCGCCGCCGGGCGACGCGAGCGGGAGCAGCTCCGGGCCTTCGGGCCGCGATCCTCGCCATGCGCGCTGGCAAGCGAGGCGGCGGCCGGGGCGGCGGAGGCGGCGAGGCGGAGGCTCGCTGGAGGTCGTGGCCCTGGGCGCGAGAGCATTCCTCATGGTGGGTCGCCATTCTAACGGCACTTCACGGCCGCTTGGCAGCCGTGACCGCGGGCGGTTCGTCCTGGTCGCGGGGAGGGCGCCGCGGGGTCGAGCCGCGTCGATCGCACGTCGCTCCCGGTTCCCTCGGCACGGTCCGGCGTGTA
The DNA here is from genome assembly GCF_001589285.1 of Sorangium cellulosum. Lineage (GTDB taxonomy): Bacteria > Myxococcota_A > Polyangia > Polyangiales > Polyangiaceae > Sorangium > Sorangium cellulosum_G. Next base: position 599 of record NZ_JEMA01000600.1, on the reverse strand, counting down.
TGAAGGGCCCGTGGTCCGCTATGCCCTCGCCCGGACGGCCGCCCTGCGCCCCGTGATGGTGGTCGCGCTCGGGCTCGGCTCGGCCTGCAGCGGCGCCGGGTCACCGGCCGCGCCGCCGCCGTCCCCCGGCCAGGAGGCGCCCCCGGCGCTGGCCGCGCCCGCGGCGCCGCCGCCCCAGGCCGCCCCCCGGCAGGCCGCGCCCCCCACCGTGGCCGAGGCGCAGGCCTTCCTGGCCGGCGTCGACAGGGACCTGCGCGCGCTCCGGCTCCAGGGCGGGCGCGCGGCGTGGGTCAACCAGACCTTCCTCACGGACGACACCGACGCGCTCTCTGCCTCCGCCGAGGAGGCGAGCATGGAGTACCTCAACCGCACGATGAAGGCGGCGACGCGCTTCGACGGGCTCGCGCTGCCCGCGGATCTCGCGCGCCAGCGGACGCTCCTCAAGGTCTCGACCACCCTGCCGGCCCCGAGCGACCCGGCGGAGCGCGCGGAGCTCGCCGCGCTCTCGGTCGAGATGACGAGCCTGTACGGCAAGGGCAAGTACTGCCCCGAGGGCAAGCTGGGGCAGGCGGCGGGCGCGGCGGGCGGCGCCGCGGCCC
>NZ_JEMA01000599.1 GCF_001589285.1 Sorangium cellulosum | reverse complement strand
CCTGCCGCAGCGACGCGGGCGCGCCGGCGCCGGCGCCGCCGTCGAGCGAGGCCTCGGCGCGGAGGCCGCCGGTCGACCAGGCGCTGCCGGGCGAGCTCGCCGAGGGCGTCGAGCAGGCGTTCGGGTTGCCCATCCCGCGGCGCATGAAGGTGCGCGCGCGCTTCCCCGACGCTGTCTTCGCGGTCGGGGAAATCCCGGCCGAGCGGGTGGCGAACTACGTGCGCACGCGCGTGCTCGCGGGCAACGTCGAGACCGGGCCGGCGAAGACGATCTTCTCGCGCGCGACAGTGAAGAGCGCGCCTCAGCGGATGATCCGGATCGAGGTGGTCTCGCGCGCGCACGTCTCGGAGCTCGTCGTCCGCGACGAGACGCGGCCGCCCCCCGAGCGGGGCCTGTCCGTCGAGGAGCGCTGGCGCCGCAACGGGCTCACGCCGGACGGCAAGGTGCTCGATCCCACCCGCCTCGAGTGAGCGCGACGGCGACGCGCCGCGCGGGCGGCGGGCTCGACGTCCGGCGTCGCGAGACGGGCCCGCGCCAGTCGACATCCTCGACCTTTCGAAGTAGATCGCGCCCGTGTCGACCAAGCCGCTCCCCACCGCTCCGCTCCGAAGGACCCCGCTCTACGACGAGCACATCAAGCTCGGCGGCCGCATGGTCCCGTTCGCCGGCTGGGAGATGCCGGTCCAGTACAAAGGCGTGACCGAGGAGCACCGGGCCGTGCGCACCGCCGCCGGGCTCTTCGACGTCTCGCACATGGGCGAGATAATCCTGAGCGGCGAGCACGCCGGGCAGGTGGTCGATTACCTCGTCACGAACGACGTCAAGAAGCTGGAGGACGGTCACGCGCTCTACACGTGCGCGTGCAACGAGGCCGGCACGATCCTCGATGATCTCATCGTTTACCGGATCGAAGCGCGGCAGTGGCTCATCGTCTGCAACGCGTCGAACCGCGACAAGATCGCCGCCCACTTCCGGAGCGCGGCGCAGAACCACTGCAGCTTCGAGGACGCCTCGGACCGCACCGCGATGATGGCGCTCCAGGGGCCGAAGGCGCTCGACATCGCCGCGCTCGCGGGCGGCGACGGCGCGGCGCTGCGCGAGCTGCCGTCGTTCCACTTCCGCGACGCGACGATCGCGGGCGTCCGCTGCACCGTGGCCCGCACCGGCTACACCGGCGAGGACGGGATCGAGATCTTCTGCTCCCCGTCCGACGCGCAACGGCTCTGGCGCGCGCTGGTCGAGCTCGGCGGCCCGCTCGGCCTCGAGGCGACGGGCCTCGGCGCGCGCGACACGCTCCGCCTCGAGGCGCGCCTGTCGCTCTACGGCAACGACATCGACGAGACGACGAACCCGATCGAGGCGGGCCTCGGCTGGGTGGTGAAGCTCGACAAGGGCGACTTCGTCGGGCGCGCCGCGCTCCAGCGCGTCAAGGAGGAGGGGCCCTCGCGCAAGCTGATCGGCTTCGAGATGGTGGGGCGCGGCATCGCGCGCCACGGCTACCCGCTGCTCGACGCCAGCGGCGCGAAGGTCGGCGTCTGCACGAGCGGCAGCCCCGGGCCGACAGTCGGCAAGAACCTCGGGCTCGGCTACTTGCCGGCGCCGATGGCCACCGTCGGGACCACGTTCCAGGTCGACTGCCGCGGGCGCTCGGTCGAGGCGGTCGTGGTCAAGACCCCATTTTACAAGCGGGCCTGACCCGCGCGCGGCCGCGATCGCGCAGGCGCGCGCGGGTAGGCCGAGCGGCGGCGAGGCGACCAGAGACCCAGGTTGGTAAAGGGAGAAGAAGTCACATGGCGAGCGATGATGTCCGAACGGACCGGCGGTACACGAAGGATCACGAGTGGGCCAAGCAGGAGAACGACCAGGTCGTGATCGGGATCACCGCCTTCGCGGTCGATCAGCTCGGCGACATCACGCTGGTCAACCTCGACGTGAAGCCCGGCGACACGATCACCGCGGGCACGGCCTTCGGCACGATCGAGAGCGTCAAGACGCTGAGCGACCTGTTCGCGCCGGTGAGCGGCAAGATCGCGCGCGTGAACTCCGACCTCGAGAACCGCCCGGAGCTCGTGAACGAGGACTGCTACGGCAAGGCCTGGATGATCGAGGTCACGCCCTCGGACCAGGGCGAGCTCGGCGCGCTCCTGGAGCCCGCCGCGTACGCTGAGATCCTGAAGACCGCGGCGCACTGAGCGCCGCGCGCCTTCGTCACACTTCCCGCATCCCCCTTCCCGCTGCACAAGACCATGCGTTACCTGCCCCATACGCCCGAGGAAATCAGCGAGATGCTGCAGGCCGTCGGCCTGTCGTCGCTCGAGGAGCTCTACAGCGCGATCCCGAAGGAGGCGCGCCTCACGCGCCCGCTCTCGATGGATCCGCCCCTGGATGAGGCCTCGCTCATGAGGCACCTCGAGGAGCTCGCGCAGAAGAACCGCGCCGGGCGGATGCTCTCGTTCCTGGGGGCCGGCGCCTACGAGCACCATTTCCCGCCGGCGGCCGATCAGCTCCTGCTCCGCAGCGAGTTCTACACCGCCTACACGCCGTACCAGCCCGAGGTCTCCCAGGGCACGCTCCAGGTGATCTTCGAGTTCCAGACGATCGTGAGCGAGATCTTGGGGCTGCCGGTCGCGAACGCGTCGATGTACGACGGCGCGAGCGCGCTCGCGGAGGCGGTGCTGATGGCGCGCCGCCTGACGGGGCGCGAGCGCACGGTGCTGTCCGGGGGCGTGCACCCGGACTACGTCGGCACGGTCGAGACGTACGTGCACGGCATCGGGACCGGCAAGGCGTCGCTGGTCCGCGTGGACGTCGGCGGCGACGGCACGGCGGACGTGGACGCGCTGACGCGGGCGATCGACGAGACGACGGCCTGCGTGGTGGTCGGCTACCCGAATTTCTTCGGGGGGGTGGGCGACATCCGGCGGGTGGCCGAGGCGTGCCACCAGAAGGGCGCGCTGCTGATCACGGTCACGCTGGATCCGTACGCGCTCGCGCTGCTCGAGTCGCCGGGCGCGCTCGGCGCGGACATCGCTGTGGCGGAGGGCCAGCCGCTCGGGCTGCCGCCGCAGTACGGCGGGCCCAACGTCGGGCTGTTCGCGTGCCGGAACGACCGCAAGTACCTGCAGCAGGTGCCGGGCAGGCTGGTGGGCGAGACGGTCGACAAGAACGGGACGCGCGGGTACGTGCTGACGCTGGCGACGCGCGAGCAGCACATCCGGCGCGAGCGCGCGACGAGCAACATCTGCACGAACAGCGGGCTGTGCGCGACGGCTGTCACGATGCGGATGTGCATGCTGGGCAAGCGCGGGTTCGTGGAGGCGGCGAGGCAGTGCCTCGCGAAGACCGAGCACCTCAAGCGGGAGATCGCGCGGCTCGACGGGTACGCGCTGCCGATGGCGGCGCCGACGTTCCACGAGTTCGTCGTCAAGGTCCGCGGGGGGGATGCGGGGAAGCTCACGCGGGCGCTGGCCGAGCAGGGGATCATCGCGGGGCTGGATCTCGGGCGGATCGATCCGCGGCGGAGGGACGAGCTCCTCGTCGCGGTGACCGAGCGGCATGGCCGCGCGGACCTCGACCGGCTCGTGGGGGCGCTGGCGGGGTACACGCCCTGAGCTGACGCGGGCGTCGCTGGGGGCGAGGGGTGGTGCCGAGCTGCCCGGCCCCCGGCGAGCGTCTTCGTCGCGCGGCCGAGGACGGCTCAGCGCGAGGCGACGTCGCGGCCTTGCGCGGGGAACGGGTTTGGCCAGTGCTGCAGGAGCGACTGGCGGTACACGGTGAGCCGCAGCACGTCGATGCCCGCGATGGCGCCGAACGACATGGCGTTGTCGGTGCCGTAGCTGCCCTGGAGCGACAGGCTGATGCCGAGCGGAGCGCCCAGCGTGAGCGCGCCGGCAACGCCGGTGGAACCAGGGCCCCAGAAGCGATGGTAACCGCCGGCGTCGACGGCCAGACCTAGCTGGCCGGCCTGGAAGCCGCGGGTCGCGACCCGGGCGAGCAACGCGAGATCGATCCCGCTGTCGAGGAGCGGGGTCGCGCGCACGAGGCCGCCGAAGATGACGGGCGCGTCGGGCGTGGTGCCGACGCCGACGTCGAGCGACAGCGCGCCGTCGAAGACGAGATCGCTGTCTCCCTGCTTCCAGCCGACAGCGCCGGCGCCGAAGAAGGACCACGCGGAGGTGTCCGCGCGCGAGGGAGATGACCAGGCAAGCGGGGCGAGCAAACCCGCGAGGGCGACGAGAATGGCGATCGGCGAGCGCACGCGGAGCGAGCTACCACGAAGCGCCGAGCGAGGATAGGTCGGCGCGGGGGCAGCGCGCCGTCAGCGCGGGATGCCCCGCCGCTCGACGATCCGACGCCCCACGAGGGCCGCCACCTCGGGGTCGAAGAGGAGCGTGTTGTGCCCGCGCGCCTCCATCACGCGGACCTCGCCGCCAGGCAGCGCATGCGCGATGGGCGAGCGGACCAGCGTGTCGGCGCCCGCGATGATCGACAGGTGCGGGACGCTCGACCGCGCCGTCCCGAGGAGGACGCGCCGGAGGACCGGGCTCGACGCGTCGAGATCGCGCGCGCCGCCGAAGCCGAGCAGCGCAGCGCGCGGGATGCCGCCGAACGGGCTCGCCATCGAGATGGTCTGCACGACCCGCGGGTCGCCGACCTCCTGGGCGAAGAAGCGGCACACGATGCCGCCCATGCTGTGGCCGACGAGGTGCAAGCGCGCGCCGTCCGGGAGCGTCGAGACCAGGGCGGCGAGGCGCGCGGACAGCACCTCGACGCCAGGCCCGGGCGCGTACGACATCGTCGCCGTGTGGACCGACGACGCCGGAGGCTCGGCCCGCGACGAGCCCGGCCGGCCAGGAGACCGGGACGCGCGCGGCACGGAGGCGTGACGCTCGATCGCCGTCCGCAACGGCCGGAGGACGCCGGCCGACGCGAAGAGCCCGTGCAGGATGATGACGACATCGTCGCCGTCGCGCGCGCCGGCGGGGACCACCGGCGCGAGGGTGTCGTACGGCAAGAGAACCGCCTGCCTCGCAAACGAGGCCACCTCCCTGCCGGTCGCCGCGATGGCCGCCGCACGCAACCACTTCACCACGCGGGGCTCTTACCATGGTTCCGCCGCGCGACGTCCTCGCGCCCTCCCGACGCGCTGTGTCGCGGGCGGCCGAGGCGGAGGCGACGACGCGGACGGAGATCCGGCGGCTCCGGGCGCTGCATCGGTGGCGCGGCGCCGCGCAGCGCGGGCGATCACGGCCTCAGCAGCCAGACATGGAAGCTGCGGAACGTGCCCTGGAGCGAGCGGATCCGGACGAGCTCTCCCGGCGCGACCTCGCGCAGGGGCACCCGGATCTCGGACCAGCGGTCCGCCGGGCGCTCGGGCACCTCGACGCGCACCTCGCCCTCGGCCGCGCGCCCGACAGCGACGCCGAGCGCGATCGGTCCGCCCCCGTCGGTGCGCAGCGCCAGCACGGCAGGGCCGCGGGCGATCGGCCCGATCGCGAACGACTGCTCGCGCCCCTCCGGGATCAGCCTGCCCGCGTCGAACCGCGGCGCGCCGCCCGCGTCGGCCTCGCCGTCCCGCAGCACGGCGCCGATGACCCAGCCGCCGCGCGGCGTCGAGAAGGCATAGCGGTGCGCCCGCTCGTCGATCAGGTCCGCGACGTCCACCTCGTCGATGGCCCCGTCGCGGCGCTCGCCGGGCGGCGCGAGCGCCGACCAGTCCGCCTCGTAGATCACCTTCTCGTCCGCGGCGCACATCACGTTGTCGTCGATCTTCACCGCGTCGACGCGCCGGCCGAAGACGTCCGCGAGCCCGCCCCACCAGGATGGGTACAGGGCGAAGACGTCAGGCCGATCGGCGGCGTCGAGCCGCTCGATGAGCTCGACCACGGCGGGCACCCCGTGCACCGAGGCCCGCGCGAACGGCATCCCCCTGTAGCCGCCGAGCCCGAGCCCGTCGATGGCCGGGATCCCCGAGAGGTACGGGATCGCGCCCGCGTCGCCGAGGAGCCCCCGCCGCGGCCGCGGCACGCGCGCGGCCAGCCGCCGCGCGACCTCGACGTGCTGCCCGGCGATGTTCGCCGAGGCGCGGGCGAAATGGTCGATCTGCCGCGCGAACCACGCGGACGGCGCGGCGAGG
>NZ_JEMA01000598.1 GCF_001589285.1 Sorangium cellulosum | reverse complement strand
CCGTAGGAGCCCTCCGCGTCGGCGACCCCGAGCAGGGCGAGGCCGGGGCCGGGCGCGCCATGGACGCCGGCGCCGGTCATGACGGACAGGCACGAGCTCGAGCCGTGGATACGCACCGACGGCGGCAGCGCCGCGGTGGCGCGCGCGAGCTCGCCGACGTCGTAGGGNGGCGCGCGCGAGCTCGCCGACGTCGTAGGGCTCGGTGTAGCTCAGGAACACGTGATCGGGCTCCGCGCCCAGGCTCGCGCGGAGCGCGGACATGGCCTCGCCGAACGCCGCGCTCGCCGCCGCCGCGGTGGATGCCGAGGTGGCGAGCTTCATGCGCTCCGCTCTCCCGTGCTCTCGATCCGATCCGCCGGGTGTGGCGCGCTGCCTGGCGAGCTCAGCAGGATGTGTGTCGTGAACATGAATTTCCCCTTCATCGGCGTCCTGTTCTCCACTGGCCGGGATCGAGGCAATCTCAGCGTTTATACACGAGATCACGCCGCGACGCCCCTGCGCTCGCTCACCCGACGAAGAGGTGACGTGCGTAGCCGTAGACGTACGCCGTGATCAGCAGGGCCGCGGCCACGTCGAGCAGGAAGCCCGTCTTGATCATCGCCGGGAGGCGCACGTAGCCGCTGCCGAACACGATCGCGTTGGGCGGCGTGCCGGCGGGCAGCATGAAGTCGCACGACGCGGCGATCGTGGACGCGAACAGCACGCCGAGATCGCGGGGGAGCACGTTGAGCGCGACGTTGACGGTGGCTGTGTTGGAGGCGAGCGCCGAGAGGGCGATCGTGCCGGCGCTGGCGAGGCCGAGCTGCGCGAGCAGCGGCGCGTCCGCGATGACAGCGAGCTGCGCGGCCATCCACGCGGAGAGCCCGCCACCCTCGATGCCGGCCGCCATCGCGAAGCTGCCGCCGAGAAGGACGAGCGTGCCCCAGGGCATCCGCCGCAGTGAGGCGAGCGAGAGGGCGCGCATGGCGAGCAGGCTGAGCGCCGCGAGGAGCGCCACGCCCGCCTCGACGTGCTTGCCCTGCACCTTGAAGGTGGCCGCGGCGTCCGACCCGAGCGCGGCGGCGAGGCCCCGGAGCGCGGCCTGCAGGTGCGGCGCGATCGCGGCGCGCAGCGGGTCGCCGAGGATCCAGAGCGCGCTGGCCGCCGCGAAGACCGCGGCGACCTTCTTCTCGCCGCGGCTCATCGGGCCCATCGCCGCGAGCTCGCGGTCGAGCACGTCGCGCGCGTGGCCGGCGGCGAGCCCGTCCCGCCTGCCCACGCGCCACAGGGCGAGCCAGAGCAGCGGGACGAACAGGACAACGAACGGCAGGGCGAGCGCCATGTACTGCAGGAAGCCGACGTCGCGGTGCAGCTTCTCCGCGAGGAAGCCGCAGAAGATGGAGTTCACGCCGGTGCCGATCTTCGTGCCGATGCCCCCGACGTTGGAGGCGTAGGCCACCGCCAGCATGATCGCCGTGCCGAAGTGCGAGAGCCGGCGCCCGCCGGCGGCCGACTCGAGCTGCGCGAGCAGGGCGAGGCCGATAGGGACCATCATCACGGCTGTCGCGGTGTTGGAGATCCAGAGGGAGATGGAGCTCGTGGCGATCAGCATGCCGAGCAGGAGCCGCTTCGGATCGGCGCCGATCGCCCGCATGATGTGGAGCGCCACCCGCCGGTGCAGGCTCCACTGCTCCATGGCCGCGCCGATCGCCATGCCGCCGAGGAACAGGAAGATGTACGCGTCGAGGAACGGCGCGACGGCGCGGGCCGCGTCGCCCGCGGGCCCGCGGCCGAACACGCCGAGCAGCGGGAAGAGCACGAGCGGCAAGCACGCGGTGAGCGCGATGGGGAGGACCTCGAAGAGCCACCACAGCGCCATCCACGCCGCGACGGCGGCCGCGTACGCAGGGCGGTGGCCGTGGCCGGGGATGGCGTGGAGCCCGCTCGGGATCAGCGCGATCGCGAGGGCGGCGGCCGGGCCCGACGCGATGCCGAGCCAGCGCAGCGGGCTCACCCGGGGAGCGGGCGCGCGACCGCGGCGCGGCGCGCCCGGCGGCGTGGCGGGAGGGTCGGGCTGGCGCTGCATGCGCGCCTCTATCGCACAGGCGCCTCGCCCTTGCGGAGCTCGTCGTACCAGCGCGCGTAGGCCGTGGACGCGACGAGGCGCCGGTTCTCGTCGGGCGCGCCGTCCGCCCACCACGGCGGACCTCGCTCGCCCAGGGCGATCTTCGCCGCGTGCACGCGGCGGCGGGCCTCCCGCAGCGCCCGCTCGTCGTCCGCGCGCAGCGCGCGCCCGACCTCGCGCCGCGCCGCCATGAGCTCCGCGACGAGGCGCTCGCGCGCGTCCTCCGGCAGCGCCGGGTTGGCCCGACGCCACAGGCGCCCGCGCACGATCAGGTAGCGACCGTCGGGCGTCACGAGCGGCGCCGGCGCGGCGTCCGCGGGGCGCCGCGAGGCGCGCTGCGGGGTGCTTCCAGCGCGCTGCGAGGCGCTTTCGGCGCGCTGCGCGGCGGTCGCGGGGCGACGTGAGGCGTTCGTGCGGGGGCTCATGCGGCCATGCTCCAGCAAATTCTCAAGCAAATCCCGGGCGCGCCGCGGGCCGGGCCTGGCACGGCGTTCGCCTGTCGACGGCCACCGATGGGTGCAAAGGAGAACGCGCGATGAAGGTACTGGTGACCGGCGGCACAGGGGTGGTGGGCCCGGAGGTGGTGCGGCGACTCCTGAGGAGGGGGCACAGCGTCCGGCTCCTGTCGCGCCACGCGAGCGACGATCGCAAGGCGTTCGAGGGCGACGTCGAGGCGTTCGACGGCGACATCGGCGACGCCGCGTCGGTGCACGGCGCCGCCGAGGGGTGCGACGCGGTCGTCCACCTCGCGGCGGTCGTCGCGGAGCGGCCGCCGGAGGTCACGTTCGAGCGCGTCAACGTCGAGGGCACGCGCAACCTCGTCGCCGAGGCCGAGCGGGCGCGCGTCCTGCGCTTCGTCCACGTCTCGTCGCTCGGCGCCGATCGGGGCGAGTCGGACTATCACCGGTCGAAGAAGCAGGGCGAGGACATCGCCCGCACCTTCTCGCGCGAGTGGATCATCGTTCGCCCCGGCAACGTGTTCGGCCCGGGCGACGAGCAGATCTCGCTCCTGCTCAAGATGATGCGGACGATGCCTGTCGTGCCCCTGGTCGGCAAGGGCGACGATCCGTTCCAGCCGGTCTGGTGCGAGGACTGCGGCGAGGCGCTCGCCGTCGCGGCCGAGCGCGCCGACCTCGCGGGGCGCGAGCTCGACCTGGCGGGCCCCGAGGTGACGTCGATGAACCAGGTGCTCGACCGCTTCGAGGCCATCACCGACAGGCACCCGACCCGGCTCCCGCTGCCGGCGTGGATCGAGTCGACCGGGGCGAAGCTCGCGGCGAAGTTCGGCATCGAGACGCCGGTCAACGCCGACCAGATCACGATGGTGACCGAGGGCAACGTCATCCCCGAGGGCCGCGAGAACGCCCTCGACGTGCTCGGCGTCAAGGCGACGCCGCTCGACGAGGCGCTGGGCAAGCTCGGCGACTCGCTGCCCGAGCGGCTGCCGTCCGAGGGCATCGGCCCGATGCACCGCAAGCTGTACAGCGCGGTGATCCGCGGCTCGCGCCTCGACGCGGAGGGGCTGATCGCGCTGCTGCGCGACGAGTTCCCGTCGCTGGCGCCGCGCGAGACGGTCGTTGTCGGCGCCGAGCCCGAGAGCCCGACGCGCATCGCGCCGGGCGCGACGCTCACGATGGCCCTGCCGCTGCGCGGGCACGTCCAGGTGCGCGTCGAGGAGGTAGCGCCCCGCGCGATCACCCTCGCCACGCTCGAGGGCCACCCGCTCGCGGGCGCCGTGCGCTTCCTGGCCGAGCCTGCGGGCGACGGGGCGGTCCGCTTCGAGGTGCAGACGTGGAACCGCGCGTCGACGCTGGCGGATCTGCTGGTGATGGAGACGCTGGGCGGCGCGATCCAGACGTACACGTGGACGTCGCTGGTCGAGACGGTGATCGAGCGCAGCGGCGGCCGCGCGGAGAAGGGGGTCGAGGTGACGCGCGACGACCCGGACGACCAGGAGGGCAAGGCCTTCGAGCGCTGGCTGGAGGAGCTCATCCTCCGCCGCGTGCGGCGCGACGACGCCCCCGCGCCCGCGATGGCCGCGGGGTGAGGGCCTGCGCGCCGCCTGCGCGCCCGCCGGTGTCGCTTCGTGCCCCGACCGTGGCGAGGGTCGGGGCAACCCGCCACGCCGGGGTCCGAGCTCGCCCGCCGGGTGTGCTAGTGCAGGGCGCCCCGCCCGCGCGTCGCGCGCGGCTTGCGCTGGGCAGAGCGAGCCACCGTGTCCCAACCCCTCGTCATCAACGATGAGCTGACCGTCCCTGTCGCCCTCCTGAGCTGGAGCGCCGTGCGCGCGTCGGGCCCCGGCGGTCAGAACGTCAACAAGGTCGCCTCGAAGGTCGAGCTGCGCCTCGACTTCGCGGCGTGGCCGGAGCTCGCCGCGGACGCGAAGGCGAGGCTGCGCGCGATCGCCCGCGGGCGGCTCGACGCCGAGGGACGCCTGATGATTGTGAGCCAGCTCACGCGCGACCAGCAGCGCAACCTGGACGACGCGCGCGAGAAGCTGCGCGCGTTGCTGCTGCGGGCGCTCGAGCCGCCGGTGCTGCGGAGGCCGACGCGGCCGACGCGGGCGTCGAAGGCGCGGCGGCTCGACGAGAAGCGGCGGACGGGCGAGAAGAAGCAGGTGCGCCGCGGCGGCCACGCCGAGTGACGGGGGGCGCGGTTGCGCGGCGATCGTCCCTCAGCGCTTGCGCCGGGAGCGCGAGACGACGCCCGGTAGCGATGGACGTGCGGGCTGCGCGCGCGACGTCGCGCTTACGCCGGAGCGGGCCGGATCATTCGTGCGCCTTCAGGTAGCCCATCTCGTGAAGGCCCATCCACCCGACCTCCGGGTCCGTGCAGGCGCCCTCCCTGAGCTGCGCGACGAAGGCCTCGATCGGCTTCTCGATCACGTCGATGAACTCGGTCTCATCCAGCGATTGCGCCCCGCGACGCGCGCACTCCACGGCGAGGAACGCGTGGCGCTCGATCGTCGAGTAGGCGCACTCGAGCGGGCGGCCGAGCGGCAGGAGCCGCCCGGCGACATACCCCGTCTCCTCGAGCAGCTCGCGCGCGGCCGCGTCCTCCGGCGTCTCGCCCGGCTCGACGCCGCCGCCGGGGAGCTCGTCGAGGATCCGGTCCGGCCCCGGCCTGTACTGGCGCGCCAGGATCACGCGATTCTCCAGTGAAATCGGGAGGATGCAGACGACCCGCCCCTCCTTCTTGAGCGAGAACGTGCGCACCTGCCCGTCCGGAAGCTCGAAGGTGACGTCCTCGATCCTCCGCCACGGCGAGTGCTGGATCACGCGCCGCTCCAATGCCTTCCACCGCACGACCGCCATGAAGAACCACCTCCGAGCCCGGGCGCTCCGGAGCGTCCGCGGCGAGTCCGGAGGGGCATGGGTAGCCCATGGCGAGCACGGCCAAAAGGCGCAACGGCGGGCAGCCCGAAAGGCGTGCGGCCCGGCGCCTCTCCGGGCCGCGGGGGGCGTCGCCCGGCGGGCGGCGACGCCCCGCGGCCCGAGCGATCAGCCGCCCCTCTCGCAGCTCTTGAGCCCGTCCATGCTCTCGGCGCCCACGATACACTTCATCTGCTTGACGTACTTGAGCCGTCCGAACTCGGGGGGTTGCATCCGCTTCACGCACGCGGCCTGATCCCACACCTTCTGTGCGCTGGCCCCTGTCTCCTTGGTCGCCAGCTCGCCCATGTGCTCACAGACCGCCTCCGGGGCGGGCGCGCGCAACCAGCCGGCCCAGAACACCACGGCCGCAACGACGACGAGGCCCACGAGGGCTCCGAGGATCTTCAACACCGTCTTCACGTGATCGTCTCTCTCTTTCGCGGCGACCGCACCCGGGTTCGCCGAATATTCAATGGTATCCAGAATATCCTCAAAATCCAGATCCGTTCTGGACGATCTGTCGTGTTCCAGAGGTGGTTTGGCGTCGCGGTTGACGTCTCTGGCCCTCACTGTGTTGCGTGGTCTGCGACTGTTACCCACCTCCTCATCTCCCGTCGAACCGGCGCTCCTGCGTGAGCGCGGATGTGCGCGCAGGGCCTCGTGGGTACGCGCCGGCCTCGCCGGTACGCGCCGGCCTCGCGGGGCGGCGCCCCTGCCTCGCGGGGCAGCGCCCCTGCCTGTCCGGCGCCCGCCGCCCTGGCAACCGGCGTTGCGGGGTCGCGGCGCGCTCTCGTGAACACGAGCGCGAAATCGGATACGACGGTGGGCCGAGCGTCATGCGCCCCACCGGCTGCATCAAGGCCCTCCGGCTCTGCGTCCTCATCGCGTCGCGCGCGGGCGTCGACCCGCGCGAGGCCCTCGCCGTGGCCGAGGTCGACCCCGCCCTGCTCGAGGACCCCACCGCCCGCGTTCCGCACGACACGGTCGCCCGCGCGTGGACCTGCATCCCCGAGCTCGCGCGCGACCCCGCGTTCGGCCTGCACGCGGCCGAGCTGCTCGTCGGCCAGCTCTTCGATGTCGTCGATTTCGTCACCGCCCAGTGCGCCACGGTGCGGGAGGCGATCGGCTGCGTGCTGCGCTACCAGCGCCTCATCCACGACGCCCTGGACGTGCGCCTCACGGTGGACGGCGCGCGCGCCCGCATCTCGCAGCGTTTCGCCGGCGCCGTCGCGCCGCCCCAGCTATCGAGCTTCATCCTGGGCCTGTGGGTCCTGCGCGCGCGCGACCTCACCGGCGTGCCGTTCGCGCCGCACCGGGTCACCTTCGCCCACCCCGCCCCGGCCGATCGCGGCGAGTACGACCGCCTCCTCGGCGTGCCGCTCGTCTTCGGCGCGGACGAGAACGCTGTCCTGTTCGACGCCGCGTTCCTTGATACCCCCACGCAGCGCGCGGATCCGGCCCTCGGCGCCGTCCTCCGCCGGCACGCCGACGAGCTGCTCGCCCGCCTCCCGGCCGAGCCCAGCGTGCGCGGCGCGCTCGAGCGCCACCTCGTCGAGGCGCTGGGGCGCGGCGTCCCCGACGTCGCCGCCGCGGCGCGCGCCCTCGGCATGAGCGCGCGGACCTTGCAACGGAGGCTCGGCGACGAGGGCGAGAGCTACAAGAGCGTCCTCGACGAGGCGCGCCGCAAGCTCGCCGTGGCCCACATGCGCGAGCGCGGCCGCACCATCTCCGAGGTCGCGTTCCTCCTGGGCTTCTCCGAGGTGAGCGCCTTCTCGCGCGCCTTCCGCCGCTGGACCGGGCACAGCCCCGCCGCGTACCGCCGCTCCGCCTGACGAGCGCATCGACGGGCGCGAGCTGCTCGGGGTCGGTCAGGAGACGGGCCGGAGGGGGCGCTCTGCACGGGGAACGTCGGACACGGCGAACGTGCGCATGATCTCCAGGGTTATCATGCGGCCCCGCGCCCGCGGCGTGGCTCCTGGCCCACGCAGTGTCGAGTCTACGCGCGGCTCGCGTCGACCTCGCGCAGCCGCCCGGTGCGGACGTCGTAGATGAACCCGCGGACGGGGATGTCCTTTCGCACGAGCGGCGAGCTCCGGTAGATCGCGATGTCGTCGCGGACCGACGCGTCCAGGTCCGAGAACGGCAGGAACGACACGTGATCAGCGTCGGCGGAGAGGGTCTGCCTCAGCCGTCGACGGATGACCTCATCGGTGAACGTGAGCATCCCGCAGTCCGTGTGGTGGACGATGACCACCGCCTCCGTGCCGAGCAGGGTCTGGCTGATGGCGATGCTCCTCAGCGCCTCCACGACGCGCCCACCCGCGTTGCGGATGACGTGGGCGTCACCCTCTTCGAGCCCAAGCGCGCGCGCCGGGTCGAGGCGCGCGTCCATGCACGCGACGATCGCGACCTTGCGGCCCGGCGGCAGGGGCAAAGAACCCTTGGTGAACGCGGCCGCGTAGGCCTCGTTGGCGTGGAGCAGCTCGTCGATGACGCTCATGCATCCATTGTCCACGACCCGGGGGGGATCGTGTCAAGCAGAACGTCCGTTATAGCGGATGTCGGCGCACGCGAGGCGCAGGCGGACAGAAAGCTCCGCGGTCAGGAACGGGACTGGAGGATTCGCGCCGCTCGCTACCTCACCCCGGGCTGCGGGTATCCTTTCGGCGACCGTCGGGGGAACGTCGTGCTGACCGTGGCCTGACGGCGCGCCCGGTCAACTCATTGGCGCCGCCGGTCAAGGACGGGACGCGCGTTCGTCCTCATTCTTGCTGGCATGACCTACATCATTCCGAGCCAGGAGCAGGCGCGCGCGGGACTGCGCGCCATCAAGGTCGTCCTCACCTCGGCCGGCCCCCTCGACGGGCCTCGCCGCGCCGCCATCGCCGCCGTGCAGCGGCACCTCCTCCACACGGAACTCGACGTCCTCGACGTCGATGCGCTCGCCCCGATCGCGCCCGAGGAGCTCGCGCGCGCGGTCAGGGACCCCGCGCTCCGCGAGCAGCTCGTCAACGGCCTCTGCGCCATGACGCTGTGCGGCGAGCGCATCGACGAGCGCGAGCTGCTCGGGGTCGAGCGCTTCGCCGCGGCGCTGGGGGCCCGCCCCGACGCTGTCCGCCAGATCCATCGCCTCCACGAGCGGCGGCTGCTGCTCCTGCGCATCGACATCGCCCGCAACGCGCTGCTCGGCAAGAGCGTGCGGCGCATGCTGGACGAGGGCGGTGTTTACGGCCTTGCCAGGAACCTCGCGAGCTTCGCCGGCCTCGCGGAGAACGAGCCCGTCGCCGCGCGCTATCGCTCCCTCGAGGGGTACAGGGAGGGCACCCTCGGCAAGGCGCTCTTCACCTTCTATCGAGCGAACGGCTTCGCTTTCCCCGGCGAGAAGCGCGGCGTGCCCGAGGGCGTGCTCACCCACGATCTCAGCCACATCCTCGCGGGCTACGGCACGGACCTGCGCGGCGAGGCGATGACGATCGCCTTTCAGGCCGGGTATCGCCGCGAGAACCCGTTCGGCATCCTCGTGTTCCTGCTCGTCCCAGCTCCAGCAAGGGGTCCAGCTCACGGTGCTCGCGCCCGCGCAGCAGGGGATGCTCGCGACGCCGGGGCTCGCCGACGACATCGTGCGATCGTTCGTTCGAGGCACGAGGATGAACATCGACCTGATGGACGACTGGGACTTCTGGTCGGTCATGACGGTGGATGTCGACGAGCTGCGCCACCGTTACGGCGTGCTCCCCCTGGCGGCCGCGGCCTGACCCGCCTTATCCGCCAAAGCCCCCGGCCGCCGTCTTCGAGAACGACGCGCCGCCCTGGCTGGCGCGCACCGCCGACTGGGAGAACAGCGCGAACGCCTTGCGGATGTCGGCCGCGTCGCTCTTCGGCGTCAGGATCCAGCGGTCCTCGATCCCCATGTCGCGGAAGACGGCCTGGAAATCGGTGTTCCCGTCGCTGATGCCGATCGCCGCCACGATGTGGGACTCGGCCCGCCGCATGTCGCGGACGAGCGCGCACACGTCCTTCGCCTTGGCCCACGTCGAGCCCGCGTCGGCGCCGTCGGAGATGATCAGCGTGACAGTGCGCGCCGGGACGCCGCTCAGCGCGAACTCCTGCGCCTTCGCGATCACCGTGCCGAGGAGCACCACCGTCTGGTCGTAGAGCGGCGTGCCGAGCTGGGGATCGTAGTTCTTCGTGTCCATCTTCACCGCCTGTCCGATCGGGCAATACGGATACAGCACCGTCCCGTTCAGATAACGATTGTGCGCCAGGATGGAGTCGCGCTGCCTGGAGTCGGCGAGGGCGCTCACCACGAGG
The DNA here is from genome assembly GCF_001589285.1 of Sorangium cellulosum. Lineage (GTDB taxonomy): Bacteria > Myxococcota_A > Polyangia > Polyangiales > Polyangiaceae > Sorangium > Sorangium cellulosum_G. The sequence continues at coordinate 9,698 of NZ_JEMA01000598.1, read as the reverse complement.
TTGTGCCCGTCCCGCACCGCGCGGGCGTTGCCGGCGAACTTGATGGATCCCGAGTCGTCGGGCATCACCGTGACCAGCACCACCTCCGACGACGCGACATCGTCCACCTGCACGCCGAAGCCTGCCTGGATCTGGGCGCCGATGTCGGTGATGTGCAGCGCCTGCATCGCCTCGGGCGAGAGCGCGCCCTCGTCCCGCGCCGCCTCGAAGAGCTGCTCGATGTCGAGCGAGCCACCGCGATCCGGCCTGTTCCCGTCGTCCTTGCTCATGTTCATCGAAACCTCCACGGTCACACGTTTCAAGCGCGCGAAATCAGGGGCGGCCGGCGCTGGTCGCGCGTTCGCCGGCGCTCTTCCATGGCTCGATGAGAGGAAGAGAAGAGAATTTGAACCACAGAGGCACAGAGGGCACAGAGGGGAGAAGGAGAGAAAGTATTTATCTCTATCTATTTCTTCTCTCTCTCTCTCTCTCTCTCTCTCTCTTCCTCTGTGCCCTCTGTGCCTCTGTGGTTCAAATTCTCTTTTCTCTTCTTCACCTCACCGAGCCTGCCAGCACCGCGCTAGACGAGCCACCGTGCGATGGGGTCGGTGCTCTTCACCAGGTTCATGCCGGCCGCGGCGAAGCGGCTCAGCGCCTTGTCCGCCTCGGCGGTGAAGTCGGCGAGGAAGCCGCCCTTGCCGTCGGGCACCGTGACCGACGACATGCAGTCGGTCATGACGTAGATCTTCTTCGCGAGCGCGCGATCGGTCAGCGCGATCTCCGTCAGGATGTCCTCGATCGAGCTGCGCACGCAGTGGCTCGCGGCCTGGCCGGCGATGATCACCGCGTCCGCATGGAGCAGCGTCTTCAGGAAGAGCGTGCTCCGCTGCGCCAGCGGCTGGCCGTCGTGCCGCGTGAGCACCTCGGGCTGCATCACCGAATAGTTCTCGGTGAGCGGGTTGCCGCCCTTGACCTCCACCCACGACTGCACCCCGCGCGCGAACGCGTGGAACATCCGCGCCTCGTGCACGACCCCCGCGAGCGCGTGCCCGTCGCTGCCGAGGATGCAGTGCGGCGGCCACAGGTAGAGCTTGTATTTGCCCGCCTTCTCGAGCTCCTCGCAGTAGTACCGGACCTGCTTCATGAGCCACGGATAGCTGCCGCCGCAGAGCCACCGCGCCACGGCCGGGTTCGGCCGCACCTCGCCCGCGTCGATCTGCGCCGTCGTGATCTCGCGGTGCGCGGAGAGCGGCCGGTCCTCGCGATCCACCCAGAAGGCCGGGAAGAAGATCTGGTATGCAAAGTGGGTGTCCATCGTGACCGTGACGTTCGTGATCGACCCGAGGTTCCTGTAGATGAACTCCGCGATGCGGCGGCTGTCGTCGACAGCGCCCGTGCCGCTCCTGCCCGCGACGTAGAGCGAGCCCTGCGGGAAGCAGAAGTCCTTCTGCACGTCGATGAGCAGGAGGTGCACGTTCTGCGCGTCGGCGGCCGAGGGCTTCACGCCGTGCGCCTTCCGCCACCCGGCGGCCGCGCCGTGGAGCGCCTCCTCGTTCGGGTGATAACCCCACCGCTCGGCGTTCTTCGGATCATAGAAGGTGGGCAGCGGGAGCTCTGTCGTTTTCATTGTCTCTCTCCTCTCGAACGGCCCGCGCGTGCGGGCCTGAAGAACAGCCGTGGATTCACGAGATGCGAAGCAACGTGATCGCCTGCGCGTCGACGACGAACAGCCCCTCGGGGCCGACGAGCAGCCGGGAAGCCTGGGTGACGAACGGCTCGGTGCCGGGGAACTGCCGCGCCTCGACGAGCGCTCCCCCCCGGACCTCGACGCGGACGACGCCGCTGTCGGTCGCCGAGAGCAGGAACCCCGACGCCGCGCACTTGCCGGTGAGCGCCCCGAGCCATGAGCCGCCCCCCGCGTCGCCGTCGGCGGCGGCCTCGACCTCGCCGTCCTCGCGCACGACGACGCACCTGTGCACCGTGCGCCCGGCCTGCTCGGCGGCGAGGAACAGCCACGCCCGCGCGCGGTCCGAGGGGTCGCGCGAGCGCGCACCGCTGGCGTCTCGCCCGGCGCCCGCGTCGAACACGCACGTGGCCGCGGTGAGCTTGCCGCCGGGGAAAGGCAGCTTGACCGTGTCCTTGAGGCCAGGCCGCTCGGCGTCGAAGACGAACGCGATCGAGACGCTCCCGGCGCGGTAGAAGCCGAGGCCGAACCGGGGGCCGACCCAGAACATCGTCTGCCCTTCGAGGACGTCGCCCATCGCGACAGAGCCCGCCTCGCCCGAGAGCGCGGCCGCGCCCGGCCTGCCGCTGCGCAGGAGCTGGCCGCCGCGCGCCCAGTAGCGGGCCCGCGCGTTGACGGCGAAGATCGGCCTCGTCCCGAGGCAATCCACCTGGATGCGCTCGGGCGCGGCGCCCGGCGAGAGCACGACGAGCTCGCCGCCGCGGCCGATCAGCGTCGCCTCGCCCTGCACCGCGAACTGCATCGCGGGGTGGGGGGCGCCGGACAGGACGACCGACCCGTCCTCCCGCACGAAGCGCCCGCCCTCGTGCACCAGGGCAGAGAGCCCGCCCGCGCCCACGGACGCGGCAAGGATCACCCCGCGCGTGCTCAGGAGCCGCGTTGCGAGCACCTCGCCGTGGACCACGGTGGACGACTTCACGGCGGCCGGCGCGGCGGAAGCGCAGGTCGGGCAGGCGGCGCGCGCGTGCTCGACGCCGCACGAAGGGCACCTCGTCCAGGCGAGCGCGTCGAGCAGCCGGCGCGGGAACACGCCGCGCTCGTCCTTGACGAAGACGCGGTACAGCGCGTCGAGCAGGTCGTCGGGCAGGACGCAATACGGGATCGCCGGCTTCGGATACCGCACCTCGCGATCGAACACGGTGATGCGGCGGAGCGGCCTCGCGCTCTCGGGCACCCGCGCCGCCGCGGACCGCGGCCGGAAGACGCCTCCATAGGGCCCGACGCAGAGCAGGCTCTGCATGACCATCACCGCGAACGCGTACCAGTCGGACTCGCGCGCGTAGGGCCGCGCCAGCACCGGGCGGGGGAGGGAAGGGTCGCAGAGCAGCGGATCGACGAAGCGCTCGGTGAACACCTGGCAGAGGAACGGGCCGAACTGGAAGCTGTCGGCGTCGATGACGAACGCCTCGCCGCCGGCGACGAGCACGTTGAGATCGTTGAAGTCGCCGATCACAACGCCCCGGTCGTGGATCGCCGCCACCGTCCGGTGGAGCCGCGCGAGCACCCCGGATACGGCGGCCGCCGAGAGCCCGCCGTGGCGCATCGACGGCTCGCCGTAGCGCAGGAGCGGCTCCGCGCCGCGAACGAGGCGCATGGCGTAACCCACGATGCGCTTCTTCGACCTGTCTGTCGCGAGCTCGGCGGGCGCGATCACCTGGTCGGGGAGCGCCGCCGGGAACGCGCGCAGCTTGTCCTGGTGGCGCTCGATGCGGGCCTCGGCGGCGCGCTGCTCGGCGTCCTGACCGGCGTAATCCGGGTGATCGGGCGTCTTCCAGACCTTGAGCGCGCGGCCGTCGCCGAGGTCGAACACGTCCGCCTCCCCGCCCTTGCCGATCGAGGCCCGAGGATCGAGCTTTATCCGCTTCGCACGTAGATAGACGTCCACCTTCGCCTCCTTCGGGCGCAAGAAATGCCGCGATGTCCTTCGCCGAGCCGCGCGCGGCGCGCGTCAATCGGTCTGCCGCCGGGATCTCCGCACCACCACCAGCGTCGTGTCGTCGCGGAGCAGCCCGCCCTCGCGCTCCATGCGCTCTTCCTTCCACACGGGCCGCGCCACCGAACGATTCATGAGCGCGAGCCGCCGCCGAACCGCGTCGGGGTTCCGGAAATACCGATCGTCCTCCCAGAACCTCGACAGCGGGCCGACCTCGCCGCCGCCGCCCGGGATCTGCCGCGCTGACGACTCCAGCAGATCGACGGCGCCGTCGGTCCCGAGCAGGGCAGCCCGGAGCGCGCTCGCCGGGAACGCGCGGTGCACGGTGAAGCGCGGGGCCTCGCCGCCGGGCGGGCGATCGAGCAGGCCATACCCGAGGTACGGCGGCTCGTTCCCCGGGAAGGGGCCGAGCCGCAGGAGGTCGTCGCCGAGCGCGATGAGGCCGTCGCCGAGGGAGAACACGCACGCCCTGTCGCCGGAGATCGCGAGGCCGACCACGGTGAACAGGAAGAAGGTCGACACGACCTCGGCGAGGCGCCCGCCCATGCCGCCGGCCACCGCCCGGAGGGGCGCGAGCGCGCCGCGCCGCACCTCTTCCCACGTCGCCGGCGACTCGATGTCTCCGCCGCGCCCGAGCGCGCCGAGCACCTGCTCGGTCACGATCCTCGCCCCGAGCGCCGCGCCCACCTCGCTGCGCGCGCCGCTGCCGCAGCCGTCGCACACCACCACGGCCAGGCAGTTGCCCTCGGCCCGGAAGGCATAGGCGTCCTGGTTGGGCCGCCCCGCCGCGAGGTGGTCGGTCCCGGTCACCGTGCCGCCGGCGACCTCGAGGCGTGATCCCGCTCCCAGGTCAGCAAAGAAAGCGGCCTCTCGAGACATACACATCCCTTCTGCGCCCGGCGAGGGCGCGCTGAGAGCCCGAGAGCGAGCAGCGCTTCCGGGCGCGCGGCCGAGGAAATCCCCTCGCGCTCAACGCGAGCGCCGACGCGTCGCCCGCGGGCGCCCGCCCTGAGCTTCGGCTGTTCGTGTGACGAACACACGAAGCATGGTGTTGCATGAACACTATGTCAACCCCCGGGGGAGCGAGCCTGGTCGCCCTCGCGATCCTGTGGGGTCCAGGGGAGGGCGCGCGACCGTCGCCCCGTCCCGCCCCATCCCGCGCTGGCACGCACGCACGTGAACTTTTGCCGTGCCAACGGTTATCTGCGGAACGCGTGCCCGGGACGAATGACGATCGTGCGTCGCCGATGCCGAGCGAGGGAAGGGACGCCGGCTAGTACGTGGGTTGCTCGGGCGCGCGCCGGATGTTCTTAGGGCGCTCGTGTGCGCCTCGCGCATCCGTCCGGCTGGGCGTGATGGACCGAGGCGACTGCGGGCGCGAGGCGAGCTATGCTCCGGACGCGCTGGGGCGCATCGAGCAGCGGACGGAGACGGTGCTGGGAGAGACGCACGTGTACGGTTACGACTACGACCTCGCGGGCCGGCTGACCGACGTGACCCGGGACGGCGTGCTTGTGGCGCACTACGACTACGATGCAAACGGGAACCGCCTGGCGCGCACGTCGGGCGCGGCGACGGAGAGCGGCACCTACGACGACCAGGACCGGCTGCTCACGTACGGGACCAGGACGTACGTGACGAGCCCGGCGGGCGACCGGACGAGCGTGACCGACACGGCGACGAGCGCGACGACGACCTTCACGTACGATCCCGGCGGCAACCTGCGGCACGTCGACCTGCCGGACGGCATGGACATCGACTACCTGGTCGACGGCGAGGGCCATCGCGTCTGGAAGCAGCGGAACGGGGTCAACGTCCAGGGCTTCCTCTACCGGAGCGCGCTCCAGCCAGTGGCGGAGCTCGACGGCGCGGGGGCCGTGGTGGCGCGCTTCGTCTACGCGCAGCGTCGGAATGTGCCGGATCTGGTGATCAAGGGTGGTGCCACCTACCGCATCCTCACGGACCACCTCGGGAGCCCGAGGCTCGTCGTGGACGCGGCGAGCGGCCAGGTGGCCCAGCGACTCGATTACGACGAGTGGGGTAATGTCACCCTCGACACGAACCCGGGATTCCAGCCGTTCGGATTCGCGGGCGGGTTGTACGATCGGGACACGAGGCTCGTGCGGTTCGGTGGCTTGGAACGGGCCTGTGGGGCAGCGCCGCGATCGGTGGTTCCGCCAGCGAAGTCCAGTACCTTGCGACATCGCTCTACCGCGGAGAAGAGCCGACGATGAGCGGCCTCGCCGGCTCCGCACTCCTCGGCGCCATCGGAGGAGGGTTCGCCGCCTGGGCGTCTCCAGCGCCCGTCGCGACCATGCAGTTCGCCGAGTCCTCCGCCATCAGCGGTGCTGTCAACTCAGGGCTCGCCAGGGCTCTCAACGATGCACCGAAGGTGTTCGCGGTGACGTCTGGGCAGAGCATCGGCGCGAACGTGGCGGCCAGCATCTACTCGAACGGGCCGTCGCAATGAACGATCCGACGAGGCGGCGGTGGGCGTTCGTCGCCGTGCTGAGCCTTGTTCCTCCGGGGCTTGCATCGCTGGTGCTCGCATGGTGTATGCCCCGCTGGAACAGCCCGGATGCGCTCAAGATGGCTGCCATGTTCGTCGCCTCGTCGCTGGCCGTATCCGCGGTGGGCCTGTGGCAGGCGTTCGTGAGGATCACCGACGAGGGGGTCGCCTCCCCGCTGTCGCGGCCGATCCCATGGACCGAGATCGTCTCCGTTCGCGGTAACGATAGGATGATCGAGCTGAGATCCGCGTCCAGGTGCGTCGCCATCGCGCTGTGGCCCTTCCGCTCCCGTCAGGAGCTCATGGGCTACATCGCGGAGCGGCTTCGCCGGGCAGGGCGCGAGGGGCTCGTCCAGTAGGCACGGAGCGCCCGAGGCGCTCTCGCTTGCGCTCCGTCGTGGCAGGGACGGAGCGCAGGCGCGGCCGCGCAAGCCGCTCAGCGGGCTTCGACATTCCTGCCGTGTCTTCGAACGCCATGGTGGCGTCGTTGGAATAGCTGTGTGTTTTCTTTTATGCCAAGAGGTGCTTCATGAATTTAATAATATCAAGATCGCAGCAGCCGTGGTCGCGCTCGTGAGCGTCGCCACGGCGGGGAACGCCATCGCCGGGAACACGTACCACGCCGAGGTCTTCATCGACACCGTGGCGTCGGAGGCGCGCGGGACCACGTATGCCGCCCGGACCTCGTCGAACTCGGTAGAGAGGATCGACTGCGAGGTGAACGGCTATTCGACCGGCTCCCCCCACGTGCGCTGCTTCGCCACGAACGCGGCTGGTGTATTCATCGTTTTTTGCGACGCCTCACGCGCGTATCGGCATATACAGGGGCGACCAGAAGCCGTGGTACTCCCCTCCAAGCTCTGGCTACGGAGTACCGTGATGTCTCGTCATGTGACCGCGATCCCGGTGTTGCTTGCCATTGCGGTTGCTGGTTGTGGAGCGGACCAAAATCGTGTCGCATCCAAGTCGCCGAGCCCAGAGTGCTCGTTCGGAACGCCGGATCCGACCGCCGTCGCCACAGACCTCGACCAAGTGCTTGCTGATCCCGAGAGGTTTGCTGGGCAACGTGTGCGGCTTCGCGCCTTCTTGATGAACGAATTTGAGGATCACGGTCTTTATATCAACGATGTGAGCACAATGAAGCCAACCCTTGACGGCAAGCGTGCGCCGCGTTGTGACGTACGATCCCTCGTTCCGCCCATGAAGGCGTTGTGGTGGGACGCCGCCGGAACGCCGGGTGCAGGGTGTAATCGAAGTCTTGTGACGATCGAGGGGATCTTTGACCCTTGCGAAGGTGGGCATATGTCGTTGTTCTCCGGCGGGCTGCACAATGTGAACTCTATTCATTCGGAGTAGAACGGTCCCGACCCTGGTTGGTGATGGCCGCAACACCCGGGAGGGGCTCGACGCTTGAAGTAACCCCTTGTAATCGTTGAGCCTCGCCAGCCGACGGCTATCCACACGCTATACAAGCAACCCGAATCCGGGCATGCGGACAGCCGCCGAGAACAATGGAGCGGTTTTCCGGAAGCCCGTTGCAGTATCCTTGGTTTCCGGAGCATCGATCTGCGGTTCGCTCCCCCTTCGAACATCGCCCTCCGCCATCTCGTTCAGCTGGAACGCGCAGGGGAGCTGCACGTCGCTTCAGGTGCACACCGGGTCGCGCTTCCTGCCCTGAGCCATGCATCCCTGGTTGCGATGTTGTTCTGATCGGAGCAGGGGTCGCCGCGGGGACGCTCGCGGCGACCCTCTGCTGGACGCCTGTTCGCGCCGACCTGAGGTCGGCCCAGCGTAGCCTGGGCATCGTCCACCAGCAGCTCGATAGGCTGAATGTACGGTGCGCCGAGAGCGCGCCTGGCAAGGTCGAGATGGACGCGCTGGCGCGAGGTCTCTCGTCCCGACTCGCCCAAACGTCGATCGGGGCGCAGACCGCCGGTCGGGCTCCGAGCCTGCCGAGCAGCCGGATCCTGGAGAGGCCCCGGCCGCGCCGGCCGAAGAGGGTCGGCCGGCGGACCTCGCTGGGCGCCGCCCCCCGCCTCAGATCTCGAAGCTGAAGCCGTCCTTCTCGAGCCGCTCGTACTTCCGCCGGTCGAACCGGTAGAGCCGCGCCGCGCGGTGCGCGACGTCCTGCTCGACCTCGTCGAGCTCCACGAGCAGCCCGGTGCCGAGCGCCTTCTTGCGGAAGTTGCGCTTGTCGAGCGGGCGCTCGAGGATCGCCTCGTAGAGCCGCTGGAGCTGCGACAGCGTGAACTTCGGCGGGAGGAGCTCGAACCCGATCGGCCGATAACGCACCTTGCCCTTGAGCCGCTCCAGCGCGACCGCGAGGATCTCCTCGTGATCGAAGGCGAGCGCCGGCGTGTCGTCCACCGCGAACCACGCGGCCTCGCGGGCGTCGGTCGCCGCCTTGACCCGGTGATCCACGAGCTTGACCAGCGCGTAGTACGCGACCGAGACGACGCGCTCGCGCGGGTCGCGCCCGAGGGCGCCGAACGTGTAGAGCTGCTCCAGGAACACCCCCGAGAGCCCCGTCTCCTCGGCGAGCTCCCGACGCGCCGCGTCGTCCAGCGCCTCGTCGACGCGCACGAAGCCGCCCGGGAGCGCCCACCTGCCGCGGAACGGCTCGAGGTCCCGCCGGATGAGCAGGACCTTGAGATCCCCGTCGTCGAGGCCGAACACGACGCAATCCACCGTCAGCGCCGGCCGCGGGTGCTCGTACGAGACAGACATGCGATCCTCCATCGGTGTATCTTGTACACGAAGAACGGTGTCCGTTGTACACCTGGCGGATCCGCGGCGCGCGCGGGCGAGCGGGCGCCGGGGGTGTTGGTTCATGCGCGCGCCGGCGAGCCAGGCGGGCTCAGGCTTGCTCCGCGAGGCGGCGCGATGTTCCCCTGCGCGCGTTCACGAAAGGCCCCGCGAAGATCGGCGAGCTCTCGACGCGCAGCGCGCGCTCGCGGTAGAAGATCTCCATGACGGGCGCTGGCGAGCTGACGGCGGGCGACGAGATCCAGAATGAGCCCGCGGCGGAGCCCGGAGAGGCGGAGCTGCTGCTCCGCGCCGTCCTCGATCACCTCCCGATCAGCATGGCCAGGTACGACCGCGAGGGCGTCTTCACCTTCCACGACGGCAAGGGGCTCGGGGCCGCCGGCATGAAGCGGGGACAGCTCGTCGGGGCGAACGTGCTCGAGCTCTACGCGGATCACGCGGAGGGACTGGAGGACCTGCGGCGGGGGTTCGCGGGGAAAGCCTCGCACCAGGTCTACGAGGCGCACGGCGTCGTCTTCGAGACATGGCAAGTCCCGGTGCGCGACCAGCGCGGGGAGCCCGATGGGCTCATCAGCGTCACCCTGGACGCCACCGAGGCGAGCCAGAGAGAGCGGGAGCTCCAGATAAAGCTCGATCTGATCGAGAAGCAGCAGAAGGTCATCCGCGACCTGTCGACGCCGATCATCGAGGTATGGGACAAGGTGCTGACGCTGCCGATGGTGGGGGTGGTGGACAGCCTGCGGATCTCCGAGGTGATGGACAACCTG
>NZ_JEMA01000597.1 GCF_001589285.1 Sorangium cellulosum | reverse complement strand
GCGGTTGCTCGACTTCGGGCTCGTCAAGGTCATGCAGGCCGACCCCCTCACCCGCGAGGGCGCGATCCCCGGGTCGCCCAGCTACATCGCGCCCGAGGTCTGGAAGGGCCGGCCCCAGGAGATCGACCACCGGATCGACATCTACTCGCTCGGCGCGGTGCTCTTCCGCGTGCTCGCGGGGCGCGTGCCGTTCACCGGCGCGAGCCGGGTCGACATCCTGATCGCCGCCGCCCGCGGCCCTCGGCCGAGCCTGCACGCCTTCCGGCCCGATCTGCCGCCCGAGGTGGACGCCTGGGTGGCCCGGGCGCTCGCGGTCACCCCCGAGGAGCGCTTCCAGGACGTCCGCGCGCTCTGGGCCGCGCTGGAGCCGCTCCTCCATCATCGCGCGCGGGGAGGAGGCGGAAGCGACGAGGGCGAAGGCGCCGCCGGGAGCGCCGCAGTCCGGCCCTGAGCACGTTCCCCCACCCGAGCGCCTTGCGACGCGGGAAGCCGCTGCGATAGCGTGTTCCGGACCATGTCTGAATCGAGGGCCGCTGGATGAGCACCTCGCCCGGCCTGCTGCAGCCGAACACGCGGTTCCGCGACCGCTATCAGGTCGTGCGCGTCATCAAGGCGGGCGGCATGGGCGCCGTCTACGAGGTGATGGACGACGTCACCGCGACGCGCCGCGCGCTCAAGGTGATGCTGCCCAGCCTCCTCGACAGCGAGGAGCTGCGCGCCCGCTTCGCCCTCGAGGCCCGCATCACCGGCATCATCGAGAGCGACCACATCGTCAGGACCTCGGACGCCGGCGTCGACGACGAGACCGGCACGCCGTTCATCGTCATGGAGCTGCTCCGCGGCGAGGAGCTCGGCAGCCTCGTCAAGAAGCGCGGCGCCCTCCCCGCCGAGGACGTCGCGATCTACCTCTTCCAGGCGGCGCTCGCGCTCGACAAGACGCACGCCGCGGGCATCGTCCACCGCGACCTCAAGCCGGACAACCTGTTCGTCACCGTCCGCGACGACGGCTCGCCGTGCATGAAGATCCTCGACTTCGGCATCGCCAAGGTCATCGAGCAGCACCACGCCTCGACGCTGACGCGGCAGATGCTCGGCACGCCCGTGTACATGGCGCCCGAGCAGATCCGGGCCGAGCGCAACATCGGCCCGCGCGTCGACATCTACGCCCTCGGGCAGGTCGCGTACGCGCTCCTCGTCGGCGAGACGTACTGGTCCCAGGAGGCCGAGGTGATCCCGTCGCCTTACCTGCTCGCGTCGGAGCTCCTGCGCGGCGCGACGGAGGCGCCCAGCGCCCGCGCGGCGCGGCGGCGCTCCGCCTCGCTACCGGAGGCGTTCGACGGGTGGTTCTTCAAGGCGACGGCGCTCAAGGCCGAGGACCGCTTCGAGCGCGCGTCCGTCGCGGTGAGCGCGCTCGCCGACGCGCTCGGCGTCCCGCTGCCGCGGGCGTCGCGCGTCGTGCTGCTGCCGGCCCCGCTGCCGCCCGGCCCTCCCAGCCCGAGCCCTACCGATCCGACGCAGCCCTCGCGGCCCGGCGTGTCGCCGGGCTTCGCCGACATCCCGACCGTCACCGTGCCCGAGCTGGCCAGGACGCCCGAGCCGGGCAGGACGCCCTCCGAGCCGGGCAGGACGCCCTCCGAGCCGGGCAGGACGCCCACGTCGTCGCGCCGCTCCCAGGAGCCGCCGCCGCCCACCTCGAGGCCCCCGGAGACGCGGCCCCGGCCGTCGTCGCTCGAGACGTCCAGCCGGGCGAGCTCCCCCACGGGCGAGCCGTCGAGAAGGTCCGATACCACGTCGCGGCGCGAGCGCGTCTCGCAGCGGCGGTTCCAGATCAGGGCCGATCTGGCGACGGGGATCCTCCACGTGAAGGTCTGGGGGTTCTGGGACGTCGAGGAGGCCAAGGCGTACCTCGACGATTTCCGCCAGAAGGCCTCGGCGCTGCTCCACCTCGGCAAGCCCTGGTACGTGCTCGCCGACATCGCGGATTTTCCGCCGCAGAAGCCGGACGTGAGCCCCTACGTCGGGCAGACCATGGCCTACGCCGTCGAGCACGACATGCGCAGGGCGGCGAACCTCGTGCACAGCGCGCTGTCGAAGATGCAGATCTCCCGCCTGTCGGCCGCCATGGGGCTGCCCGAGTACTCGTTCTTCACGTCGGAGACCGACGCCATCGCGTGGCTCCTGAAGGGCTGAGCGCGCCCCCCCGCAGCGCGCCCGCCGAGCCGCGGGAGCGCGGCCACGCTCGGGGGGCGCGGCGCGCTCAGCCGAGCACGAACCGGCGGATGCGCCCGGCGAGGCTCCGCACCTTCTCCTCGGCCTCGATGTAGCGCTCGGCCGCGTCGCGCAGGTGGGCCTGGCGCGAGGCCATCAGCAGGCTGAGCTCAATCACGAGCTGCGGGCGCGCCTCGATGATCGGCTGCAGCGCCTCCTTCGTGATCTCGTAGAGCACCACCTCGTCGACGGCGCGCACCGTCGCGGTGCGCTCCTCGCCCGTGAGCAGCGCGAACTCGCCGAAGACGGCGCCCTTCTCGAGCGCGGCGACCGTCGAGTCCTGCCCGTCGGGGTGCCGCACCAGGACCTCGACGGCGCCGGAGGCGACAAGGAACATCGACGAGTCCCGCTGCCCCTGCAGCACGATCCGGTCGAGCGGGCCGTACTCGACCCGGCGCGCCTTCGTGGCGAGCTTGCGGAGCTCGCGATCGAGCAGCGGCTTGAACACCGGCGTCCGCCGGAGCAGCGTCACGAGGTCCTCGGCGCTCGCCTCGCGCGGGGCCTGGCTCGGCTCGTCGAGATCGATCGACTGCGCGGCCCCGTAGCCGTCGCGCCGCTGCAGCGCGGCGAGCAGCGGCGCGTTCTTCTCCATGTACGCCTCGAGCAGGCTCGCGTTCCGCGGGATGCACTCGTCGCCCGTGTAGTCCATGAGCTGCCGCTCGGACGCCCACCGGGCGACGTCGTTCATCGACTTCCGGTACTGCCGGCACGCCGCGGGGAAGATGCCGTCCTGATCGCCGAACAGCGCCGTCAACGCCTCGGGCATGAGGCTGAGCCCGAACAGGCGCACGTCGCCCCGCTGGTGCCAGAGCGCGAACTCGCGCCAGCGCGGGTCGAGGTGCGCGAGCTCCGGGAACGCGAGCGCGCTGTTCTTGAGCACCGCGCGCTCCGCGTCGCGGAACACCCGGTGCCACGTCTCCTGCGCGTTCCACAGGTTGGGCCCGGCGAGCTCGATCGCCCGCTGGAGGTCCGCGTGGTGGGTGTGCAGGAACGCGAGCGTCGCCTTCTGCTTGCGCATCAGGTTCGTCAGGCTCACGGGCCCCGCCGCGAAGAAGCCGGCCGCCCGCGGCGCGATGTGCCTCAGGTCCCAGACCTGCCGCCACGCCGCCACGTCGAGCGCCGCGCGGATGGGCGCGAACGACACGCCCTCCTCGAACGCCTCGCGCTCCTCCGGCGAGAGCATGTCCGGGTACTCGTGCTTCACGGCCTCGAAGATGCCGAGGCACGTGAGCAGCTCGAGGTAGAGCCCCACCCGCAGCAGCCAGCGGGGGTCGGGCAGGTTGCGCCGGTGCTGCTCGAGGTCCTGGTGGATGGCGCGGAGGTACAGCAGGGCCTTGTCCATGCCGATCGTCAGCACCGGGAACCACGGGTGGTAGCCGACGTGGAGCTCGTCGATCCCGAGCGCGCGCTGCTGGACCTCCGTGTCCGCCTTGACGAGCCGGTCGAGCAGGCGCGTGTAGAGCGAGCCGAAGCGGCCGGTGTCGAAGATCTCGACGTCCGTCGACTCGGAGCAGACGGTCCTGCCCGCCTCGCTGAGCCGGATCTCGACCCGGAGCTGCTGCCGGAACAGGCTCGCGAACGTGAAGGGATCGGCGCCGTCCGGGATGCGCTCGCGGAACGACGCGGGCAGGTCGAGCCAGTGGTAGCCGCCGCCGGTCTCCTCGCCGGGCGGGTGCGGCATGAGCTGCTTCGCCGGCGCGATCGTGGCGACGTAGACCGTCTGGTGGAACGAGTTCCAGGGGGCGGGCTCGAGCATCGGGACGGGGTAGGACGACGTCGAGACGATCTGGGGGCTGAGCGGCAGGTCGAGGATGCCGGGCACCGGGCACGGCTCTCCGTCGCCGGGGCTCGCGGGGAGGAACCACGCCGACAGGGTCACCTCGAACGGCCGCTCGAACGGGGCGACGAACGCGTAGAGGTCGCGCAGGCGGTAGAGCAGCCACACCTCGTCGCCGAGCTCCGCCGGGTCGCCCGACGTGTTGATGCAGCCGACGCGCTCGCTGCACCCGTGCCCCGGGTAGAGCGCCTCGTCGACGGGCCGCTTGCCGGGCTCGAACGGGATGAGCTCCAGCGACGGCGAGAGCTCGGCCGACTCTTCCTCCGGGCTCTGGCGCGCCTCGAGCTGGCGCAGGTACTGGCGGACCCGGGCGAGCTTGTCCTCCCAGTCCATGCCATCGACGCGGCTCATCAGCAGCCGCTTGAACTGCCTCTGGAACTCCTTCGGGGTCATCATGCTGCGTCCACCTGATTTGCCGGGCGCCGGACAGCCGCCCTCCGCGGGAGCTTACCGGCTCCGCGGGCGCCGCGTTCCCCGATCAGCGCCGAGCCAGAGGCCGCGCGAGCCCCTTGCGGCGCCGCGTCCCGGAAGGTACGGGCTTGCCCCCTATGGCTATCGAGCTCCGCGAGCTTAGGAACGGCGACAGGAAGGTCCTCAAAGACTTCCTGAACGTGGTCGACACGATCTACGAGGGTGAGCCCAACTATATCCGCCCGCTCGACCTGGACATCGCCGATCGGCTCGACAGGAAGAAGAACCCGTTCTTCGAGCACGCCGAGGGGACGGCGTGGGTGGCGTACAAGGACGGCCGGCCCGCGGGCCGGATCACGGCGCAGGTCGATCACGAGCACCTGAGACACCACCGCGACGAGACAGGCCTGTTCGGCTTCCTCGACACGATCGACGACCCCGAGACGGCGCAGGCGCTGCTCGCCGAGGCCGCGGGCTGGCTGCGCGCGCGCGGGATGAAGCGCATGCGGGGCCCTTACTCGCTCTCGATCAACGAGGAGATCGGCTGTCTCGTCGAGGGCTTCGATCGCCCGCCGGTGATCATGTTGCCCTACCACCTGCCGCACCAGGGCCGGCTCATCGAGCAGGCGGGGCTCGAGAAGGTGAAGGACCTCTACGGGTGGCGCTACGAGGTCGGCGACATCCCCGTGCGGGCGCAGCGGGCGCACGCCGAGGTCCTGGCGATGCCGGAGGTGCACACGCGCTGCGGCGACCCGAAGAACCTGCTCCGCGACATCCGCATCATCATGGACGTCTTCAACGACGCCTGGAGCGACAACTGGGGCTTCGTCCCGATGACGGAGAAGGAGCTCGTCAAGTGGGCGAAGGACGTGCGGCTCATCCTCATGCCCGAGCTGACGAAGCTCACGTTCATCGACGGCGAGCCGGCCGCCGTCTCGGTCGGGCTGCCCGATCTCAACGAGCTGATCCAGGGTTTGCACGGCAAGCTCCTCCCGACCGGCGTCCTCAAGCTGCTGTGGCGGCTGCGCGTGCGCGGCCCGAAGAGCGGGCGCCTCGTCGTGCTCGGCATCCGCAAGAAGTGGCGCCACGCGCGGCGCTACGCCGGGCTCAGCGCGTTCCTCTACGTCGAGATGAACCGGGCGGCGCACCTGCTCGGCATGAAGGGCGGCGAGCTCGGGTGGACGCTGGAGGACAACGCCGCCATCAACGCGGGCATCCGGCTGATGGGCGGCCGGGTCTACAAGAAGTACCGGATCTACGAGCGGGCGCTCTGATCGACGTGGTCGCGCGCGTTCGACGCGAGCGCGCCCACGTCGATAGAGCGCGGCCGTCGCCGCGGGGAGCTGGAGGAGGGAGCGGATCGATGAAGGTGCTTGTCACGGGCGCGAGCGGGTTCCTCGGCTCGCACGTCGCCGAGCAGCTCGTGCAGAAGGGGCACGGCGTCGTCGCCCTGGTGCGGCGCTCGTCGAGCACGAAGTTCCTGTCGTCGCTGCGCGGCGTCGAGCTCGCGTACGGCGCCATCGAGGACGCGGAGAGCGTCCGCCGCGCGGTGGTCGACGCGGGCGTCGACGCGATCGTGCACTCGGCCGGGCTCGTCAAGGCGCGCGACGAGGCGGAGTTCTTCCGGGTCAACGTCGGCGGCACGCGGAACATGCTCGACGCGGCGAAGGCGGCGCCATCCATGAAGCGCTTCGTGTTCGTCTCGAGCCTCGCCGCCATCGGCCCGAGCCTCGACGGCCGCCCCGTCGCCCCCGACGCGCGCCCGGCCCCGGTGACGCGCTACGGGCGCTCGAAGCTCGAGGCGGAGCGGCTGGTCCTCGCCGAGAAGGACGCGTTGCCGGTGGTCGTCCTGCGCCCCCCGATGATCTACGGCCCGCGCGATCAGGAGTCGTTCGCGTTCTTCCAGAGCGTCGCGCGCCGCTTCCTCCCGATGCTCGGCGACGGCAAGAACACGCTGAGCGTCATCTACGCCTCCGACGCGGCCGCCGCGTGCATCCGGGCGCTCGAGAGCGACGTGCCGAGCGGCCGGGCGTATTTCATCGACGACGGCCGCGTCTACGTGTGGCGCGACATGCTGGCGGACGTGGAGTCGGCGATCGGCGCGCGGGCGTTCGTCCGGGTCGGCGTGCCCTTCTCCCTCATGCGCGGCGCCGCGCTCGCGAGCGAGGGGATGAGCCGCCTCACCGGCAAGCCCGTGATGCTCACGCGCGACAAGCTGAACGAGCTCTCCGCGTCGCACTGGGTATGCGACGCCGGCGAGGCGCGCCGCGAGCTCGGCTGGGAGCCTCAGGTGAGCTGGGCCGAGGGGACGCGCCGCGCGGTCGCCTGGTACCGCGAGCACGGCTGGCTCTGACGTGGCGCACGTGGCGCCGCGCCGCGCGCCGTTTGACGCTCGCCCGCGGCCTCCGTACCGTAACCGCATGTCCCGCTGTACGTCGGCAGCTCCGGCCCTCGTCGCGGTAGCGCTCGGCTTGACGTCCGCGCCCGCGCAGGCCGAAGCGCCGCCCCGCGGCGGCGACGGCGCGGCGGACGCCCC
>NZ_JEMA01000596.1 GCF_001589285.1 Sorangium cellulosum | reverse complement strand
CCCGCGCCCGCGCCGAGCGTCGCGGGGGGCAAGGAGCGCAAGGACGAGAAGGCGAGGGGGGCAGCGGAGCTCAAGGTGAAGCGGCTCGTGATCGCGGAGGGCGTGAAGGATCGCGAGCCGGTGGCGCCGGGGACGACGTTCCGCGCGCCGGAGACGGAGCGGCTCTATGCGTTCGTGGAGCTCGAGAACCGGAGCGACGTGGAAGGGGAGGTGACTGTGTCGTTCGTCCCGCCGGACGGCGGGGCGCCGGTCGGCAACGTCACGCTCGGGGTCGGCCCCTCGCCGCGGTGGCGCACGTGGGCGTTCACGCGCGGGGCGCGCAGGGCAGGGGAGTGGACGGCCGTCGTGCGGTCGGAGACGGGCGAGGAGCTCGCGCGCGCGCCGTTCGAGGTGACGCTGTAACCGCCGCGGCCGGGCGCGGGGGCGCTCCGCCTCGGTCAGGGCGCGGCCGGCGGCTCATCGCCTGCCGGCGGCTCATCGCCCGTCGCGCTTTGTTCGTCTCGTCGTCCGCGTACTCGTGACGGAGCGGCGAGGAACGCTCGAAGCCCAGGTGTTCCTCGGGCGAAAGGCCGGTGCGCGCCGCGGCGTGCGCCATGGCCTGCAGCTTCAACCAGGACGCCGGGCGCGTCCACACGGAGCCCCGCGGCGGGGACGGCGACGACCGGCGTGTCAGGCGGGTACGAGCTCGACGAGCGTGATCTCCGGCGGACAGTTGATGCGCACGGGCAGCCAGCCGCCGGCGCCCGCGTTGACGTGGAGTCGCCGGCCGCGGTGCTCGTAAGAGCCGTTGTGGTAGAGCCCGGCGGGCAACATCGGCGTGAGCGCGTAATCGCCGATCCGACCCAGCGAGATCTGCCCGCCGTGCGTGTGGCCGGACAGCATCAGATCGAAGGGCAGCTCGCGCGCCGCGCGGAACGTGCCCGGGTGGTGGCTGAGCAGGACGCGCGGCGCGCCGTCGTCCCGCATCTGGCCGAGCGCCCGGGCCAGCCCGTCGACCGTCGGGCGCCGGGCGGGCTCTCCCGGGCGCGCGCGGCTGGGGTAGTCGATGGCGCCCATCCAGAGACGATCGCCGCCGAGGCGGACCTCGCGCGCCTCGTCGACGAGCACCTGGGCGCCCGCTTCTTCGAGGCCCTTCACGATCGCCGGGATGCTGGCCGATCGCGCGGCGATGTACTCGTGGTTGCCCATGCAGAAGAAGACCTGCCCCCGGGCGGGGCGCAGGCCCCGGAGCAGCCGCGTGGAGAGCTCGAGCTGCGAGGCGTGGTGATCGAGCAGATCGCCCGTGATCACGTGGATGTCCGCGCGGACCGCGTTGATGGCGTCGCGGAGCTCGTCGAGCCGCTCCGCGTCCATGAAGCTGCCGACGTGCACGTCGCTGAGCTGCGCGATGGTGATGCCGTGCAGGCTCGTCAGCTCGCGCCGCACGGGCAGCGCGACCCGCACCACGACCGGACGCTGTCGCGAGGCGAGCACGCCGCCCATCGACACAGCGACAGCCGCCGCGGGCAGCGCCCACGTGGCGCCGACGATCAGCCGGCGCCGGGTCTCGTCGACGGCCTCCGGCCGGGTCGCGCCGACGGCTGGCGCGTTGACGGCCCGAGCGTCCATCGCGGCCTGGGCGTTCGTCGAGCCCGCGGCGTCTGCGGCGCCCGCAACATTCGTCGCGGCCGGGGCGCCCGGAGCGGCTTGCGCGTCCGTGGCAGCCCGGCGGTTCGTGGCGGGCCCCGCCCGGCGCAGCGCCCGGACGACGGCGCGCGCGACAGCGACGACACCGAGCAGCAGCCCGTACAGGAGCAGGCTCACCTGGGCGCCCAGCGCGATCATCGACAGCGGATCGGGCAGGAGGCGCTGGATCGCCCGCAGCCCCGAGAAGCTCGCCACGGCGAAGAGCAGCGCCGGGTGCCCGAGCAGCAGCAGCGCCGCGGCGCACGCCCCGTCGATCAGCGCTCCGTGCCGCGGGAACGCGGCGCGGAGCCGGCGCCAGAGGATCAGGCCGAGGAGCCCGTTGACGAGGGTGACGACCAGGCCGCCGAGCTGGAACACGTGCCGGAAAGTAGCATCGCGTCGCGCGCTCGTCCGGCCGCGGGCCCGTCAGCGCCCGAAGATCCGGGCGAGCTCGTCGCACGTGGGCGTCGTTGCGCCTTTGTGTCGTTGCGCCTTTGCGTTGGAATCTCTCTCCGGATCCATGGCCGGACGCCTGAAGGGCGGAGCTAGGCCCCAGCGTCGCTGCCAGGCAGCTCCGCGCTGACCGGGATCTCCCTTGCCTCGAGCCCCTCGAGCGACTCCTTGCCCGAGAGCGCGCCGAGGCACCCGCGCGCGTCCCGGAGGTACCCATTGAAGAACGCGGCGATGTAGCCCATGGCGATCGCCTGCTGCTCGCGCCGCGGGAGCTCGGCAGGGCCGTCGTGGGGCTCGGCGGGGCCGAGCGACGTCGTGTAGCCGAAGTGGTTTGCGCCGGGCAGGGTCACGAGGTGCTTGGGCGCGCGCGCGCGCTGGTAGAGCGCCGCCGGGACGGCGGCGGCGATGAGGTCGGCGGTGCCGCGGACGAGGAGCACCGGTCGCGGCGCGAGCGCGTCGATCGGCGGAGCGCGCTCGGGCTCGCCCGCCGGCGCGAGCAGCGCGAGGGCGCGGATGTCGAACGGGCAAGCCGCGTCGAGCGCGAGCGCGAGCGCGGCCTGCGCGCCGAGCCCGTGGCCGAGGAGCCCCACCCGATCGAAGTCGGCGAGGAGCGGGCCCCGCGAGCCGGCGCGGAGGTGCGAGAGCGCGTCCCGGAGCACCGCGGCGCGGCGCAGGGGCGCGTCGTCGGGCGTGAGCCACGAGAGGTCCGGCGCGATGACGACGAAGCCCCAGCGCGCGAGGTGCGCCATGACGCCGGCGAGCTGGCGGTGGTCCTGGCCGAGACCCGAAGGCGACCCGGCGGCGGCCGCGCTCGCGGCGAGGCGCCGCTCGTGGGCGATCGCGATGACGGGGAACGGGCCTCCCGGCGAGAGCGGCGCCTCCTCGCCGTCCGCCGACGCAGGGTAGTAGAGCAGCGCGGCGCCGCGCTCGGGAGAGCGGTAGATCGCGCCCTGGAACGCCCAGATCTCCGGGTAACAGGCATCTTCCGACAGCGAGAGCGCGCCGATGCGGCGGAACCCTGCCCGGTGCGGCCCGAGGCGCAGCCGTGGCGCAGCGCTGGTGGGGCGCGGCGCAGGCGGGCGCGATGGCGAGGACGGCGGGCGCGATGGCGAGGACGGCGGGCGCGATGGCGAGCGCGATGGCGGAGGTGGCGCGGCAGAAGGCGAGGGCGGGCGCGGCGTCCCCGGAGAGGGAGCGGCCGACGGGAAAGACGGCCCGCCGCGGAGCACCGCGCGCCGCGACCAGACAACGCCGTCGCGCACGAGATGGGCGATCTGCCCCTCTGCGCGCACGGCGAGCTCGAGCCGCCCGAGCGGTCGGCTCTCGATCGCGGACACCGCCTCGCACCGGCCCAGATCGGTGGCGAACACCGTCGGTCCGCGGAAGCGCGTCCCGCGGGCGCCGTCGCTGCGGCACCACCGCGCGAGCCCCACGCCCGCGAGCGGCGAGAACAGCTCGATCGCGCCCTCTCCGCCGGACCCGCTCCGGAAGAGCGCCGGCGTCCCCCGGACCCCGGAGACCACCTCCTCGGGGCCCTGCCACGCGGCCCCGGGAGAGCGCCAGAACATCAGCAGGCGATCGCCGGCGCGCGCGACGACCTCGAGGTCGCCCGCGCGCTGGATCATCGCCGCCGCCTCGAACCGCCCGAGGTCGGCGCCGAAGATCGTCGGCCCGCGCCAGCCGAGCTCCGCTGTGTCGTTGTCGCGCTGGTAGTGCGCGATCCCGCCGCCCGCGTGAGGGACCACGAGCTCGAAGTTGCCGCGGCCCCCGGAGCCGCCCTGGATCAGCGCCGGGTCGCCGGCCGCGCCCTCGGCGAAGAAGCGCGGCTCGCTCCACGACGGCTCGCCCGCGGGCGCGCACCAGAACGCGGCCAGCCGATCCCCCGCGCGCGCCACCGCCTCGAGATTGCCCAAGTCGCCGAAATTGCTCTGGATTATCGACACCGCGCCGACCTGGCCGAGCTCTCTCGCGAACGTCGCCACGCGGCGCCACGGCCCGGCGGCGTCCTCGCGGCGGTGATGCTCGACACCGGACGGCGCATCGGCGGCGGGCAGGACGAGCTCGAGCGCGCCGCTCGAGGCGCATTGCAGGAAGAAGCCGCTGATCGTGGTGGGCATGTCTCTGATCAGGTTTACCGGCGCCGGGCGGCCGCGCCTACCGCAGCATCTCCTCGATCCGCTCGCCCGTCGCCGCCGCGAGCCCCCGGGCGAGCGCCCGCGGGTTCAGCTCGACCGCGATGGCCACGGCGTCCGGCGCGTGCGTGGCGAGCGGCGGCTCGACCGGCGCGTCCAGCCCGAGCAGGTGGCCGAACGACCCGTGCGCGAGCTCGTTCCACGCGAGCAGCAGCTCCTCCGAGGCGGCCTCCCCGCTCGTCGAGAAATCGCCCGCCACCGCGATCGCGAGCGCGATCCCCTCGCGCGCGCTCGGCCTCGCGGCCGCGCCCACCGCGGTCGCCGCCGCGAGCAGCCCCCGCGCGCCGCGGGCCAGCTCCCCGTCGAACGGCCCCGGCGCGAACGCGCGCACGGGCGCCGGGCCGAACCGGGCCGCCAGCGCGGCCAGCGGCCCCTCCGAGAGCGCCGTCGGCGAGCGCTTGAGGCGCCCGAGCGCGTACAGCGACGCCACGCGCGCCGGCCCGCGCAGCGGGCTGCCGCCGTCCTGCACGCCGACGACGTCCGGGCCGAGGAGCACCAGCGCGTGCGGCGCCCTGCCGATGTCGCCCGTCACGCGCACGACGTCCGGTCGATCGAGCGCGCGCCGCTCCTTGCCCGTGAGCCGCCGCCGGAACAGGCGCTCGATGGTCCGCGGGTCGCCGCTGTGGCGCGCCACGTAGAGCCGGGCCTCGCCCGCCGCGCCCTCGCCCGACACGTACGACGCGATCGCCGCCTCGCGCACCTGCCGCAGGTCCACGCCGGTCGCGCCGGCGTGCCGGGCCACGTTCTCCTCGGGCGCCACGATCGCGATCGACGGGATGAGCCACGGCACCGCCGCGATCTCGCGGGGCCGGGCGAGGACCAGCCACCGGAGCCCCGCCTGCGGCAGGAGGCGCGTCAGGTCCGCCGTGGCGAGCGGCGGCAGCGGCGGGGCCTGGCGGGCGGGCGGCCCCGGCGCGCCGCCGCACGCGGGAAGCGCCAGGCCGAAGACGCAGCCCAGGACGCCGCCGATCACGCTGCGCCGGCGCAGCCCCCGCCCGGGCGCGTCAGCCAACGACGAGGTAGGCGAAGCGGCGGTTCTTCGAGCCGACGCGGACAAGGAATCGCTTCCCACGCTCGAGCTTGAGCTGCTCGTCCTTCACCACCTCGCCGTCGAGGTGCACCGCGCCGCCCTTCACGAGGCGCCGCGCCGCCGAGGTCGACTCGGCGAGCCCCGCCAGCGCGAGCGCGTTGCCGATGGGGATCGTGTCGCGGTCGCTCTCCACGCGGATCTCCTCGATGACGTCCGGCAGGCCGCCGGCCGCGACGCTGCGGCGGCGCTCGAGGGCCGCGCGCGCGTCCTCGGCCGAGTGGAAGCGGGTGACGATCTCCTGCGCGAAGAGCTCCTTCACCGCGATGACGCCCTGCTCGCCGCGGACGACGGCCTCCCGCAGGCGGGCGACCTCCTCGGGCGGGCGCGACGACAGGAGCTCCATGTACCGCCAGAGCACGCCGTCATCGACGAGCATCAGCTTCTGCAGCATGTCGAACGGCGGCTCGGTGATGCCGACGTAGTTGTCCGCGCTCTTCGACATCTTGGCGCCGACCACCTTGCCGTCCTCGACGCGCGCGTTCGTGCCCTCCAGCAGCGGCATCGTCATCACCATCTGGGCGCGCTTGCCGTAGCGGGGCATCAAGTCGCGCGCCACGAGCAGGTTGAAGAGCTGGTCGGTGCCGCCGAGCTCGATGTCGGCCTCGAGCTCGACCGAGTCGTAGGCCTGGAGGAGCGGGTACATGAACTCGTGCACGTAGATGGGCCGCGCCTCCTCGTAGCGCTTCTTGAAGTCGTCGCGCTCGAGCATGCGGGCGACCGTGTACTTCGCGCAGAGCTCGATCATCTGCGTCGGATCGAGCTTGTTCAGCCACTCGGAGTTGTAACGGACCTCGGTCCTGTCGCGGTCGAGGACCTTGAACGCCTGCGCCTGGTAGGTCTCCGCCGCGGCGACGACCTCCTCGCGCGAGAGCCGCGGGCGCAGCTCGTTCTTGCCGGTCGGGTCGCCGACCATGGCCGTGAAGTCGCCCACAACGAAGATGACCGTGTGCCCGAAGTCCTGGAACTCCCTCATCTTCTGCATCACGACAGTGTGGCCGAGGTGGAGATCGGGGCGGGTCGGGTCGAAGCCGGCCTTCACGCGCAGCGGCTTGCCCTCGCGGAGCCGCTCCTCGAGCTCGGCGCGGACGTGGAGGTCGACGGCACCCTTGCAGAGAATCTCGAGCTGACGTTCGGCGGGGACCATGGGGGCCCGCTTCTACCGCGCAGCGCAACCGCCCGCCAGGGGGGCGAAGGCCCCCGCGCCGCGCGCGACGTCCCCGACATCGCGCGCGCGCCGGCAGGGCAGGGGGCGCGTCAGCTCATTCGTCGTCGGTGTCCTCGTCGTCGTCGTCGTCGTCGTCGTCGCCCGAGATGGCGTAGGCGCGGCTGGCGTTGACGAGCTCCTTGAGCTCCTTGCCGACCTTGAAGAACGGGAGTCGCTTGGCCGGCACGGGCACCGGCTGGCCCGTGCGCGGGTTCCTGCCGCTGTAGGGCTTGTACGGCCTGACCGTGAAGCTGCCGAACCCGCGGATCTCGATGCCCTCGTTGCGCTGGAGCGCCTGCGTCATCGCGTCGAAGACGCAGTTCACCACGAGCTCGGCGCGAGCTTTGGTGAGCTCCCCCCGTCCCGCGATCGCGTCGATGAGCTCGCTTTTCGTCATGGTCCACCTCCCCCGCCCGAGCGGACCACCGCCGGCGCTCGGCGTACCGCCTTCACCGCAGGGCCCCGGAGGATGCGCCGGTCCAGGGGCCGCATGACAACAGAATCCTAAGAAAAGCTCGCATGTTACGGGACTAGCGGTCAACCGAATTCCCGCCCGCGACCCGGACCGCGTCGAGCGCGAAGAGGCCCTCGGCGCCGCCTTCGGTTCCCTCGTTTCCGGCGCGGCGGCGCGGGCTTTCCAGGCTTTCTGGCGGGCTCGCGGCGCGGGCGCCGGCCCCGGCGGCGCTCCTGCGCGCAAGGGAGAGCTCGATTTCGACGGCGCGCTCGGGGATCGGGCGCGGCGGGAGCTCGGCGCAGGCGAGCGGCGCGGCGGGGGCGCCCGGCGCAGCGGGCTCGATCCGCCAGACGTGGAGAAGGGCGCCGTCGACGAGGAGGCGCACCTCGCCCGCGCCGTCGCCCGAGATCGCCACGCGCGGGCTGATCCGGGCGCCGCGGAGCCACGGGGCGGGCAGGCCGACGCGCACGACGGAGGCGTCGCTCGCCGCGGAAGCGCCGCCGCTCGCCGCGGAAGCGTCGCCGTTCGTCGCGGCGGTGCCGCCGCCCGCCGCCGCGTGCACCGCGAGGAGGCGCCCTCCGGAGGCGCACGTGCCGCCGGCGTGCTCGGGCAGCGCCCAGGCGCCGCGCTGGGCGCGCGGCGGCCACAGCGACTCGCCCTCGATGACGGCGTCGCGCAGGGCGTCGCCGGGGGCGTCGAAGACGAGCGGCGCGATCGAGACGGCGGCGAGGCCGCCGCCGTCCGGGATCGCGAAGCGGTAGCGGTAGGCGGGCGGACGGCCGCGGGCCTCCCAGGCCATGCGGTCGAGCGCGTCGCCGCGGTAGCGCAGCACCGCGACGTCGCCCGGGGCGGGGTCGAAGCCGAGGTTGAACCCGTGGTCCGTGTCGACGAACACGAGGCCGCGCGCGACGCCCGCGCGCGCGACCGAGGCGGGGTCGAACATCGGCAGGCCGCCCTCGCGATCGCGCAGCGCGGCGTGGTCGAACCCCGC
>NZ_JEMA01000595.1 GCF_001589285.1 Sorangium cellulosum | reverse complement strand
GGCGCGGCGCGCCGCGACGAAGGAGCGCACGCAGACGACGACGAAGCCCGCGGAGAGGACGGCCATCAGGGACTGCGCGATGACGGCCGCCGGCCGCTCCACGTCGCCGCCGGAGAGCAGCGCCGGCAGCTTCGACAGGCCGCGGGCCGAGCCGAGGACGCCGAGGACGCCGAGCAGCGCCGACGCGTGCATGGCGTGCATGCGGTACTTCTCCTGCCGCGCGACAAGGCCGAGCCCGATCGCGACGACCCCGAAGCCGGCCGGGATGAGCGCCGTCGGCGCGCTCGTCGCGGCGAAGCTGCCGACGCCGAGCGCCGTGAGCAGCGCGCCGTAGCCCAGGGTCACATTCGACATGCTCGACATGCAGAGCCTCCTTGTTTGAGCCCCCGGGATACCGCGGACGGCGCGCGCCCGCCACNCCTTGTTTGAGCCCCCGGGATACCGCGGACGGCGCGCGCCCGCCACCGCGGCCTTTCCGCGCGCCCGCCATCGCGGCCTTTCCGCGCGCCCGCCACCGCGGCCCCGCGCCGCCGCGCCCGCGCTCGCGCTCGCCGGGGCCTCTGCGGGCGGAGCGCTGCGGCGTGGTTAGAATCCGCCCCCATGCTCGGCCTCTCCCGCCTGCGGGACAGCTTCGCCCACACCCCGCGGACGCTCAAGCTCGTCTGGCGCTCCTCGCGGGCGGCCAGCGTCGCGCTCGGCGCGCTCACGCTCGTGGCGGCGGCGCTGCCGCTCGGGGTGGCTTACGTGGGCAAGACGATCACGGACGCGGTCGTCGCCCGCGACGAGCGCGCGGCGCTCGTGTGGGTCTCGGTCGAGCTCGGCCTCGTGGCCGCGCTCGCGCTCGCCCAGCGCGGGCTCGCGCTGACGCGGCAGCTCCTCGGCGCGCGGCTCTCGATCGACATCCACGCGATGATCCTCGAGAAGGCGCTCTCGCTCGACCTGGCGCATTTCGAGGACTCCGAGTTCTACGATCAGCTCACCCGCGCGCGCCGCGAGGCGTCGTCGCGCCCCGCGTCGGTGGTGACCGAGAGCTTCTCGCTCGTGCAGAACCTCATCACGCTCGCGGGGTACGCCGCGATGCTCGTGGGGTTCAGCGCCCTCGCGGTGCTCGCGCTTTTGGTCGCGGCCATCCCCGCCACGGTCGCCGAGGCGCGCTTCTCGGGCGCGGCGTTCCGCCTCCGCAACTGGCGCTCTCCCGAGGCGCGCCGTCTCAACTACCTCGAGTACGTGCTCGCCAACGACGGCCACGCCAAGGAGGTGAAGCTCTTCGGGCTCGGGCCGATGTTCCTCGGGCGGTACAAGGCGCTGGCCGCGTCGTTTTACCGGGAGGACAGCGCCCTCGCGGTCCGCCGCGCCGGGTGGGCTTACGCCCTGTCGCTCCTCGGGACGGCCGCGTTCTACGGCTGTTATGGCGCGATGGCGCTCGGCGCCGCCGCAGGGCGCCTCTCGCTCGGCGAGATGGTGCTTTACGTCGCCGCGTTCCGGCAGGGCCAGCAGGCGTTCCAGGCCGTCCTCGCCGGCGTCGGCGGCATGTACGAGCACAACCTCTACATGTCGAACCTCTTTCAGTATCTGAGCATCCCCACCAGCGCGCCTCCCGCGCTCCCGGACGGCGCCGCGGCGCCCACGGACGGCGCGCCTGCGCTCCCGGACGGCGACGCCGGCGAGCGGGGCGTGCGGTTCGAGGGCGTCGGCTACCGGTATCCTGGCCAGTCGCGCTGGGCGCTCCGGGATATCGATCTGCATATCCCGAGCGGGCAGAGCCTGGCGCTCGTCGGGCACAACGGCGCGGGCAAGACCACCTTCATCAAGCTGCTCACGCGGCTCTACGAGCCCACCGAGGGGCGCATCCTGCTCGACGGCAAGGATCTCCGCGCCTGGGATCTCGACGCGCTGCGCCGGAGGATCGGTGTCGTGTTTCAGGATTTCAACCAATACCAGCTCACGCTGCGCGAGAACGTGGGTCTCGGCA
This sequence comes from Sorangium cellulosum, assembly GCF_001589285.1. Classification (GTDB taxonomy): domain Bacteria; phylum Myxococcota_A; class Polyangia; order Polyangiales; family Polyangiaceae; genus Sorangium; species Sorangium cellulosum_G. The sequence continues at coordinate 10,661 of NZ_JEMA01000595.1, read as the reverse complement.
GCCTCGATCACCTCGCGGACGAGCCGCGCATCGCGCGCGCCGTCACGGAGGGGGGCGCGGAAGAGGTCGTGGCCGCGGCGCCGGGGGGCCTCGACGCGCAGCTCGGGCGCTGGTTCAAGGACGGCGTCGAGCTGAGCGGCGGGCAGTGGCAGAAGATCGCGCTCGCGCGCGCGTTCATGCGCGAGCAGGCCGACATCCTCGTGCTCGACGAGCCGACCGCGGCGCTCGACGCCGAGGCCGAGCACGCGGTCTTCCAGCGGTTCCGCTCGCTCTCCAGGGGCCGGACGACGATCGTCATCTCGCACCGCTTCCCCACCGTACGCATGGCCGACCGCATCCTCGTGCTCGATGGTGGACGGATCGTCGAGGAGGGAACCCACGACGATCTCGTGGCCCGCGGCCAGCGCTACGCCCGCATGTTCGCGCTGCAGGCCGAAGGATACCTGTAGAGCTCGAGCGGGCCCTCCCTGCTAGGCTCGCCGCATGGTGCGTCGTGACGAGGTCGAACTCGAGTCCCGCCTGCGGGGCGAGGGATCGGCCTCACGCTGCACGTCTCCAGCGGGTGCGAGTCCCGCCCGGGTAAGCGCCGGAGCGCCCGGCAGCAGGCCCCAGGTTGGTGGGGGAGACCCCGCAGCCCGAGCGGGGCGTCGAATGCCTCCACGGAGGGAGCAAGAACGCGGGCCGCAACATGAAGTGAAGCCTGCCGCCTCGACAGAGTCACAACGAGGGAGCCGAGCCGCGCATGCCACGGCGAAGGCCACGCCCGTCGCGCCGCAGTCCGGAGCAGAACGCGCGACGGGTCCCTCCGGGGTAGAGGGCGCAGCACGCGTTCAAGGAGAGGTGCGGAACACGGGAGGCCCGTCTGCGTCGCCGTCGTCACGGCAAGGTGGCTCGTATAAGCCGAAGGTGAAATCGAGCGCTGCGCAGCGGGAGTCCGAGGGGGCCGTAGTACCGTCGAGGGCCGCGACGAACAACGCGGCCGGAGGGAGAGGCCCCTGCGGTGGTCGCGTCGGTCGAGGAGGTAAGCACGAGGGCATGGCCGGCAGGACCGGTTCCAACCACCCCCGCGGGCGCGAGCCCGAGGACAAAGTGCGACAACTCCAACGCCGGCTGTGGGTCGCGGCCAAGCGGCATCCGGGGCGCCGGTTCCACGCGTTGTACGACCGCATCGCGAGGCGTGACGTCCTCGCGGAAGCGTGGAAGCGGGTGAAGCGGAACCGAGGTGCGGCGGGCGTCGATGCTCAGACGCTCGCCGACATCGAGCAGCACGGCGTGGAGCGCTTCCTCGAAGAGCTCGGCGCCGCGCTGCGAGCAGGCACGTACCGGCCGGCAGCGGTGCTGCGTCGGTACATCCCGAAGGCCGACGGAAAGAAGCGGCCGCTGGGCATCCCGACGATCCGGGACCGGGTGGTGCAGATGGCGGCGAAGCTGGTGCTGGAGCCGATCTTCGAGGCGGACTTTCGCCCGAGCTCGTACGGCTTCCGGCCTCGTCGCAGCGCGACGCAGGCGTTGGAGACCCTCCGCAAGCTGGGAGCTCGCGGAGGCAACCACGTCCTCGACGCGGACATCCGCGACTACTTCGGCAGCATCGACCACGGCAAGCTGATGAAGCTGGTCGAGCGACGCATCTCGGATCGGCGGGTGCTCAAGCTGCTGCGCCAGTGGCTCCAGTGCGGGGTGATGGACGAGGGGCGCGAGGTAGCGACGCTCTCGGGGACACCGCAGGGCGGCGTGATCTCGCCGCTTCTGTCGAACATCTTCCTGCACGTGCTCGATGCGGCGTGGGAGCGCCACGGTGCCCATCTGGGCACGCTGGTGCGCTACGCAGACGACTTCGTGATCATGTGCAGCACGAGGTCGGCGTGCGAGCAGGCCGAGAAGCGCGTGCGCGAGGTGCTCGCGCGGCTCGGGCTGGAGCTACACCCGGACAAGACGAGGCGGGTGGATCTCTCCTGGGGCAAGGAGGGCTTCGACTTCCTCGGCTGCCACCTGCGCAAGCGGTTGAGCGGACGGATCTGGGAGCAGTCACGCCGGCGCGTGTACTTGCTCCAGCGCTGGCCCTCTCAGCGCAGCATGAAGCGGGTGCGGCAGCGCGTGAAGGAGCTGACCGGTCGAGCCAGGAACGGGGTGAAGGACGTGCGGGTGCTGATCCGCGACCTGAACCCGGTGCTGCGCGGCTGGGGCAACTACTTCCGCACCGGGAATGCGGCGAACAAGTTCAACCAGGTCGACGACTACGTGCGGCGGCGGCTTTGCGGCTTCCTCGTGAAGCGCAAGGGGCGCAACCTGCGCGCGGGCGAGGTCGAGGGATGGACGAGCGACTTCTTCGTCGAAGGCCACGGGCTCCACCGCCTGCGCGGGACCGTGCAGTACCCGGAGGCTGCGTAATGCAGCGACCCGAGAGGCCACCGGCAAGCCGTGTGCGGGAAATCCGCACGCACGGTTTGAAAGGGGGTCTTGCCCTTCATCGCCAGGCTTCACGACCGGGCGGAAGAAAGTAGGATCTACCAATGCGCGACACGCTCCCCAAGGAGGTCGGCCAGGCGATCCACATCCTCCGGAAGCTTCGCGGGCTCAGCATGCAGGAGTTCGCCGAGAGGGCGCAGCTCTCGGCCACGTACCTGCGGCAGGTCGAGCGCGGCGAGCGGGATCTCGGCCTCGGCGCGCTCGGCCTCATCGCCCAGGGGCTCCAGTGCGATCCGCGCCTCCTGCTGCCCGGCGACGGCCGCAGCCCTGTCGCGTCGGTCGTGGCAGAGCTGTTCGACAAGGCCCAGGAGACGCTCCAGAACGCGATCCTCTTTCTGCTCATGGAGGCTGACGATTCGCCGAGGAAGCAAGCAATGCTCGCCCTGGCCAGCGAGGATCCCGAGCGCTCTCGCTCGGCGGCTCAGCCGCGATCGCGCCCGCCGGAGCGCGCCGCTTCAGGGCGCGTTACCCCGCCCTCGAGCCGTCGTTCCGGGAAGTGAGCGCGCCGTCTCGCGCGCTCCGTGATCCCGGTCCGCCCTGCCGACGGCTTCCGCGCGCCTGAGACGTCTGTTAGGCTCGCGTCAACCGATGTTCCCCGAGCCGTGTCCGGGGGTGTCATGGACTCGAACCTCGTGCCGGAGGTCCGACGCAGTGAGCAGAATCTTCTGGTCTGATTCAACATCGCGGCGCGCGTCCGCGCATCGATCCTGGTTCTTCCCCCGTACAGAAGCTGAAGCTGCTGTGTCCGGCGGGGGGGGGGCGTCGGGGGGCTCATGGTGATCCTGGGCCAGGAGTTCGCTGGCTACACCATCGTCGCCAGCCTCGACTCCCCCGCTCCGGCCGAGGCCTATCGCGCGCTCGACGCAGACGGCGGCGAGGTGACGCTTTATGTCCAGGAGGAGCTGGCGCTCGACCCCGCCGCGTTCCGCGGTGAGCTCGAGCGGCTCCTCTCGGCGTCTGCGTCGTTGCACGGCATCGTGCCTGTGCTCCGGGGCGGCATGGAGGGCAATGCGGGCTGGCTCGCCGCCCGGCCGAGCGATGATCCCTCGGTGGAGGATCTGCTGCCCCGGCTGCGCTCTGTCGCTTACGAGCTCGTCGTCGACGTCGCGCGGACGCTCGGCGCGGCGCACGCGCTGGGCCTGTCGCACGGGGACCTCGGCCCGCACACGGTGGTGGTCTCCGGCCAGGGGGCCGCCCTCGTCAGGGGGTTCGGGCTGCACCGGCTGTTCGGGGCGCCCGCGGACGCCATGGCGGACGCCGCGCGCTACAGGGCGCCGGAGCTCTTCGACGCGCGCGCGATCGATCCGCGGACGGACATCTACGGGCTCGGGATGCTGCTGTATTGCGTCCTCGCGGGCCGGCGGCCGTTCGAGGGGCGCGACGATCTCGACGTGTGCGCGCTGGACGAGGTGCCCCCGCCGATCGAGGGCGTGCCGCCCCAGGTCAACGAGGCGCTCGCGCGGGCGCTCGCGAAGGATCCCGACGCGCGCTTCCGGACGGTCCAGGAGCTCATGACCGCCGTGCGGCCGCTGCTCCTCGCCGACCCGGCGCCCCTCGCGGCGGGCGCCCCGCCGCCGCACGAGGCGCCGCCGGACACCGAGCGGAGCGCGCCCGCCCCGACGTCGCGCAACACCCTGCCCACCGGGACCCTCCCCCCCGAGGCCATGCGGCACCCCGTGGTCCCGATCGTCGCCCCGCGCTGGCGTCGCGGCGCGCTGCGGGTCGGGGGGGCGCTGCTGATCCTCGGGCTGACGAGCGCCGCTGTCGCCGTATCCCTGAGCTCCTACATCGCCCGGCGCGGGGCGCCGCCCCCGGCCCCGGCCGAGCCCTCATCGTACACAGGTAATTCAGACAACAATCACGGGCTGATCCCGCCGGCGCAATGCGACCCCGATGTCCCCGAGGCGGTGCGACCTGCCGCCGAGAGGCCGGTGCTGAGGTCCCGGGCGACGCGCCGCCCTGCGCCGGCCTCCCTGGCCACGAACCCGGCCGTGGACGCCGGTGGGCGCCCCCGGCAGCGGTGGTACGGCGACCAGCTCTTCTGAGGCCCCCGCAGGCTGCCCGAGGTAAGCTGGCAAACGACACCCCGGCGGATTGGGGCCGCCGGGGCGTCTGCATCACAGGCCTCGTGCCGGAGGCCTGGACGCATGGCCAGCCTACCAAAAGCATTCCGGCGATCGATCGAGTTTTCTCATGTTGTCGATAATTTTCTCCGGCGACAGGCAGCGCCGCCTCGCCCGTCGACGAGCGGGAATCGCGCCCCCGGGGCGCGCGGCGAGGCGCCGGGGGGCGAGCGAGCGGGGTGCTGCGGGCGCGAGGAGAGCGAGCGGCGCTCGCCGCTCAGCGGGGCTCGTTGCCCGGCAGCGGCTGGAACACGTTGGCGCGGTACCACCTGAGCTCCTCGATCGACTCACGGATGTCGTCGAGCGCGCGGTGGATCTCGCGCTTCTTCGGCGCAGAGCGCGTCGGGTACCAGCGGCGCACGAGCTCCTTCAGCGTGGAGACGTCCACGATGCGGTAGTGCAGGAAGGAGAGGAGACCCGGCATGTAGCGCTGCAGGAAGGCGCGGTCCTTCCAGACGGAGTTGCCGCACAGCACGGCCGTCCCCTCGTCGCAGTGCGCCTCGAGGAACGCGCGCGTCTCGGTCTCCGCGTCGCCGACCGAGAGCGTGGAGGCGCTGATGCGCGCGAGGAGCCCCGAGCGGGCGTGGAGATCGCGGACGAAGTCGCTCATCCCCGCGAGCACGTCTTCGGGCTGGTGGATGACGAGGCACGGCCCCTCGGCGACCACGGTCAGGTCGGGCTCCGTGACGATGGTCGCGATCTCCACGATCGCGCACGAGCTCTCATCGAGCCCTGTCATCTCCAGATCGACCCACACCATGCGCTGCGACCGGTCCGTCATCGGCGGCGAGCATAGCCGATCCGACGCGGTTCAGGTCCACCGGGACCTGTCGCGTGCAGGCTGCCCCGGGAACGGGTCGTGTGCTAAGCACGGGCCGGACGCCGGGGGCTCGGAGGCCTGTCATGCGAGATGTTTTCATCGTGGATGCCGTTCGCACGCCGCGCGGGCGAGGCAAGGCAGGCAAGGGAGCGCTCTCCGGCGTGCACCCCCAGGAGCTCCTCGCACAGACGCTCAACCGGCTCGCCGAGAAGACAGGGATCCGCAAGGAAGACGTGGAGGACGTTGTCGTCGGGTGCGTGACCCAGGCGGGCGAGCAGGGCGCGTGCGTCGCGCGCACGTCCATCCTCGCGGCCGGCTGGCCGGACGACGTGACCGGCGTGACCGTCAACCGCTTCTGCGGCTCGGGCGCGCAGGCGGTCAATTTCGCGGCGATGGGGGTGATGTCGGGCCAGCAGGAGCTCGCCATCGGCGGCGGCGTCGAGAGCATGTCGCGCGTGCCGATGGGCTCGGACGGCGCGCCCCTCGACGGGAACAACCTCGCGCTCCGCGAGAAGCTCGCGATGGTGCCGCAGGGCATCTCGGCGGATCTCATCGCGACGATCGAGGGCTTCTCGCGCGAGGACGTCGACCGCTTCGCGCTCTCGAGCCAGCACAAGGCCGAGCGGGCCGCGCGCGAGGGGCGGTTCGCGAAGAGCCTCTTCACTGTCGTCGATCGCGACGGCAAGCCGCTGCTCGACAGGGACGAGCACCCGCGGGCCGGGGCGACGATGGAGGCGCTCGCGAAGCTGGAGCCGGCGTTCGGCGGCCTCGGGGCGACGCCGATGGGCCCCCGCGGCGAGACCGTCGACGAGCTCGCGCTCGTGCGGTACCCGCAGGTGAAGGCGATCCAGCACGTCCACACGGCGGGCAACTCGAGCGGCATCGTGGACGGGGCGGCCGTGGTGCTGCTCGCGTCGGGCGACTACGTGAAGGCGCACGGGCTCAAGCCGCGCGCGAAGATCCGCGCCGTCGCGACGGCCGGGGCAGAGCCGGTGATCATGCTGACGGCCCCGGCGCCCGCGTCGGAGCGCGCGCTCAGGAAGGCGGGGATGCAGGCGCGCGACATCGATCTCTGGGAGATCAACGAGGCGTTCGCGGCGGTGCCGCTGCAGACGGCGCGCAAGCTCGACGTCGATCTCGACCGCGTCAACGTGAACGGCGGCGCGATCGCGCTCGGGCACCCGCTCGGCGCGACAGGGGCCTGCCTGATCGGCACGGCGCTCGACGAGCTCGAGCGCGAAGGCAAGGCGACCGCGCTGATCACGCTGTGCATCGGCGGAGGGATGGGCGTGGCGACCATCGTCGAGCGGGTGTGAGCCGCGCCGGCGCCGCGATGGGGGTGCCCGACGATCCCGGGAGCTCCGCTCACGAGCGCCCTCGCGGGCGCGGCGCGGGGCACGATCACGGGCACCGCCACGATCATGGGCATGACCATGATCACGGCGACGGGCGACATCAGGGCCACGGCGATGGGCGACGCCACGACCACGGTGACCCGCGGCATCACGATCACGACCACCGGGGCGCGCCGCTCCGCCGGCTGATCGCGGCCTTCGCGCTCACGACGTCGTTCCTGCTCGTCGAGGCGGCGGTCGGGTGGTGGTCGAAGAGCCTCGCCCTCCTCGCCGACGCGGGCCACATGCTCGCGGACGCCGCGGCGCTCGCGCTCGCGATCATCGCGCAGCGCATCGCGGCGCAGGCGCGGACGCGCGCGCGGACGTACGGCTTCCGCCGCGCCGAGGTGCTCGCGGCGTTCGCCAACGGCATCGCGCTGGCGCTGACGGCGACCTGGATCTTCATCGAGGCGGCCCGCCGGTGGCGCGAGCCGCAGGAGGTGCACGCCGAGGCGCTGACGATCACCGCGGCCGTGGGGTTGATCGTGAACGTGGCCTCGGCGCTGCTGCTCTCGACCGGCGAGCACGGGCACAACATCAACACGCGGGCCGCGCTGGCCCACGTCCTGTCGGACGCGCTCGGATCGGTCGGGGCCATCCTCGCGGGCGTGCTCATCCTCGCGTTCGGCTGGACGCGGGCCGACCCGGTGATCAGCGCGGCCATCGGCGGGCTCGTACTCTGGGGCGGCTGGCGGCTGGTGCGCGACACGTCGCGCGTGCTGATGGAGGGCAGCCCGATCGAGATCGACCTCGCCGACGTCGAGACAACGATCCGGAGCGTGCCCGGCGTGGTCGACTTCCACGATCTGCACGTCTGGTCGATCTCCGACGGCTTCAACGTGCTCACGGTGCACGTGGTGCTCGCCAAGGGGCACCACGGCACGGACGTGGCCGCGGCCGTGGCGCGGCGGCTGCGCGAGCAGCACGCGCTGACCCACTGCACGATCCAGCCCGAGCCCCTCCAGGAAGAGCACCTGGTGACGCTCAGGCGCCCCGGCGCCCGGTCGCCGCGCGACGGCGAGCCCGCGAGCAGCCGTCGCGACCCGTAGCGGGGCGCGACGGGCGCGCGCGGCCGGCCGGCCGGCGCGCGCACAGCCCCGTCAGAGCCCCCGCAGCAGCGTCTCCGCCGCCTCCGCGGGGGACTTCCCGCGCTCGTCGACGGCGACGTTGAGCTCCCGCATCCTCGCCGCGTCGATCTTGCCCTCGAGCCCCCGCAGCGCCTCGACCACCTCCGGGTGCTCCCGCGCGAGCCGCGCGCTCGCGAGGACGACGGCGTCGTAGGGCGGTATCGCCCGCCGGTCGTCCTCGAGCACGCGCAGGTCGAACGACACGATCCGCCCGTCCGTCGAGAACGCGCTGATGACGTCCACCTCGCCCGCCCGGACGGCCTCGTACATGAGCGAGGGGTCCATGCTGCGCTGCCGCGCGAACGCGATCCCGTACCGCTGCTCGATCGTCTTCCACTCGGCGCGCTGGAAGAACTCGTAGTCCCCGCCGATCGTCATGGAGCGCGCCGCGGGCACGAGATCGCCGATGGTCCGCGCGCCGATCCGCTCGGCGAGCTCGCGCCGCAGCGCGAGCGCGTAGGTGTTCTCGAAGCCCAGCGCGGCGGCGACGACGATCCCGTGCTCCTCGAGCAGGTACCGCTTCACGCCCCGGAGCACCTCGCCCGGGTCCGCCGGCAGGTCGCTCCGCTTCATGACCGTCGCCCAGAGCGTCCCCGAGTAGTCGACGTACGCGTCGATCTGGCCCGTCCGCAGCGCGTCGAACGCCACCGTCGACCCCAGCGACTCCACCGTCTCGGTGGGCAGCCCGGTGTCGCGCTGGATCTTCCCCGCGAGGACGCGGCTCAGGATGTACTGCTCGGTGAAGGTCTTGGACCCGATGGCGATCTTCCGCGCGCTGCCCCCGAGCGCGCCCCGCGCGAAGCTCACCGCCGTGATCGCGTAGAGCAGGGCGAGCGCGAGGGCCGCCGCCGCGACGAGGCCCCGGCGCCGCCGGCGGAGCCCGACCTCCAGCGCCCTCACGGTGCCGTCCAGGAACAGCGCCAGCGCCGCCGCCGCCGCGCACCCGACGAGCACCGCCGCTGTGTTGCGCGTCTGCAGCCCGGTGAAGATGTAGTTGCCGAGGCTCTCCGCGCCGATGGGCGTCGAGAGCGTCGCGGTGCCCACCGTCCACACCGTGGCCGTCCTGATGCCGGCGACGATCACGGGCATGGCGAGCGGCAGCTCCACGCGCCGGAGCCGCTGGCCCGGCGTCATGCCGACGCCGTCGGCCGCCTCGATCAGGGCCGGATCGACGCTGGAGAGGCCCACAACGGTGTTCCGGAGGACCGGGAGCACGCTGTAGAGCACGAGCCCGATGAGCGCCGGCAGGTAGCCGATGCTCGCGGCGCCGATCGCGGCGAGCGCGGGCACCATGAACGCGAGCAGCGCCAGGCTGGGGACGGTCTGGATGACGCTCGCGACCGCGAGCACCGGCTGCTCGAGCCGGCGCGCGCGGGAGACCAGCACGCCGAGCGGCACGCTGACGCCCGCGCCGACGAGGAGCGCGACGAGCGTGAGCTCGAGGTGCGCGAGGAGGCGCCCGGGGAGGAGGGCGAGCTGCTCGTTCACGCGGCGCGCTCCCCCTCGGGGAGCAGCGCGTCGATGAGCCCCGCCTGCCGCTTCGGCGTCCCGATGAGCTGCGAGACGTACTCGTCCGCCGGCGCCGTCATGAGCTCCCGCGGCGTCCCGACCTGCGCGAGCCGGCCGCCCTGCATCACCGCGATGCGATCGCCGAGCAGCAGGGCCTCGACCATGTCGTGGGTCACGAAGATCGCGGTCAGCCCGAGCCGGCGCCGGATCGCGAGGAACGACTGCTGGAGCCGGTCGCGCGTCAGCGGATCGAGCGCGCCGAACGGCTCGTCGAGGAGCATCACCCGGGGCTCGGCGGCGAGCGCGCGCGCGACGCCGACCCGCTGCTGCTGGCCGCCCGAGAGCTCCGCGGGCCGGCGATCGCGCACGGCCGCCGGGTCGAGCTCGCAGAGCTCGAGGAGCGCGTCGACCCGCGCCCGGATGCGCGCCGCGTCCCAGCCGAGCAGCGACGGCGTGACGCCGATGTTCTCCGCCACGGTGAGGTGCGGGAAGAGCCCGAGCCGCTGGAAGACGTAGCCGATGCGCCGGCGCAGCGCGTGCGGCGGCTCGTGGGTGACGTCCTGCCCGCCGATCCGGATCGCGCCCGACGTGGGCTCGATGAGGCGGTTCACCATCTTGAGCGTTGTCGTCTTGCCCGAGCCCGAGCCGCCGAGCAGGACGAGGAGCTCGCCCTCCTCGACGCGCAGCGAGACCTCGTCGACCGCGATCGTGTCGGCGTAGCGCTTCGTGACCTTGTCGAGCTCGATCATGCTGGCTCCTCGGGCGCGCCGCGGGGACCCGCGCGCGCCGTCATCGAGCGCGCGCGGCGCTCGTCGTCACACCCCGCACGCGACGTTGCCGCGCTGGAGCCCCGCCAGGCGCGCGTCCTCGAGCGCCTCGGCCTCGGCGAGGAGCCACCGGAACATCGCGTTCGCGATAGCCCGCTCCTTGCGGGTGTTGAACAGCCAGACGGCGGCGTGGCACACGTCGGCGTGGAGCTTGGGGAACACGAGGCGGCGGAACTCCGTGCCCACGAGCTCGGCGGCGGCCTCGTACTGCGCGCGGAGCGCCGTCCACTCGCGCCACTCCGACAGCGCCGGGAGCTCGCGCTTCTCGTCGACGCGGCGGCGCAGGGCGTCGCACGCGAGCTCCACCTCGGACAGGAGCTCGTCCCGGAGCCGCCGGCGCGTGCGGCCGATGGTCGCGCCGAGGTCGTCCCACTCCGCGCGCGGCACGCGGGCCG
>NZ_JEMA01000594.1 GCF_001589285.1 Sorangium cellulosum | reverse complement strand
GCCGGTGGGGAGCGCGTCGGGCGGCGAGGCCCTGCGCGGGTCGGGTGAGCCCGACCAGGGCGCCGAGGAGCGCGTCATCGAGCTCGAGACCGAGTGGCACCGGCTCCGCCTCGATCTCGAGCGGGCGCGCGAGTACCTGAAGACGGTGCAGGCCAACGAGCGCGCCGCGAACCTGTCCGCGGACGCCGCCGAGGACAAGAGCGAGACCGAGCTCGACATCCTCGACCCGGCCTACCTGCCGAGCCGCCCCGATCGCGGGCGGGGCCGCGTCCTCTTCGCGGGCGCCGCGGTGACGTTCTTCTTCGCGCTCGGCGTCGCCGGGGCCCGGGTGCTGCTCAACGACACGCTCTACGACGGCGGCGACATCCACGCGCTCGGCGGCCCCGCCCTGCTGGCCGCGATGCCGGAGCTCCCGGCGCGCCCCCCGCTCCGCGAGCGCGCGATCGTCTCCGCGTACGGCCCCGAGCCGTCGAGCGCGCCCGGATACGACGACGCGCCGTCGAGCGCGCCCGGATATGCCGACGGGTCGTCGAGCGCGCCCCCGCACATCACGGAGCCGCCCCACGCGCCCCCGGATCCGGACGCGGCCTCGCCCGATCTCGCCCCGGAAGACGCGCTCCCCGACGACCTCGATCTCGACGGCGCCGACGTCTTCCCCGAGTCGTCCTGGAGCGCGCCCGCGCTCGCCTGCGTGGGCGCGCGCCCCCTCTCGTACGCGCCCAGCGCCGCGTTCGGCGAGCCCGAGGTGGAGATCCTCGGCGCCGACGTCGATCCCGAGGGGTACGGCGTCTTCGAGCTGCTCCGCGGCACGCCCGCGGCGGCGCTCGCGGCGCTCCGGGTCCTCCGGCACCGGCTCGATCAGCGGCGCGGGGGCGAGCCGCTCGCCGTCGCTGTGGTGAGCCCCGGCCGGGCCGAGGGCAAGACGGCGCTCGCGACCCGGCTCGCGATGACGCTGGCCGAGGCCGAGCGCGCGCGCGTCCTGCTCGTCGAGGGCCACCTCGCGCGCCCCCGGGTCGCGGCGCTCCTCGGCCTGCGCCTGCCCGCGCACGCGGGCTTCTCGGGGCAGCTCCGGCGGCGCATGGCGGGTCAGGTCCGCCCGCTCGGCGTCGTCGCCGTCAGCCCGTCGCTCTCGGTGCTCGCGGAGCCGTCGATCGAGGCGGGCTACCCCGAGGCGCTCCACTCGGTCCACTTCGAGGCCGCGCTGCGCACGCTCCGGCGCTACTACGACTACGTGGTGATCGACGGCCCGCCGGTCCTCGGCTCGGGCGACGCCAACGTCATCGAGGACGCCTCCGACGGCATCCTCCTTGTCGCGCGCGCCTCGATGACGCGCGCGTCCTCGCTCACGCGGGCCGCCGAGCAGCTCGGCGAGCGCCGCATCCTCGGCGTGGTCCTGAACGACGTCGCGCCGCGGCCGGTCGCGAGGAAGCGGATCGAGGTGGAGGCGCCGGCGACGTAGCGCGGCCTCCGTCCTTCAGCGCTCCCGCGGCAGGAACGTCCCGTGGAACGTCTGCGGCGAGGCGTGGGGCAGGAGCATCCGCGCCAGCGGCGCGTCGTCGAGGTGCGCCGCGTCCCAGACGTGGACGGCGCTCTTCCTGGCCTTCACGTCGGTGATCAGGGCGAGCACGTGGCCGTCTCCCTCGGCCGCGCCGGGCGAGCGCGGCACGAACACAGGCTCCGAGGGCAGCTCGTGCGGCGCGAGCTGCGCCCGGGTGACAGCGCCCGTGCCGAGCTCGACGCGGGCGATGCCGTTGCCGTGCCGGTCCTCGTCCTGCCTCGCCGTGGCGAGGAAGACGACGCCGTGCCGGTCCCCCTCGACCCGCGGGTCGCAGCGCGGGAACTCGCCCATGACGCCGCCGAGATCCTCCGCGACGAGCTGCTCGCGCGCCGCGCGCACGCGGTGGCGCACGAGCACGCCGCCCTCGATCGACGCGCTCTCGGGCCTGTCCGGGTCCTTGCCGATGACGCCGAGCGTGTCGAGCCCCGGGTAGCGGACGAGGTCGACGACGAGGTCTTCGCCGTCGTCGTGGGCGTTCGCGAAGTGCCACTGGAAGAACGGCTCGACGCTGAAGCGGCGCACGCGGGAGACGTCGTCGATGTCGACGACGATCACCTCGGTGCCACGGCGCGGCTCGAAGCGCACCCAGGAGTCGAAGCTCCCCCACTGCAGGAGCGCGCGCGCTGTCCGGATGACAGCGGGCGAGACGAAGAACACGAGGTGCCTCCGGGTCGCGCAGAAGTCGTGGAGCATCACCGGCGCCTGCAGCGGCACCGCGCCGAGCGCCCGCGCGCGGCCCTCGTCGTCGACCGCGTAGAGGTCGAGGTGCGGCCTGCGCCCGTAGCGGACGCCGAAGTTGTAGCTGGTCTTCCGGGCGGCCACCCGGCGCGGGTGCGCCGAGAAGGTGGGGCCGACGACGCCGCCGAGATCGCTCTCGCCCAGCGTGTCGAGGGTCGCGGGATCGAGCTCCGTCGGCCTGCCCGCCTCCATCAGCGCGAACAGGCGCCCGCCGGCCACGAAGGGGCTCGTGTTCGCGACGTTCTTGCCCTTGCTGCCCCTCAGCGCGCGGAGCAGGCGCGTGGGCCACGGCAGCGTCGAGCCGTGGAGGCGCCGGCCGGCCGCGAGCTCCTGCAGGAGGCCTTGGCTGCGCACGAGGCGGTGCGCGCCCTCTGCCCGTCCGCCCACCATCCGCACGGCGAGCACGCCCCCGTCCGCCTCGAACGGGTGCGCCACGGCGACGCCGAACAGGGTGGCGCGGGCAGGGCCCACGCGAAAGAGCGTGCCCTCGAGCCCTTCGGGCAGCGCTCCCTCGACGGAGAGCGGCGTGAAGCCGTACTCGGCCTCGATGTCGGTCAGGTGATCGAACCCGCGCTCCGCGCGCGCAGCCTCCGGGGAGGCGCCGCGCGCGCCGGCGAAGGCGGCCTCGAGGGCGGCGTCGGGGACGGTGGCAGACAGGGCGATGGACATGGGACCTCCGGGCGGCCGATGTGATCGGTGATCACATCCGCTCTCCGCCTGTGTAATCATCGATCACATTCGCGCAAGCCGGATCCTCGTCGCGCCGCGCGCGGCGCCCGGAACCCCGCGGATCGCGGCGGATCGCGGCGGATCGCCGGTCTTTCCCTTGACGCCGCCGCCTGTCGCCGGGAAAGCGCGGCATGCCTCCGGGTCGAAAGCGCGCCGAGGATCCGCCTGCGGAGGCGGCGACCCCCAGGAAGTCGCCAGCCCGGCGGGCGTCCTCGAGGCGCCCGGCGCGCGGCTACCATCATGGGGACCTCAAGCGCGCCCTCGTGGACGCGGGGCTGGCGCTCCTGGAGGAGGGCGGCGTCGAGGCGGTCCGGCTGCGGGAGGCCGCGCGGCGGGCCGGCGTGTCTCCGGCGGCGCCGTTCCGCCACTTCCCCTCGCGCGAGGACTTCCTCCGCGCGGTCGCCCTCGCCGGCATCGAGCGGTTCGAGCTCGCCTCGGCGGCGGAGATCGCGGCCGCTTCGTCCCCGCTGCTGCGCTTCCGGGCGCTCGGGCTCGCCTCGGTCCGCTTCGCCCTGGAGCACCCCGCGCTCTTCGAGCTCCTGAACGGCCCTGCCTTCCGCGCCGACCCGGAGGGCGCGCGCGAGCTCCTGGCCGCCGAGGACGAGGCGCGATCGCGGCTGCAGGCGATGCTCGAGGAGGCGCGGGCGCGCGGCGAGCTGCGCCCCACAGACCCCATCGTCACGGAGGTCGCCGGCCGGGCGCTTGCCTACGGGCTGGCGCGCATGTTCCTCGACGGCCACCTGCCGCGCGAGGGCGCCATGGAGCTCACGGCGGCCGTCCTCGACGTGCTCGGCGAGGGGCTCGCGCAGGCGCCTCCCGGGGCGAGCCGGTCGGATTGAGGAGAAGAAGAGGACAGCGAAGGCGTCAGGGAGAGAAGAGAGGAGGGGAGGGGAAGGAGCTCCGGCGCGACGGCGCCTTTCCTCTCCATCGATCTCTTCCCCTTCTCTCCTTCGTCTCTTGCGCCCTTGCGGTCCTCTTCTCTCCGTTTCCATCCCGTCAGCCGAGCTTGAAGTTGATCGACTTCGGCCGGGTCAGGTGGAGGAACCCGAGCGCCGAGAGCGTCGCGCCCTTGCCGGTGTTCTTCGTGCCCGTCCACGGGAGCGCGGGATCCAGCGTGTCGCACTGGTTCATGAAGACCGTGCCGACCTCGAGCTCGGCCGCGAGCCGCGCCGCGCGCTCCCTGTCGCGCGTCCAGATCGACGCGGTGAGCCCGAGATCGCTGTCGTTCATCAGCGCGAGCGCCTCCTCGTCGGACGAGACGGGCACGATCGGCAGCACCGGCCCGAACGACTCGATGCGCATCACGTCGAGATCGGGCGCCGTGTCGACGAGGAGCGTCGGCTGGAAGAAGCGCCCGCGCCCGTCGACCTGCGTCGCCCGCCCGCCGCAGAGCGCCCGCGCCCCCCGCGAGAGCGCCTGCTTCACCTGCGCCTCCAGGAACGCCGGCGCGTGCGGCTGCGCCATCGGCCCCAGGTTGGTGCGCTCGTCCGTGGGGTCGCCGAGGACGTAACGCTTCATCAGCTCGAGCGCGGCTTCCACGAAGGCGGGATAGAGATCGCGGTGGACATACGCTCGCTCGACAGCGCAGCAGCTCTGTCCTGCGTTGTAGCAGGCGCCGTCGACGATCCCGTCCACCGCCTTCTCGAGGTCCGCGTCCGCCGCGACGTACGCGCCGTCCTTGCCGCCGAGCTCCAGGCCGGCGTCGACAGCGACCTTCTTCGACGTCGCCGCGTAGATCCTGCGTCCGCCTTCGACGGAACCGGTGAATCCGACGTAGTTGACGCGCGGGTCCGAGGCGATGCGCTCGGACGTGGGGTGGTCGCAGTGGAAGGCCTGCACAACGCCGGGGGGCGCGCCGGCCTCGGCGAACGCCGTCGCGAAGTGCTCCCCGCAGAGCGGCGAGCGGGGCGAATGCTTCAGCAGCACCACATTGCCCGAGAGCACCGCGGGGATGACCACGTTCACCGCGGTGAGGAGCGGATAGTTCCAGGCAGGGAGGTTGAAGACCACACCGAGCGGGGCGCGCACGATGCGCCGCTCCGTCCCCTGCTGCTCGGGGAGGACCACGTCGGCGAGCGAGGCCTCGGCGATCGAGATCATGTGCCGAGCTCGCTTGGCCATGCCCGCAATTTCATTGCGGGATTGGCGCAGCGGCTTGCCCATCATCCGGGTGATGTCGGCGGCGATCGACGGCGCGCTGGCCTCGATGCGCTCGACAGCGCGCAGGCACAGGGCGGCGCGCTCGGCGAGCGGGGTGCGCGCGAAGCTCCGCGCGGCGGCGGTCGCGGCGTCGAGGAGCCGGTCGACCTCAGTCTCATCGGCGAGGGGCCGGCGGGCGGCTTCTTCGAGGGTATAGGGGTTGTCGATCGCCAGGTCGGGCATGGCGGGGGAGATTAACCCAGTTCCCTGGGGGGCCAAGCGTCGTCTAGACTCGGGGCGAATGCGCGCCATCGCGGCAGGGCTATCGGACGTCGGCAGGGAGCGGGTCCACAACGAGGACCGATACATCCTGCTCCCCGAGTTCAACGTCTACGTCGTGGCGGATGGCATGGGCGGCCACGAGGCCGGCGAGGTCGCGAGCCGGATCGCCGCGAGCGCCATCGCGGGCTACTTTCGCGAGGCGAACGGCAAGCGCCGCAAGGCGTCCACCGGCGACCGGCTGCGCGCCGCCGTGACGTACGCGAACGCACGCATCTTCGCGCACGCCGACGATTCCCGGTTCTACCGCGGGATGGGCACCACGGTCGTCGCCGCGGCGTTCGCGCCGCGCGAGCGGAAGTTCTACGTCGCGCACGCGGGCGACAGCCGCTGCTACCTGCTGCGCCGGGGCGGGTTCGCGCAGCTCACCCGGGATCACTCGCTCATCGCCGACGCGCTGCTCGAGCGGCCCGATCTCACCGAGAGCGACCTCGCGTACCTGCCCCGCAACGTGATCACGCGCGCGCTCGGCATCGGCCCCAGCGTCGACGTCGACCTGCGCGCCGAGCGCGTCGAGCCCGGCGACGTCTTCCTCCTCTGCTCCGACGGCCTGCACGGGCTCGTCGACGATGGCGAGATCGCGCGCATCATCGAGGACAACGCCGTGCTCGCCGACGCGTGCTGCAAGCTCATCGACTGCGCCAACGAGAACGGTGGCCGCGACAACATCACCGCCGTGCTCATCCGGATCGAGGAGACAGCGGCCGCGTCGTGGAGCCAGCGCCAGGGCGCGAAGACCCGCAACGCGCGGTAGCGCGCCAGGCTCAGAGCACGCCGGCGGCCGCGCGATCGAGCAGGCCGTCCATCACCTCGAAGAGCTGCCGGTTGCCGTCCTGGGAGTAGCCCGCGAGCTTCTCCTCGCAGGCGGGGATGGCCTTCACGAAATCCAGGATGACCGCCGGGTCGTCCAGCGAGCCGGCGGCGCGGCCGAACCCCTCGCGCTCGAGGTAGCGGGCGTTGAGCACCTGCTCGAACTGCCGCCCGAGGGGGACGGCGAGCATCGGCTTGCGCAGGTAGACGGCCTCGCCCATCAGCGTGAACCCGCCGCCGGCGATGACGGCGCGGCACGAGGCGAGATCGTCGATGAAGCCCGCCTCGCTGAAGGGGCGGTAGCGCAGGTTCCCCTCGACCTGCTCCTCCTGGATGTCCCGGCGCATCCCGTAGATGCGGCACTCGAGCCCGGTCCTGGCGAGCGTCTCCGAGAGCGCGTCGTTCCCCTCGGCGGTCTGGTAGACGAGCAGGTGCTCCCCGCGGCGGCGGTTCGCCGTGATGATCTCGGGGCGGAGGATCGGCGGCACCAGCGTGGTGTCCTGCTTGCGGACCGGGGGGCGGAAGAACGTGGCGATGACGTAGTGTTTGCAGAACGGCAGCTTGCTCTTCACGAACGCGCGCGTGATCTGGAAGTCGGCCTCGTGGCCGGCGAGGATCTCCGGGCCGTGCGTGCACCGGTTGATGATCTGCATGTTGTCGACCGAGACGATCGGCAGCCGGTGGAGCTTGGCGTAGAGGTACGTCCACGACTCGAAGTCGCTGACGGTGAGCTCGGGGCGAAAGTCCTTGATGAGCTCGAAGTACGCGGCGATGTTCCTCGGAATGCCCGTCGCGCCGGAGAGCACGTTGGACCAGAGCGTCTTGCCGCGCCGGACCCGGTTCTCCTCGTAGATCATGTGGAGCCCGTGGATGCGGTTCACCCCCGCGAAGCGCTTCGACAGGAAGTCGGTCGCCCGGCCCGACGCCATGATCTCGAGCTCGTGCCCCTGCGCGAGCAGGTGTTCGATCACGACGCGCGAGCGCATGGCGTGCCCCATCCCTTCGCCGACGACGCCATAGAGGATCTTCATGACGCGCGAGTGTAGCGGGGGCGACCCGGGCTCCGGAAGGAATCGGCGGCGGATCTGGAGCGAGCTCTTGCCGCTCGAGGTGGTGCGCGCCCCGCGGACGCTCGCGCTGCTGCGGCGCCACGGCCTGGAGCTCTCGGTCGCCGTGCGGCCGGAGACGGCGGCCGGGCTGCCGGATCTCGCGGCGGCGTGCGCGGACGCCGGGGTGGCGGTCGCTGTGTGGCCGATGATCGAGGACGAGGCCGGGCGCTGGGCGAGCGCGGGCAACGCGGCGGCGTTCGGCGCGTTCGTCGCGCGGCTGCTCGAGGTGCTCGACGCTCGCGGCCTCGCCGCGGCGGAGGTCGTGTTCGATCTCGAGCCGCCGATCGAGCACGTGCGCCGGGCGCTCGCGGGCGGCCGCGGCGCGCTCGAGCTGCTTTGCGGCGGCCGCGCTGGAGCGGGCGTGGGCCCGCTGTGGCGCGACGCGGAGCGCGCCTATGCCGGGGTGGCCGCGGCGCTGCACGCGCGCGGTGTGGCGACGTCGGCGGCGATCGTGCCGCTCGTCCTGGCCGACGGGCCGTCGCGCGGCTGGGAGCGCCTCCTCGGGACGCCCGTATCGGCGCCGCCGTGGGGGCGCGTCGGCGCGATGCTCTACACGTCGCTGCTGGAGGGCTACTCGCGGGGCGCGCTCGGCCGGGCGGACGCTGTCGCGCTGCTCGCCTCGGGGTGCCGCGCCGCGGTGCGGCGTTTCGGATCGAGGGCGGGCGTCTCGCTCGGCGCGGTCGGCACGGGCGCGCTCGGCGGGGAGCCGGTCTACCGGTCGCCCGACGAGCTGCGCGAGGACGTCGCTGTCGCGGTGGCCGCCGGGGTCCCGGATCTCGCGCTGTTCGACCTCGGCGGCGTGCTGGCGCGCCCCCCGGCCGACGCCTGGCTGGAGGCGTTCGTGTCCCCGCCGATGGACGCGCGCCTCCCCCGGGCGACGCTGCGCGCGCGCGGCGTCGCCGCGGCCGCCGCGCTCGTCGGGCGTGCGGCCGGCTGCGCTCGCCGGAGCGATTAGCCGTGATGTGACTTGCCCTGGCCGCGGTAGCGCTTCCAGTGATGCCGCTTGTTCTTGTTCTTCGGCCTGCTGTTGCTGGAGCCGCCGATAGACGTCTTCTTGGTGGACAACGACATGCGCGCTTCATGGCGCCGGGACGGAGCGAGCGAAAGGGGGCCCGGAGGGCGCGAGGCGCGAGAGATTCCTACCGTTCTTGACCAGATTGCTCGAGCCCCTCGTTCCCAATCACCAGGAGCTCGATCCGTCCGCGCTTTGTCGGCTGGTCAAAGAATTGGCGGCGCACGAGAACGCGCGTTCGTCCTGTCGACAGCGCCGGGTCGGTGCGCCTGCGGAAAGCGCGCCAGTCCTGCGACTCCGCGCAGCGCAGAGCTGTTGAGGCGCGATCGATGACATTGCGAAATGAATCCTTCTTCCGGTGCGCACATTGACGTTCGTTGCGCATCGTGTGATAGGTTGATGCGGTTCGAATTGGTTTATCTTGTGTGCCCTTGCCGCGCCCCCGATGTTTGTTCCTGATACCGTGATGGGGAAGAATTTGAACCACAGAGGGCACAGAGGGCACAGAGGGCACAGAGGATAGAGAATTTTTCTCTCTCTCTTTTCTTCCCTCTGTGCCCTCTGTGCCTCTGTGGTTCATTCTCTCTCATGATCCACAAGCCTCGGCGACGCGGCACCAGCTTGACTTGATGGAGGTGCCTGTGAATCGAAGCAATCGGTGGGTCCTTCGCGCGACCCTGGCGACGTCCACCACGGCCGCGTGCGCCCGCAGGGGAATGGCGCTCGGCCTGGCGCTCGCGGCAGCGGCCTGCTCCACCGCGGGGGACACCGGCGGGAGCGTGGATGCGGGCGATCGTGGCGACGCGATCACCGAGAGCGCCGCGTCGGGGACGGGCGGCGCGCTCGCGACAGGGGGAGCCCCCGGGACGGGCGCCGGGGCCGGCGACGCGGGGAGCACCGGGACCACCGGCAGCGGCGGGGCCGGAGGCGCGGGGACCGCCTCGAGCGGCGGCGCGACGGGCGACGGTGGATCGCCCGGAGAGGGCGGCGCCGGAAGCGGCGGCGCCGGAGCGCCCGACACCTGCAGCCGGGCCGCCGCCTGCGGCACGCACAAATGGGCGTGCTGGCCGATGCCGAACCCCGCGGGCAGCGGCCTGCCCAACCCGGCGAGCACCACCGATGTCGGAGGGGGCGTTGTGCGCGACAATGTCACGTGCCTCGAATGGCAGCAGAGCCCTCCTTCCGAGGCGTACACATGGGACCAGGCCATCCGCTATTGCGAGGGCCTGACGCTCGGCGGGCACTCCGACTGGCGCCTTCCCACGCGCATCGAGATGACGTCGATCGTGGACTTCACCCGGAGCCCGGCCATCGACACGGCCGCATTCCCGGGCGCGCGGGGGGGCTTTCACAAGACGTCGTCCGACTGGATCCTCACGATCCGGCAGGCCGGCGCCGGGGCCGGCCGCGACTATGCCTGGGCCTTCAACATGAGCGACGGGATCGTCAGCAACGCCTACTCCAAGGCGACGGCGGCGAGCCTGCGCTGCGTGCGAGGCAATGGCGAGGGGGAGGCGCCGAGCAGCCCGGCCGTGGCGCCGCCCGATCAGTACACCGTCGTGTCGCCCGGAGAGGTGATGGATAATTACACCGGGCTGATCTGGCAGCAGGGCTATTCGCCGACGACGATGCGCTGGGTCGACGCGGCGAGCTACTGCGAGACGCTCGGCCTCAACGATCGCGCCTGGCGCTTGCCGAGCATCCGGGAGCTGGCGACCCTGGTCGACGAAGCGCAGGTGGCGCCGTCGATCAACCGGGCGATGTTCCCCGACACGCAGTACGGCGCCCGCAGCAACGACTGGTACTGGGGCTCGCACGAGGCCGCGAGGAGCGCTCCGGCGGCGTGGGCGCTGAACTTCGACGATGGCTTCACCGGGTTCAACGCCGGCGCCAGCGGCAAGTGGAACTACTTCACGGAAGCGTGGGTGAAGTGCGTGCGCTGAGCGCGCCGTCGCGGCGCTGAGCGCGGCGTCGCGGCCGCCGCACCCGCGGCAGGCGGGGCGCGGGCGGGGCACGGCCGGAGCGCGTCGATTCGATGGCGCCCGGTCGCGGCCGTCGGATAGCGTGTGCGGGTGAGCCCGAACGCGCTGCCGGCGCGCCCCCGCCTCGCCGCCCACGTGCTCGCGCGGCGCCACCTGGTCGGCGAGGAGGAGCGCATCATCCTGCACGACCTCCGCACCGGCGAGCTGCTCCAGCTCGGCCCGCGCGAGTGGGGCCTGCTCTCCGCGGCCGACGGCACCCGCGACGTCGAGGGCATCGTGATCGCGGCCGCCCGCGAGGGCGCGCCCGCGCGCGTGTCCGCGGCGCAGGCCTTCTTCGCGCAGCTCCACGCCGCGGGCCTGCTCGGGGCCGAGGACGCCGGCGAGGACGCGGCGCCCTCGGCGTCCGCGGCGCTCGCGGCCCCCGCGCTGCCGGCGCGCGACCCCCGCGAGCGCCCGCTCGAGGTGCTCCCCGACTTCAGCCTGCACTGCGACGGCAGCGGGAGCTGCTGCCGCATCTACGCCTCGATCCTCTTCGATCCCGAGGAGGCCGCGCGGGCGCGGGCGCTGCGGCCCGAGGTGCTGAGCGGCGGCGCGCGGCACGAGCGCGCCTTCACGCCGGACCGCGGGACGTGGCCGTGCGCGGCGTCCGTGGTCGCGATGCGGGACGGCCGGTGCGCCTACCTGGAGGGCGAGGGCGGCGCGGCGCGCTGCTCGCTCCACGCGGCCGGCGGGCCCGAGGCGAAGCCGCTCGGGTGCCGCACGTTCCCGGCCAGCTTCATCGACGACGGCGAGTCGATCCGGATCTCGGTCTCCGTGGAGTGCGCCTGCGTGCTGGCCAGCGTGGGCCGCCCCGGCGGCGCGCCGCTCGTCGACCCGCGGCTGCGCGCGCGGGGCGATCTCGACGAGCGCCTCGACGTCGCGGCGCTCCCTGACAGCGCCGAGGTGGCGCCCGGCGCGGCCGCCCCCCGGGCCGAGCTCGTCGCGT
>NZ_JEMA01000593.1 GCF_001589285.1 Sorangium cellulosum | reverse complement strand
GACGCCACCCGCGCCGGCGACGCGCCGCCCCCCGGCGCCCCTCGCCCGGAGGGCGCGCCTCGCCAGCCCGAGAGCGTCGTCGGGACGCCGCTCTACATGGCGCCCGAGGTCTGGCGCGGCGAGCCGTCGAGCCCGCGCGCGGACGTCTACGCGCTCGGCGTGCTCCTCTACGAGCTCTGCGCCGGGCGAGCGCCGCACCACGGGGTGCCGTTCGCCGAGCTCCCGCGCGTCGTCCAGGAGACCGATCCGGCGCCCGTCGCCGCCTTCGCGCCCGGCATCGATCCGCGCTTCGCGGCGGCGATCGACCGCTGCGTGGACCGCGACCCCGCGCGGCGCTTCGCGTCCGGCGACGAGCTCCGCGAGGCGCTCGAGCGGCTGCTCGCCCGCCGCGCCGACGCCGCTGTCCCCGAGGGCAACCCGTACCGCGGGCTCCTGCCGTTCGACGCGGAGCACCGCGGGCTGTTCTTCGGCCGCGACGCCGACGCCCGCGCCGTCCTCGACCGGCTCCGGGCGCAGCCGTTCGTGCTCGTGGCGGGCGACTCCGGCGCCGGCAAGTCCTCGCTCTGCCGCGCCGGCGTGCTCCCCGCCGTAACCGAGGGCGCGCTCGACGCGGGCGCCGGCGCGGGCGCCGCCGGGCGCACGAGCGGCGTCGGGTCGGCTCCCGGGCGCCCAGGCGTCGCGTGGCCGGCCGAGCGCCCGGAAGGCGGCGCGTGGACTGTCGTCTCGACCCGGCTCGGGCGGCGCCCGCTCGCCGCCCTCGCGTCGGCCCTCGCCGGCCTCCCGGGCCTCCCGGGAGGCCTCGCCGACGTCCGCGAGCCCGCGCTCGTCGAGCGGCTCCGCGCCGAGCCGGCCGCCCTCGGGCGCGAGCTCTCGAGGCACGGCCGGCGCGTGCTCCTCTTCGTCGACCAGCTCGAGGAGCTCTGCACCCTCGCGGACCCCGCCGAGGCCGCCCTCGCGGCCGACGCCCTCGCGGCGCTCATCGGCCCGGGCGGCGGCGTGCGCCTGCTCGCGACAGCGCGCAGCGACTTCCTCGCCCGGCTCGGCGCGCTGCCCGGCCTCGGCGACGAGGTCCCGCTCGCCCTCTACCTCCTGCGCCCGCTCTCCCCGGAGCGGCTGCGCGACGTCGTCACCGGCCCCGCCGCCGCCAAGGGCTTCCGGTTCGCCTCCGAGGCGACGGTCGAGACGCTGGTCCGCGAGGCGGCGCGGCCCCAGGGCGGCCTCGCGCTGCTGCAGTTCACGCTCGCCGAGCTCTGGGACGCCCGCGACGAGGCGCGCCGCGAGATCCCCGCCTCGGCGCTCGACGCCATCGGCGGCGTCTCCGGCGCGCTCGCGCGCCACGCCGACGGCGTGCTCGCCGCGCTCTCGCCCGCGCAGCGCGACGAGGCGCGGCCGCTGCTCGCCGCGCTCGTGAGCCCCGACG
>NZ_JEMA01000592.1 GCF_001589285.1 Sorangium cellulosum | reverse complement strand
GTGCACGCGCGCGTGCTCGACAAGCTCGGCCGCGAGCCCGTGGAGGACCTGCGCATCGATTTCGAGGATGGATATGGCGTGCGCCCCGGCCACGAGGAGGACGCGCACGCCGCGGCGGCGGCGCGCGAGGTCGCGCTCGGCATGGCCGCGGGCGGCCTGCCTCCGTTCCTCGGGATCCGGGTCAAGTCGCTGGGCGAGGCGTGCGCCGAGCGGAGCCTCCGCACGCTCGACATCTTCCTCACCACGCTGGTCGCCGCGTCGGGCGGCGCGCTCCCGCCCGCCTTCGCCGTGACGCTGCCGAAGGTCGTCGCGCCCGAGCAGGTCTCCGCGCTGGCCGACGCCCTCGACGCGCTCGAGCGCGCGCTCGGGCTCTCCGGCGGCGCGATCCGGATCGAGCTGATGGTCGAGACAACCGCCTCGCTCTTCGGCCCCCGCGGCGAGATCGCCTTGCCCGGCCTTGTCGAGGCGGCCCGCGGCCGGTGCGTCGCGGCGCACTTCGGTGCTTACGATTACACGGCGAGCTGCGACATCACGGCGGCTCACCAGCGCCTCGACCACCCGGCGTGCGACGTCGCGAGACACGTGATGCAGGTCGCGCTGGCCGGCTCGGGTCTCTGGCTGTCCGACGGCGCGAGCAACATCCTGCCCGTCGGCCCGCACCGCGCGCGGCCCGGCGGCGGGCCGCTCACACAGCAGCAGATGGATGACAACCGCCGCGCGGTGGTGGGCGCATGGCGGCTCAAGTACGGGCACGTCCGGCGCGCGCTCGAGAGCGGCTACTACCAGGGATGGGACCTCCACCCGGCGGAGCTCCCGGCGCGCTACGCCGCTGTCTATGCCTTCTTCCTCGAGGGCGTCGACGCGACAGCCGAGCGGCTGCGGAGCTTCATCGAGCGGGCCGCCCGGGCGACCGTCGCCGGGACGGTGTTCGACGACGCCGCGACGGGGCAGGGGCTCCTGAACTTCTTCCTGCGCGCGGTCAGCGCGGGCGCGATGACGGAGGGCGAGGCGGCGGAGCGGACCGGCCTCGCGCCGGACGAGCTCAGGGCCCGCTCCTTCCAGGCCATCGTGGCGCGCCGGAGCGCGTGATATGAGCGACCGGGAGAGGAAGGCATCGCGGGGATGCCCGAGCAGCGGGGAGGACCGATGAGCGCGATCACGACGCACGTGCTGGACACGTCGCGGGGCCGCCCGGCGAGCGGCGTGCTGGTGGTGCTGGAGGTCGGCGACGGCGGCGGTTACCGGGAGATCGGCCGCGGCACGACCGACGACGACGGCCGGCAGAGAGGCTTGCTCCCGCAGGGCGCGCGGCCTGTCCAGGGCACGTACCGGCTCACCTTTCACACCGGCGTCTACTTCGCGGCGCTCGGCTCCGAGAGCTTCTATCCCACCGTCTCGATCCTCTTCGAGATCCGGGACCCGGCGCAGCACCACCACATTCCACTGCTGCTCAGCCCTTACGGCTACACCACGTACCGCGGCAGTTGAGGGCGCGGCAGCGGGGACGCGCCTCCGGGCCGCGTGACCGGCTCGTCGTTGGCGCGCAGCGAGAGCTTCCTGCGGCCGGCGCCGTGGGGGCGCCGTTCAGGGGGAGATGAGGTAGATGACCGAGAAGGCCACGACGAGCGTCGTGGCTGCAATCGCGATGAGCTTGGGTACGGTCAAGTTGTCTTCGGTCTTCGGGTTGTCTGTGCTCATCGGGTGCCTCCGCGGTGCTCTCTGCGCGTCTCGCGCGCTCGTCTCCTGGCAGAAGGCGGACTCGTCGTCAACCCTGAGCCGGCCGCGACGGACCGGGCGCGCTCACGCCGGCGTCTCTGCCGTGGCGCCGGCCGCGACAGCGCCCTGTCCGCCCGCGTGCATCATGGCGAGCCTCACCACCTCCGGCAGCAGATCGGCGAGCAGATCACGCAGCGACGTCCGGTCGAGCTCGTGGCGCTCGACCCAGTCGAGGCTGGTCGCCTCCACGAACCCGATCCACCCGCGGAGGGCCACCCGGAGCGCCGGAGGTCGCTCGGCCACCGGCGTCTCGGCGAGCAGCTTGTCGAGGAAGCGGCTGCGCGTCTCCTCGATGATCGCCAGCACCTCGGCGTCCGAGCCGATGCCGCCCCGGAAGACGGCCGCATAGGAGATCCCCTGTCGCTCGACATAGGCCAGGTAGGCGTCCAGCCCGGTGCGCAGGCGCTCGGGCACCGGCACATCGTCGACGTCCAGCGACCGCTCGACGAGCTCGCGCGCCGCTTCGCGCAGGACGGCGATGTAGAACTCGCGCTTGGTCGGAAAGTAATGGTAGAGGAGCCCTTTCGAGATGCCCGCGGCCTGCGCCACCTCGTCGATGGCGACGTCGTCGTAGGCTCGCTGGCTGAAGAGCTCGAGCCCCAGCGCGAGCAGCTGCGCGCGCCGCGCGTCGACGTCGAGCCGCTGCCGGGGCGGCTTGCCCTCGCCGCGCCGGGACGTCGCGGCGCGGGACGGCTTTCGTGTCGAGATCATGAGCGGGCGGGTACTTTACGCTCCTGCCGATCCGGGTTCAATCTCGGCAGAAGCGGCGACTCTGCTCCATACGTCGCGCGGGCGGCGTTCCTGGCGCCTTCGTCCCGTGCGCGTCGTCGGTGCGCCGCCGCGCGTCATCGCCTGTCGCGCGGGGCGTTTCTTGCGGTGCGGCTGTCGGCGTCGTCTTTGCTCTCGTGGCGCTCTCGCGTTGTGCATCCCCGGGATGTGCAGGAGGGAGACATGCAGCATCTCACGATGTCCGCTCTGGGCGCCGTCCTCCTCGCGACGACGCTTGCAGGCGCGGCGTTGCCCGAGCGCCCGGTCCGCCCGCTCACAGCGGCGCTGAGCGGGCGGGACGAAGTGCCCGGTCCCGGCGATCTGGACGGGAGCGGAGCGGCCCGTCTCGCCCTCGATCTCGCCCGCGGCGAGGTCTGCTTCGACCTGGTCGTGACCGGGATCTCCCCGGCGATCGCGGCGCGCGTTCACGAGGGCCCCGCCGGCCGCGCGGGCCGGGGCGTCATCACGCTGATGCCCCCGACGGGCGGCAGCTCCAGCGGCTGCGTGCCCGCGCCTCGCGACGACCTCAGGGCGTTGCTCGCCGATCCGGCGATGTATTATGTCGCCGTCCGCACCGCGGATTTCCCCGAAGGCGCGCTGCGAGGCCAGCTCTCCCGGTGAGATAGACTATTCGGCGATGAGGAGAGAGCTCGACGCAAAGGCGCCAAGGCGCAAAGATGCATGGTGATTGTCTTTTTTGCGCCCTGGCGTCTTTGCGCCTTGGCGTTGAACTCTCTCTCCTGATCTCTGGCCGGACTCCTGGCGGGCGGGGCTAGCCCCCCCAGAGGAGCTTCTTCAGCCGGATCTCCGTGATCTTCCGCTGCTCCTCCGCGGCGATGCCCAGCTCCTCCTCCGGCGTGTGCTCGATCCGCTCCCGCAGCATCGTGAGCATCTCGTCCGCGCTCTTGCCCGTGGCGCACACGATGTAGATGAACCCGAACTTCTCGTCGTAAAGGCGGTTGTACAGCGCCATCTCCTCCCGCGTCTCGTGCGCCGCCGCGCTCATCCCCGCCTGCTCCTGGCTCGAGAAGCGCCTCGCCGCCGCGCTCGTCTCCGCCGCATCCGCCTGCGCCCTGGTCTCCCCGATGCGCGGGTGCGCGCGGAACGCCTCCAGCCAGTCCTCCGGTCCGAGCCGCGCGAACCCCTGCGCCGCCGCCGCCAGCAGGTGCTCCTCGTCGCGGAACGGCCGCGCCGCCGCCATCTGCGACGACCACGCGGGCGACCCGCACGCCGCGCGGAGCTCCGCCGCCGCCTCCAGCTCCGTGAGCGCGTTGAGCCAGCGGAGCCGCTGCACCGCCGCCCCGCTCCGGGTCGCCCTCCCGAGGATGCGGAGCCGGCTCACGCCGCCGTCCGGATAGATGTTCAGGCGGACGTGCGTGAACGGCCCCGCCGCGCGGAGCTCTTCTTCGAAGAGGTGACGCGTGTGCGCCTGCAGCTTCGTCCGCGGCACGATCTCCCGCCACGCGCTCGCCCCGGCGAGCTCCTCCGCCGCGCGCCCCGCCGCGTCGATCCCCTCGATCATGCAGGTGTCGGGGTAATTGCCCTTGAAATGGTTCGTGTCGACCTCGATCCGGCTGATCTCCCCCTGCGCCGCGAGCGCCACGAGCGCCCAGTCGTACCCGGGCCCGCGCCGGCGGCGCGTCTCCCAGCCGTCTCCCATGTTCGCCGCCCGGCCGGGCATGATCAGGTTGTGGCGAACCCCGAAGAACATGTCGCTGCACGACAGCACGCTCGCCCCGTTCTCCGCGGCCGCGAGGTCGATCTCCGCGCCCGGGCGATCGAGCCGCCGCCAGTCGGGGACGGCGTCGCCGTACACGCGGAGCCGCGCCACCCCGCCGTCCGGATAGATGTTCAGGCGAAGGTGCGTGAACCGCGACGAGCAGCTCACCGCGAACGCGTTCTGCGCGTCGCCCGCGAGCGGCGAGCGCGGCAGGACCTCGACCCAGTGCGTCCCCGGATCGAGCAGCTCGTCGACCCGCGCGTCGGGCCGCGCCGCGCACGCCTCGATCGAGCAGTGCTCCGGGTAATTGCCCCGGAAGAACGCCGTATCGACGACGACCCCGCGGAGGATCCCGGGGATCCCCAGCCGGACGAGGCACCAGTCGAACCCGGGAGTCCGTCGCCTGCGCGTCTCCCAGCCGTCCATCCATTTGCCGCGATCGGTGTACTCGTGCTCGAGGAACACCGGCTTCGACGCCCTGAGCAGGTTCTCCTTCGGCGCGAAGAACTCGTCGTTGGCCGCGAGCACAGCGCCGCCCAGGCGCTCCGACGCCAGGTCGAGCGCCCCCGCGAACGCCGGCCCTGTCACGCCTCTCGCTTCAACCATCTCCCTCTCGCCTCCCTGGCGAAGCCCCCGCGCTCGTAGATCTTCTCGCCGCGGAGGTACGTGGCCTGAACGACGCCGTGCAGCTCCTCCCCGGCGTACGGCGTCACCTTGTGCCGGTGCTGGATGAGCGGCGGCTCCACCCGGAAGGTCGCCTCGGGATCCCAGATCACGAGATCCGCGTCGAACCCTCTCTGGATCTCCCCCTTGCGGCGCAGCCCGGCGAGCCGCGCCGGCCCCCGGCACAGCCACGCCCCGAGCCGCTCGAGCGGGATGCCCCGGCGCCGGGCGTCGGTCCAGACGATCGACAGGCCGAGCTGCAGGCTCGAGATCCCGCCCCAGGCCGCGTCGAAGTCGCCGGCCTCCAGCCGCTTGAGCTCGGGGGTGCACGGGGAGTGATCGGAGACAACGAGATCGATGAGCCCGCCCTGCAGCGCGGCCCAGAGCTCCTCGCGGTTCTCGCGCTCCCGGATCGGCGGAGCGCACTTGAACGGCGTCGCGCCGTCCGGGATCTCCTCCGCGGCGAAGTGCAGGTAGTGCGGCGTCGTCTCGGCGGACAGCGCGGCGCCGCTGTCGCGCGCCCGCCGCAGGATGCCGAGGGCCGTCGCCGACGAGAGGTGGACCACGTGCGCCGCCGCGCCCGTCGCCTGGCAGAGCGACGCGAGCAGGGCGATCGCCTGGTCCTCCGCCTCGCGCGGCCGCGAGCGCAGGTAGGCGGCGTACGTCCGCGGATCGAGGCCGGCGAGCGCCGCGCGCGCCGCGTCGATCGGGCCGGGGAGCTCGGCGTGCACGAGCAGCGGCGCCCCCGTGCCCGCGAGCACCTCGAGCGCCGCCCGCAGGTCCGTCTCGGCGACGTGGCCGAACTCCGCCACGCCCGAGTCGACCATGAAGCACTTGAACCCGAGCGCGCCGGCCTCGAGCAGCGGAATCAGCTCTCCCGCGTTGCCCGGGACGGCGCCGCCCCAGAAGCCCACGTCGACGAGGCACCGGCCCTCCGCCGCGCGCGCCTTTTCCTCGAGGTTCGCGACGGTGGTCGTGGGCGGGATGCTGTTGAGCGGCATGTCGACGAGCGACGTGACGCCGCCCGCGGCCGCGGCGCGCGTCGCCGTCTCGAACCCCTCCCACTCGGTCCGCCCAGGCTCGTTGATGTGCACGTGCGCGTCGACCAGCCCGGGCATCACCACAGCGCCCTGCGCGTCCACGACGGGACAGCCCTCCGGCACCTCGTCATGGCCGGCGACGTCGACGATCGTGCCGCCCTGGATGTGCACCGAGGCCGGTCGCACGGCGCCCCCGGTGACCACCCGCAACCCGCGAACGATGAGGTCCGGCGTCATCAGGGCCTCGAGGGTACCACGGCGCCGGGATGACAGGCTTGAGCTCCCGCCGCCCAGCTCCTACTGTGCTCGCGTGAGCGCCGCTGATCGAGCTGCGCCGTGCCAGGGCGGCGCGCCCGGGAGCAGCCCCGTTCCCTGGGACCCGCTCTTCTACGAGAAGAGCCGGCTCTACTGGCCCATCCGTCCCCGGGCCGAGGTGTTCGCGGGGTGCGCCGCCTGGCCGCCCGTCGAGGACTACAACCGGGCGCTCGGCGACGGCTTCCCCGTGCGCTTCGCCGAGCAGGCGCCGCGGCCGCGGCGGCGCAGGCGGCGCGCGCCCGTGGACCCTGCGGCGCTCTACGACGCGCGCATCCACGTCGAGGGGCGCGTGCCCACGCG
Organism: Sorangium cellulosum; assembly: GCF_001589285.1. Lineage (GTDB taxonomy): Bacteria > Myxococcota_A > Polyangia > Polyangiales > Polyangiaceae > Sorangium > Sorangium cellulosum_G. Next base: position 12,595 of record NZ_JEMA01000592.1, on the reverse strand, counting down.
GCCGAGCAACTGGCACGACTTCCTCAACATGCTCGTGTGGGCCGCGTTCCCGCGCGCCAAGGCCGAGCTCCACGCCCGCCAGCACCGCGCGATCGCCGCGCGCCTCGAGCCCGGCGCGGAGGCGCTCCCTCCCGCGCGCACGCGCGAGCTGGACGGGCTCGCGCTGCTCGACGAGGGCGGGCTCCTGCTGCTTTACGACGCGCGCCGCGCGCCGCTCGCCGACGCCTCCGACCTGCGCCGCTTCGCCGACGAGGCGCGGGACGCCGTGCAGCGCGGCGACGCCGCGGCGCTCGTCTTCGGCCACGCGCTCTACGAGAGCCTCCTCCAGCGCGGCCCGCCGGTCCACGCGATGGTGCAGCCGATCCCGTGCGAGGCCCCGCTGCCCGCGGCGCCGGACGCGCTCGTCGCGCTGGCCGACGCGCGCCTCTGCGAGGCGCTGCGGTCGCCGGGCACCTTCGCGCACCCCGAGCGCAGCGCGCGTCTCCCGCTCGACGAGCGCGTCCTGTGCAGGTGAGCGGCGCCGCGGCGGGGTAGGGGAGGCGGCCAGCGCGCCGGTGCGCAGCGGTGCTGTGCATTTTCGCACAGCCGGCGCGCGCATTTGCCGCCTCCCCGGTACGCTGCGGGCGGCGCATGCTCGCGCGGCGTGGCCGGGAGAATCGCATCGTGATGAGCTGGGACGACCTGCGGTATCTCCTCGCCCTCTCCCGGGCGGGCTCCCTCGCCGGCGCTGGCCGCGCGCTCGGCGTCGATCACACGACGGTGGGCCGCCGGGTCGAGGCGCTCGAGGCGTCGCTCGGCGTCCGGCTGTTCGTGCGGTCGCCCTCGGGCTACGCGCTCACCAGCGAGGGCCTGAGCCTGATCCCCGACGTCGCGCGGGTCGAGGAGGCGATCCTCGGCATCGAGCGCGGCAGCCTCGGGCGCGATCAGCGCCTCACGGGCGCCGTGCGCGTCACGGTCGCCGAGGCGTTCGGCAGCCGCTTCCTCGCGCCCCGGCTGGGCGCGCTCCACGCGGCGCACCCGGGGATCTCGGTCGAGCTGGTGACGGCGATCCGCGCGCTCGATCTCTCCCGGCGGGAGGCGGACATCGCGGTCCGCTTCTTCCGCTCGGCCGAGGGCGGCCTCGTGGTCCGCAAGGTGGGCGTCGTCGGCTGGGCTGTCTACGCCGCGCGCGCGTACGTCGAGCGGCGCGGCGCGCCCACCGCGGCCGATCTCCCGGCGCACGCGCGCATCGGCATCGAGGCGCCCGGCGCCATGCCGCCGGAGCACGTCTGGTTCGAGCGCATGGCCGCCGGCGGCCCCTGCGTCTTCCGCAGCAACAGCACCGCGTGCATGCTCGGCGCCGCGCGCGCCGGGATCGGCGTCGCGCTCCTGCCGTGCTTCATCGGCGATCTCGAGCCGGACCTCGCGCGCGTCGCCCTGCCGGACGAGCCCCGCCGCGCCGTCTGGCTGACCGTGCACCGCGACCTCCAGCACACCCCCCGCGTGCGCGCGGTGCTGGACGCGATCGCGCGCGTGCTGGCCGAGGAGCGCGCGCTCCTCTGCGGCGACGCCCGCCCCCCGCAGCCTCCGAGCGGCCCGACCGAGGACGGGCGCGCCCGGGCCGCGCCCCGCAAGCTCCGACGAACCAAGGAGACGAAACGATGACCACCGCCCCGCTTCACCTGTACATCGGCAGCAAGAACCTCTCGTCCTGGTCGCTCCGGCCGTGGCTCGCGATGTCCCACGCGGGCGTCCCGTTCGAGGAGCACGTGATCCCGTACGAGCTCCCCGACTGGGTCGACCGGGTGGCCCAGCGCTCGCCGACGCGCAAGGTGCCTGTCCTGCGCCACGGCGATCTCGTCGTGTGGGAGTCGCTCGCCATCTGCGAGTACGTGGCCGAGGTCTTCCCCGGAGCGCGGCTGTGGCCCGAAGGGCGGGAGTCCCGCGCCGTCGCGCGCGCGGTCAGCAGCGAGATGCACTCGGGCTTCTCCGACCTGCGCCGCGAGCTGCCGATGGACATCGCGCGGCGGCACCCGCGGCGCGACGTGTCGGACGGCGCTGCCCGCGACATCGCCCGCGTCCTCGGGATCTTCGGCGACTGCCGCGCCCGGTTCGGTCAGGGCGGGCCGTTCCTGTTCGGCGCCTTCTCGATCGCGGATGCGATGTTCGCGCCCGTCGTGACGCGCCTGCTCTCGTACGACGTCGAGATCGACGAGGTCGCGCGGACGTACGCGGCCACGATCACCTCGCTCCCCGCGATGGCGCGCTGGGCCGCGGCGGCCGCGGAGGAGGTCGCCAGGAACCCGCACATCACCGCGCCGGCCGGCAGCTCGTACACGAAGGCGGCCGGCGGCGCGCCGGGGAGCGCCGCGGCGCCCTGAGCGAGCGGCGCTCCCCTCAGGGCGGCCGCCGCGCCGAGAGCGCGTAGACGAGCGGCAGGCGGCGCCCGAACCTCTTCATGCGGAACTGCCCCGGCGGACCTTCCTCCATGTCCGGGAAGATGTCGTAAGGCGACCAGTCGAGCTCGCGGAGCCGCTCCAGCGTGAGGCCCGCGTCGAGCAGCGCCGTCACCACCGTCCCGATCCCGTGGTTGAAGCCGACCTCCTGGAGCGACACGGGCGCGTCGCGGTCGGCGTACGTGCCCGTCTGCTCGGTGTGGATCGGCTCGCCCTGCCCGTCGTACGCATAGGCGACGCGCTCGAACGCGTCGTCGAAGATCCACACGACGGGGTGGAACTCGATGAGGTGCAGGACGCCCCCCGGCTTCAGGCACGCGGCGGCCGCGCGCGCCCAGCGCGCCATGTCCGGGAGCCACCCGAGGACGCCGTACGAGGTGAAGACGATATCGAACGTCTCCCCGCCGAGCGCCGCGGGGGCATCGTAGGTATTCGCCTCGACGAAGCGCGCGTCGAGCGAGAGCTCCTCGGCGAGCGCGCGCGCGGCCTTGATGGCCTCGTCGGAGAGGTCCAGCCCGGTGACGCGCGCGCCGAGGCGCGCCCAGGAGAGCGTGTCCTGCCCGAAGTGGCATTGCAGGTGCAAAAGCGTCTTGTCGCGCACGTCGCCGACCTGATCGAGCTCGATGGTCTTGAGCGAGCTCGCGCCGGCCCGGAACGAGGCCAGATCATAGAACTTCGAGGCCAGATGTACCCGGGTGCGCTCGTTCCACGCGGCGCGGTTCAGCGCGAACCAGTCGGCTTCGGCCATGCCGCCACCCTATCACGGCGCCCGCCGCGCTGTCTGCGCCAGCGCCGCCGCCCGCGCCCGGGGGCCGCGCGCCCCCGGGCTCATCACCTCATTCACCCGATCGCCGACTCAGCACGGCGGCGCTCACTGGGGGGCAGCCGCCTTCGGGTCGTATCCCAGGTTCGGCGACAGCCACCGTTCCACCTCCTCGACCGCCATCCCCTTGCGCTTGGCGTACTCCGCCACCTGATCCCTGCCGAGGCGCCCCACCATGAAATACCGCGCCTGCGGGTGCGCCAGGTAGATGCCGCTGACGCTCGCCGCCGGCATCATCGCGTGGGTCTCGGTCAGCTCGATGCCGACCGAGGGCGCGTCGAGCAGCGAGAACAGCTTGGGCTTCTCTGTGTGATCCGGGCACGCCGGATACCCGAACGCCGGCCGGATCCCGCGGTACTTCTCCTCGATGAGCTCCTCGTGGGTCAGCGCCTCTCCCGCGCCGTATCCCCAGTCCCCGCGCGCCCGCGCGTGGAGCAGCTCCGCGAACGCCTCCGCGAGCCGGTCCGCGAGCGCCTTCGCGATGATCGCGCTGTAGTCGTCCCTGTCCTTCTCGTACGCGCGCACCACCTCATCGAGCCCGAGCCCGGCCGTCACCGCGAACGCCCCGACGTGATCGGCGAGCCCGCTCTCCCGCGGCGCCACGAAGTCGGCGAGCGACAGGTACGGCCGCTCGCCGCCCACGGCCTTCTCGCCGTCCTCCTCGGCGGCGCCCGCGCCGGCTGCCTTCACCTGCTGCTGGCGCAGCATGTTGAACCGGACGAGCTCGCGCGCGCGCGCCTCGTCCTCGTAGAGCACGATGTCCCGCTGCTCCCCGCTCGCCGGCCAGAAGCCGTAGACGCCCCGCGCTTGGATCATGGCGCCATCGATGATCCGCTGCAGCACCTTCTGCGCGTTGTCGAACAGCTCGCGCGCCGCCTCGCCGTACTGCGGGTGCTCCAGGATCTGCGGGAACGGCCCCCGGAGCTCCCAGGCGGTGAAGAAGAACGTCCAGTCGATGTACCTCGCGATCTCCGAGAGCGGGACGTCGTCCACCACGCGCCGCCCCGTGAACGCCGGCGTCGCGATGTCCTCGGGCCGCCACGCGATCTTGAGCCGCCCCTCGTCCGCCGCGGCGAGCGTCACCAGCGGCTTCGCCCGCTTCCTCGCGAAGAGCTCGCGCAGCTTGGCCTGCTCCGCCCGGTTCTGCGCGTCGAAGGTCTCCCGGTTCGCCTTGTCGAGCAGGCTCGACACGACGCCCACGGCCCGCGACGCGTCGAGCACGTGCACCACCGTGCCGCTGAACTCCGGCGCGATCTTCACGGCCGTGTGCTGCCGGCTCGTCGTCGCCCCGCCGATGAGCAGCGGCAGCCGGACGCCACGCCGCTCCATCTCGCGCGCCACGCTGACCATCTCGTCGAGCGACGGCGTGATGAGGCCGCTCAGCCCGATCATGTCGGCCTTCTCGCTCAGCGCGGTCTCCAGGATCCTGTCCTGGGGCACCATCACGCCGAGGTCGATCACCTCGTAGTTGTTGCACCCGAGCACCACGCCCACGATGTTCTTGCCGATGTCGTGGACGTCGCCCTTCACGGTCGCCATCACGACCTTCCCGTGCGACGACGAGGCGCCCGCGGCCCTCTCGGCCTCCATGAACGGCATGAGGTACGCGACCGCCCGCTTCATCACCCGGGCGCTCTTCACCACCTGCGGGAGGAACATCTTCCCGGCGCCGAACAGCTCGCCGACGATCTTCATCCCGTCCATCAGCGGCCCCTCGATGATGGAGAGCGGCTTGTCGTACTTCTTCCGCGCCTCCTCCACGTCCGCCTCGATGAAGTCGACGAGCCCCTTCACGAGCGCGTGCGACAGCCGCGCCTCGACCGGGCCCTCGCGCCAGGCGAGGTCGAGCTCCTTCTTCTTCCCCTTGCCCTTCACCTGCTCGGCGAACTCGACGAGCCGCTCGGTCGCGTCCGGGCGCCGGTTGAAGATGACGTCCTCGACCCGCTCGAGCAGGTCCTTCGGGATGTCCTCGTAGACCGCGAGCTGCCCCGCGTTCACGATGCCCATGTCCATGCCGGCGCGGATCGCGTGGTAGAGGAAGGCCGAGTGCATCGCCTCGCGGACGACGTTGTTCCCGCGGAACGAGAACGACAGGTTCGACACGCCGCCGCTCACGCGCGCCCCCGGGCAGGTCGCCTTGATGATCCGCGTCGCCTCGATGAAGTTCCTGGCAAACTCGTTGTGCTCCTCGATGCCTGTCGCGATCGCGAGGATGTTCGGGTCGAAGATGATGTCCTGCGCGTCGAAGCCGACCTCCTCGGTGAGGAGCTCGTAGGCGCGCTGGCAGATCGAGACCTTCCGCTCCACCGTCTCGGCCTGGCCGACCTCGTCGAACGCCATCACAACGACGCCCGCCCCGTAGCGCCGGACGGTGCGCGCCTTCTTGAGGAAGTCCTCCGGCCCCTCCTTGAGGCTGATCGAGTTGACGATCCCCTTGCCCTGGATGCACTTGAGCCCCGCCTCGATGACCGACCACTTCGAGCTGTCGACCATGATCGGGATGCGGGCGATCTCGGGCTCGGTGGCGATGAGGTTCAGGAACGTCGTCATCGCCTGCTCGGAGTCGAGCATGCCCTCGTCCATGTTGACGTCGAGGATGTTCGCCCCGCCGCGCACCTGATCGAGCGCCACCTCCAGCGCGGTCGTGAAGTCGCCCCTCTTGATGAGCTCCATGAACCGGGCCGAGCCCGTCACGTTCGTCCGCTCGCCGATCATCAGGAAGTTCGTGTCGGGCCGGATGACGAGCGTCTCCAGGCCGCTGAAGCGCCCGAAGCCGTCGCGCTCCGCGGGCACCTGCCGCGGCCTGAGCCTCGCCGTCGCCCGGGCGATCGCGCGGATGTGGTCCGGCGTCGTCCCGCAGCAGCCGCCGACGATGTTCACGAGCCCGCCCTCCGCGAACTCCGCGAGCTGCCGCGACGTTGTCTCCGGGAGCTCGTCGTACTCGCCGAACGCGTTGGGCAGGCCCGCGTTCGGGTAGCAGCTCACCCGCGCCCGCGCGAGCTTCGCGAGGTCCACGAGGTAGGGCCGCATGTCGCTCGCGCCGAGGGCGCAGTTGAGGCCCACGCTGAGCGGGCTCGCGTGCTCCACGCTCGTCCAGAACGCGTCGATCGTCTGGCCTGCGAGCGTCCTGCCGCTCCTGTCGGTGATCGTCACGCTGAGCATGATCGGCAGGCGCCGCCCCTTCTCCGCGAAGACCTCCTCGATCGCGACGAGGCACGCCTTCAGGTTGAGCGTGTCGAGGAACGTCTCGGCGAGGAGCACGTCGACCCCCCCGTCGACGAGCCCGCGCACCTGCTCGGCGAACGCCCGCGCCAGCTCGTCGAACGTGACAGCGCGGAACGACGGGTCGTTCACGCTCGGCGAGATCGAGAGCGTCTTCGGCGTCGGCCCGATCGACCCCGCCACGAAGCGCGGCTTGTCGTGCGTGCGCGCCGTCCACGCGTCGGCCGCCTTCCGCGCGATCTGCGCCGCGGTCAGGTTGATCTCGTAGGCGAGCGACTCCAGGCGGTAGTCGGCCTGGGCGATCGAGGTGCCGGTGAAGGTGTTCGTCTCGATGATGTCGGCGCCCGCCTCGAGGTACGCGCCGTGGATCTCGGCGATGACGTCCGGCCTCGTCAGCACGAGCAGATCGCTGTTGCCCTTGAGGTCGATCGCGTGGTCGCGGAAGCGCTCGCCGCGGTAGTCGGCCTCGCCCAGGCGGTAGCGCTGGATCATCGTGCCCATCGCCCCGTCGAGGCACAGGATCCGGGTGTCGAGGATCTCTTCGATGCGCGCGGGGCGTTCGCTTCCGTTCATGGCTCTGCTCGTCTCCTGTGCCTCTTGCCCGTGGGGGCTCCGGCCGCGGAGCCGCCGTCCTGCGGGGCGGGCTGCGCGATCCGGGTCCACCCCGGCGAGCGGCAAATATATCTCTCAATCCGGATGGTAGGATTGGAGACTGGCGGTCCCGCTCCCGCGCGTCAAGCCCTGGCGTCGGCCGGGCAAGGGGCGGCTGCTCCACGCGGGGGCGAGCGGATCGGGCGGCCTCGTCGCGCCGGGCCGGTGGCCTGGCCGCGCCCGACCCGGGCCTTCGCCACGCCGGACCGCTGATCCGGGCCTTGCCGGACGCCGTGGCGGCTGAGGCACTGGCGGATATCGCTGGAGGTGCGTATCTTTGGCTAGCCCTGAGCACCCCACCCCAGGGCACGGCCGGCCGGGCTCACGCAGGGTCGACCTTCGACCCGCGGGGCGAGCGCCCTTCGGGAAAGAACCCGCCGTCCCCCGCCGGACAAAGCACGCAGAGGAGATTCAGGATGATCACGATCACAGAGAAGGCAGCCGAGAAGGTGATGGAGATCGCGACAGCGGAGGAGCTGCTGGGGCAGGGGTTGCGCTTGCGCGTCGTGGGAGGCGGATGCGCAGGCTTCTCGTACGACCTCTACTTCGAGGACAAGCCCACCGAGTTCGATGAGGAGTTCGAGGACCGTGGAATCAAGCTCTACATCGACCCGTTGAGCTTCCAGTACCTCGACGGGACCGAGATTGACTACGTGGAAGGCCTCCACGGCTCGGGCTTCAAGTTCAGCAACCCGACGGTGAAGAGCACCTGCGGTTGCGGCTCGTCGTTCTCCGTCTGATCCGGCTCGCTCCTCCCCGGAACCTCGCTTCCGTCCTGGCTCGCTCCGGCCCTCGCCGGAGCGGGTGACGTGAGATGCACACGGGCAGCCTGAGCGCTTCCGCCCGGAGCATCCAGACCTTCCCGACTCTCTGGCGCATCCTCTTTGCTTCCGTGCTCGCGCGGGCGAGCCGGAGCCGTCGTGCGCCAGGGGTTCGCGCCATGGTGCACAAGCTGCCCGCCCGGGGCGGCATGCCAACTGCATCGCAGCCTTGGTGGGCTGCTCCCTTCTGAATCTCGAACCAACCGCGCCGTCGGCAAGTGCCGGCGGAGCGATCAACGCGATCGAGGTCCGCCGCAAGGCGGCCTCGAGAGCAGGAGTCGAGGCCCGGCGCAGGCCGGCCTCATCAATCGAACCGGGGTCGTCGGACCTCGAAGGAAACCCTGTGCAAACGTCCCGAGATCAGGCCAGCGCGGTTTCGCGCTACATCACGCATGTTCGGCAGATCCCGGAGCTGTCGCGCGAGGAAGAGGTCGAGCTCGCTCGACGGTGGCGGGACCACGGCGACGAGCAGGCCGCGGCCGCGCTCGCGCTCGCGAACCTGAGGCATGTTGTCTCGATCGCGATCAGCTACCGGCGTTACGGAATCCCTCTCTCCGACCTCATCGCCGAGGGGAACTTCGGGATCGTCCATGCGATCCGCAAGTACGACCCCGATCGCGGAAATCGCTTCGTGACCTACGCGGCCTACTGGATCCGGGCGTACATCCTGAACCACGTCATCCACTCCTGGAGCCTGGTGGGCGTGGGCTCGGGCCCGCTCCGCTCGAAGATGTTCTTCCGGCTCCGCCGGGAGCGGGCACGTATCGCCGGCCTCGTCGGCGAGGGGGAGGAGGGCGATCGCCTGCTGGCCGAGAAGTTCGGCGCGCCCGCGGAGAAGGTGCTGGAGATGGCCCACCGGCTGGAAGCCCGGGACGTCTCGCTCGACACCAAGGTGTTCGAGGACGGCGCCCGGTCGCTTGTCGACACCCTGCCGGCGGACGACCAGGACCAGGAGGAGCGCTTCTCGCGCGCGGAGGAGGGGGCGCTGCTCCGCGAGCGGCTCACGCAGGCGGTGGAGAACCTCGACCCGCGCGAGCGGTACATCGTCGAGACCCGGATGATGGCGGACCCGGAGGAAGAGCTCTCGCTCGCCGAGATCGGGCGTCGCCTGGGCGTATCGCGCGAGCGGGCTCGGCAGCTCGAGGCGCGCGCCAAGAAGAAGCTGCGCGACCGGCTCCAGCCGCTGGCCGCGTAGCGCCTTGCCACACGTGAGCGCTCATCGAGCACAAAAGCACGGAGCCCCGCCGGGGCGGGGCTCCGTGGTCGCAGGGGACGTAAGCCGAGTTCTGTTGCGCGGGGGGTCGCCCCCCTCGCGCCGGCGATCATTCCTCTAGGACGCGCGTCGCCGCGCGCCTCAAGCAGCCAACCCGGAGGCCTGGGGCGGGCAGCCCTTGCCGCGACGGCTGTCGCCGTCGTGGACGCCTCCCTACGCGGCCTTGCTCCAGGTGGGGTTTGCCGTGCCGCCCTTGTTGCCAAGGGCGCGGTGGGCTCTTACCCCGCCGTTTCACCCTTGCCGCGCGGCGCGCCGGCGGCGGCTCGGAGCGCTGCCCTTGCGGGCAGGGGGCTCCTCGCCCTCGCGAGGCGCGCGGCGCGGCGGTCTGTTCTCTGTGGCACTTTCCTCGAGATCGCTCTCACCGGGCGTTACCCGGCACCCTGCCCTGCGGAGCTCGGACTTTCCTCCCGCGCCCGGGTTTCCCCGGCCGCCGGCGATCGCCTGTCCCGCTGCGACGCGGCGAACATAGCGAAGCGCAGGCCGATCGCCAACACCTGCGCGTGGCGCCGGGGCCGGCGCTGCTGGAGCCGCTCTGGGCGGGCCTGGCGGTGCTCGGCGCCAGCGGGCGGCGCTGGGCCCGCGGAGACGGCGGCCGGGTGGAGACATCCCGCCGGCCGCGCCGGCTCATTGCGCTGGACCGGTCGCTCTCTCTCGGGGCGTTCTGTGACATCTGGGGCAATTCGCCCGGCCACGCCCCGGGCGCGTCGCGAGGCGCCCCTATCCGACGGCGCGGTCCTCGACGCCCGGCGAGGGCGCGCCTCTGGCGTGGTGCGCTCTTCGCGTCAGGTACGGCGGAGCTTTTGCGCCATCTGGGCGCCCAGCTCGGCGGAGCGATTGGACGCGGCCTCGACAGCGTCGATGAGCGTGCGCCGGAGGCCGCCGGCCTCCAGCGTGTGGAGGCCGGCGATCGCCGTACCGCCGGGGCTCGTCACCATGTCCTTCAGGCGGCCGGGGTGCTCGCCTGTCTCGAGCTGGAGCTTGGCGGCGCCGTACACCGTCTGCGCCGCGAGCAGCAGCGCGGCGTCCCGGCCGAGGCCGACCTTCACGCCGCCGTCGGCGAGCGCCTCGATCATCAGCATGACGTAGGCGGGGCCGCTGCCCGAGAGGCCGGTCACCGCGTCGAGCAGCGACTCGTCGAGCACGACAACGCGGCCGACCGCCTGGAACAGGATCCGCGCGATCTCGACGTCGTCGCTCGTCGCGTGGCTCCCGGCCGCGATCGCCGTGGCGCCGGCGAGCGCGATGGCGGCGGTGTTCGGCATGCTGCGGATGACGCGCGCGCCTTGCGGCAGGCGCGCCTCGAGGGCGTCGATCGGCACGCCGGCCGCGATCGAGATGACGACGTCGTTGCCGCCGAGCCCCGCCGAGATGGGGGCGAGGATGCGATCGACGATCTGCGGCTTGACGGCGATGACCAGGACGTCAGCCCACCGGCAGAGCGCGTCGTTGTCCTCGGTTGTCTCGATGCCGTAGCGCTCGTGTAGAAACGCGAGCCGCTGGCCCTTGAGATCGCTCGCCCGGATCTGCCCCGCGCCCACGGCGCCCCCCTGGAGCAGGCCTCGGATGAGCGCCTCTGCCATGTTCCCACCGCCAAGAAACCCGATCTTGCGCTCTCGCAATCGGCCCTCGTCGCTCTGCATCGCTCGCCTCCAGGAGCGCGCACCCTAGCAGCCCTGCCGAGCCCGCGGCTCAAATCTCGACGGGCGCCGTCGCCGGCGGTCGCGCCGCCAGGGACGGCGCGCGGCGCCCCCCGACCTTGTCAGCGGGCGGGTTGACGTTATTTCTGCGGCGGAATGAACGCCGTGCGTCCCCTGTTCGCCGACGCAAGTACGGGACCCCTTCGAATGCCCGACGGAGATTCCATGATTCAAGCGGTTTCCTCTCGCTCCCGCGCTTCGGTCCTCGCGCTGCTCTCGATGGCGGCGCTCTCGCTCGGCGGGTGCGGTCAACAGGCTCACGCCACGCCTCCCTCCACCCAGGCCGCGGCCGTCGCGGCGCCCGACGCGGCGCCGCCCGTGTCGACCGTCACGCTCCCGCCGGCGCCGGCGCCGGTGCCGGCCACCTTCGACGTCGCCGCGCTCTCCGAGCGGGTCAGGCCCATGGTCGTCAACATCACGACGACCCATGAGTCCTCGGGCCGCGAGGGGCTCGATCCCTTCGAGTTCTTCTTCGGCCCCCAGGGCGGCCGCGGCGCCCCGCGCGGCGGTCCGCGACCCACGCAGACCGCGCTCGGAACCGGCTTCATCATCGACCCGAGCGGCTACGTGGTGACGAACGAGCACGTCATTCACGAGGCGTCCGGCGTCCGCGTCCGGCTCGCCGACGAGCGGGAGTTCGAGGCCGAGGTCGTCGGCCGCGATCCCAAGCTCGACCTCGCGCTCCTGCGCCTGAAGGGGGCGAGCGGCTTGCCCGTGGCGCCGCTCGGGACGAGCGAGCAGCTCCGGGTCGGCGAGCACGTGCTCGCGGTCGGCAACCCGTTCGGGCTCGGCCACACGGTCACGCTCGGCATCGTGAGCGCGAAGGCGCGGGCGATCGGCGCGGGGCCCTACGACGACTTCATCCAGACCGACGCCTCGATCAACCCGGGCAACAGCGGCGGGCCGCTGTTCAACTGGCGGGGCGAGGTCGTGGGCATCAACACAGCGATCCGCGCGGGCGCGAACGGCATCGGGTTCGCGATCCCGATCGACGCGCTGAAGGACGTGCTCCCGCAGCTCCGCGAGAAGGGGTTCGTCGAGCGCGGCAAGCTCGGCCTGCTGTTCCAGCCCGTCACGCGCGACCTCGCCGCGGCGCTCAAGCTGGACTCGCCGCGGGGCGCCCTCGTCGCCGAGCTCGAGCCGGGCGGCGCCGCCGCGCGCGCCGGCATCAAGGCGGGCGACGTGATCGTCGAGGTCAACGGCGTCCCGATCGTCCACGCCGAGGAGCTGCGGCGTAACGTCGCGCGCAACGCGCCCGGCTCCGAGATCAAGGTGACCGTCGTGCGCGCCGAGAAGCGGCACGAGGTCGTGGCCAGGCTGGACGCGCTCCAGGACGAGGAGGGCGACGCGGCGAGCCGCCCGCGGCCGACGCAGGGCGCCCGGCCCGATCGACAGCAGAGCGCCGAGAAGCTCGGCATCCAGGTCTCCGACGCGGCCGGCGGCGGGGTGCGGGTCGACGGGTTCGCGCCGGGCATCAACGTGCAGGAGATCCAGGTGGGCGACGTGATCCTCGAGATCAACGGCGCCCCGGTCAAGGACGTGGCCGGCCTCCGCGCGGCCATCGCCAAGGTCAAGGACGGGTCGGTCGCGCTCCTCAAGGTGCGGCGCGGCAAGGTCGTCCAGTTCGCCGCCGTGCCCCTCCCCGCCCGCTGATCCAGCCCCCGCGCTGCGCC